>JBEBTD010000045.1:0-12908 GCA_040393965.1 Leucobacter soli | reverse complement strand
TGCTCGCCGAGGGCAAGACGCTGTTCCTCGTCTCGCACAACGAGCGCGACCTGCGCCGCTTCTGCTCGCGGGGGCTGTACCTCGACAAGGGACGGCTGCAGTTCGACGGCCCGATCGACGAGGCGCTCGACCGCTACAACGCCGAGCACAATACCTGAGCGCCCGGGCGAGCGCCAGGCCCCGCGGCTGAGGGGAGCCGGCTGTTAGCGTTTCGACGAGGCGGTGAGCGCGGTGAACACCAGCAAGTTGAAGCGGAAGGTCAAAGAGGTGCTGCCGGTCGGCGCGAGCGTGATGATCCTCGACGCCCTGGCCGGTCGGCTCCCCTTGCAGCGCGCCTTCTCGCGGCCGCTGCGCCGAACCATCGCCCGCCTCGAACACGGCGAAGATGCGACCGTCGCAGGCGGCGCGCTTCGCCCGCGGGTCGCGACGGTGGCGGAACGCTTCGACGCGTGGGAGGAACGGGACGCGGCGCTCCTCCGTGCGAGGGGCGCCCTCGACGCCGCAGGCATCGAGTACGCGCTGCTCCCCGGCCGCTACGGAACGCGCACCGTGGTAGTTCGCGCCCCCGACAAGGTTCGGGCGATCCTCGCCCTCGAAGCCCACCGTCCCGGCGAGGGCGCATGGCATCTCGCACCCGCCCGACGGCCGCGCAGCGCGATGCGACTCGGCGGTATCGCAGCCAGCCGCCTCCACCGCGCCGCCGTCGAACGGTACGCCGAGTTCGTGCTGTTCGACCACAGGATCGCCCCCTCGGGAAAGGTCTTCGGTGACGTCGGATGCGGCGTGGAGATCTCGTTCTGGGAGGAACTGCACGACGACGCCCTCCCCCGGCCGGACGGCTGCGAACACGAACCGGGCACGATCCTCGCCCCGAGCGGCAACGGCATCGCCGCCTACCTCTCCCCCGCCGCCTGGAGCCGCGCGATGGCGTCGCCGGACAGATGGCCAGAATCGGCCTCGCTGCCGCACATCTACCGGATCACCGAGCCGATCGACGCGGTCTACACCTGGGTCGACGGCGATGACCCCGCATGGCGCCGACGCAAGAACACGGCGCTCGGGAGCACGGACGCCGACGCGCTCAACGAGACCGCCGCGAATCCGTCCCGCTACGCCTCCCGGGATGAGCTCAGGTACTCGCTGAGGTCGCTCGAGATGTACGCGAACTGGGTGCGCAACGTCTACATCGTGGCCGACGATCAAGTGCCGCCGTGGCTCGACACGACGAACCCGCGCGTCAGAGTGGTCGACCATCGAGAGATCTTCTCGGATCCCGGCGTGCTGCCCGTCTTCAACTCGCACGCCATCGAATCCCAGCTGCATCACATCGACGGCCTCAGCCGGCAGTTCCTCTACCTCAACGACGACGTGCTGTTCGGCGACCTGGTGCAGCCGGCAGACTTCTTCCTCTCCTCGACCCTGAGCAGGTACTTCCCTTCCAGCGCCTGCCTCGACATCGACCCGCCCTCATCGAGGGACATCCCGGTGCTCTCAGCCGCGAAGAACGCCCGGCGCCTCATCGCCGACGAGTTCGGGGTGACCATCACGAACAAGTTCAAGCACACCCCTATGCCGCTTCAGCGCGATGTGCTCGACGAGATGGAGGCGCGCTTCCCCGAGCTGTTCGAACGCGTCGCCGCCTCGAAGTTCCGCCATCCGGCCGACTACTCGATCGCCTCGGGCCTCTACCATTACTACGCATTCGCCACCGGGCGCGCGGTGCCCGGATCGATCGCCTACGGCTACCAGGACATCTCGCGAGAAGACCTGCCGTTCTTCCTCAAGCGTCTCGAGATCGGCCACCCCTACCGCGTCTTCTGCCTGAACGACACCGACTCCACCGAGGAGCAGATCGCGGCGCTCACCCCGTCGATCACGGCGACCATGCAGGCCTGCTACCCGTTTCCCAGCTCGTTCGAGAAGAGCCCACACGGGTAGCCGCAGTGATCAATCGCGCTGCGATCGCTCCTGAGCGGCACGCGAAAGCAGGGTCTCGATCGCGTCGTGGAAGCGTCGCGTCGGAGCGCCCGGAGTCGTATCGCCGAAGTAGTGCTGCGACCAGGTGACGAGCCGCTCGCGCGCCTGCTCGTCGCCGATGACGGCGTCGAGCACCTCGTCGATGCGCCCGGTCTGTTCGGCGTGCAGCCACTCGCAGACGCCCAGGTAGCCGCCCTCGTCGATGTCGGCCTCGGGTGCCGCGGGACGCGTCACCATGAGGGGCTTGCCTGTGGCCAGGCGGTCGTAGATCATCGCCGAGATGTCGCAGATGGCCGCATCGGGCAGACTGAGCTGCCAGCTGAGCGACGGAGAGGTATCGTAGACGTGCTGCGCACTCGGGTCTCGACGGTTCGCCTCGGCGATGGCGTCGATGATGCGCTGATTGGCCTCGCCGAAGGCGTCGTCGACGACGCCGCTGCGGGGATGGGGGCGGTAGACGACGCGGTGGCGCCCGGTCTCGAGCAGGCGCTTCACGAGCGCCTCGCCGTGACTCACAACCGATCCGTAGCTCGCTGCGGGGCGGTCGCCCTCCCAGGTGGGCGCGTAGAAGACGACGGTGCGCTCGTCGGGCTCGAAGGGCGGCTCGCCGGTGAGGTGGTCGGTCTGGGGCCGGCCGATGGCGAAGGTGCGCGAGTCGAGGTCGTAGTTCCAGAGGGCGCGGCCGAGGCGCTTGCGGGCGGCGTCGCCTGCGACGAAGGCGTAGTCGTACGTCTTGTACTGGTTGCTCGTCATGTACATCTTGTCGCTCTCGCCGTGATTGATGAACACGTGCCAGCGCGATCCGTAGCGCATCATCTGGAAGTTGCGGGTGTTCTGATTGACGTAGAGCACGATGTCGAGCGGCTGCTTGGCGAGCAGTCGCTCGATCTGCGTGACCTTCTGGGTGAAGGCGACGTCGAGGCCGCTCTCCTCCATGAGCAGTTTCGCGCCGGCGGGGTTGCGTGCGATGACGAGCACCGGATGGGTCTTCGAGAGCTCCTGCAGGGGGGCGTACCACTGGCGCATCTGGTAGATGTTGACGTCGCTGTCGGCGAAGTAGACGCCGATGCGAAAGCGCTGCTCCGGCAGCGGCCCCCGTTTGGCGATGAGCTCCCGCACGCCGAACAGGGCGCGACGTCCCTTGAATACCTTCTTCGCGAGTTTTCTGGCGCGCCTGACGTCGGTTGCGATCTGCATGCTTCAAGCCTACGCGAGCAGATGCGTGACAGAATGACGGGGTGAAGCTGCCTGCCCTGCCCGAGCTGCCCGGGGTGAGCTATGTGATGCCGGTGCTCAACGAGGAGGCCTACCTCGAAGCCGCGGTGCGGACTATCCTCGCGCAGGACTACGCGGGCGAGAAGGAGATCGTGCTCGCGCTCGGCCCCTCGGGGGACGGCACCGACGACATCGCCTCGCGCCTCGCCGACGAGGATCCCCGGGTGCGTATCGTCTCGAACCCCGATCGGGAGATCCCCATCGGGCTGAACCTGGCCGTGGCCGCGAGCCGGCATCCGGTGATCGTGCGGGTCGACGCCCACAGCGAGCTGACGCCCGACTACACCCGGCTGGGCATCGAGGCGCTTCGGCGCGAGAGCGCGGCGAACGTGGGCGGCGTGATGCGTGCGGCCGGCCGCACGCCGGTGCAGCTCGCGATCGCCTCCGGCTACAACAGCCCCTATGGGCTCGGCGGCGGCGCCTATCACGGCGACGGTATCGCGGGCCCTGCGGAGAGCGCCTACCTCGGCATCTTCCGACGGGAGGCGATCGACGCCGTCGGCGGCTACGACGGAGGCATCCGCCGCGGCGAGGACTGGGAGCTCAACCTGCGCATCCGCCGCGCGGGCGGGCTCGTCTGGTTCGAGCCGGCGCTCGGCGTCACCTACTGGCCGCGGGCGAGCTACCGGGATCTCGCCCGCCAGTTCTTCGCGACGGGCGCCTGGCGGGCCGTACTCGTGCGACGCTATCCGAGCGAGACGCCGTGGCGCTTCTTCGCACCCGGCACGCTCGTGCTGGGTCTCGCGCTCAGCCTCGTCGTGTTCCTGCTGCAGCTCGCGGGCGCACTGCCCTGGGGCTGGTGGTCGCTCGCCCATCTCGTACCCGCGGCGTATGCGGCGGCGGTCTGCTTCGCCGCGACGCGCCTGCCCGGCCTCCGGGGAGCGGGGCAGCGGCTGCTCGGCCTCGCCGCGCTCGTGACGATGCATCTGAGCTGGGGCTCGGGCTTTGTCGTCGGCATCGCGGGCGGTGCGCGCCGAACGGTCGACCGCTCACGGGTCTGAGCGTCTCCCCTGCTACAGGGCGCCTCGCTCGATCAGCGCGTCGACGACCCGCTCCGCCGCGCGCCCGTCGTCGTACGGCGTGAAGCGTTCGCACCAGGCCTCGTAGGCGCCGCCCATCGGCACGCCCGCGACCGCCGCCGCGACCACCTCGGCGCGCGTCGTCGCGAGCGGCCCGGGCGCCGTCGCTTCGAAATCGAAGGTGAAGCCGCGCTCGCGGTCGCGGTACGCGGCGAGGTCGGGCACGAAGAAGAGCAGGGGCACGCGGGCGACTGCCGCGTCGAACATGACCGACGAGTAGTCCGTCACGAGCAGGTCTGCGGCGAGGATGACGTCGTTCACGTCGGGATGCATCGAGGCGTCCAGCACGCGGCCTCGGCCGCCTGGCAGTCGTCCCATGTAGCTGGCGGTGCTCCGAGTGTGGCCGCGGGCGACGACCACCCATTCCTCGCCCAGCTCCTCTGCGAGGGCGTGCACGTCGAGCGCGTCGACGGTCTGCCCCTCGGTCCGCCACGTGGGCGCGTAGGCGAGCACCTTCGCCCGGGGATCGATGCCGAGCTCGCGCCGGGCCGCCTCGACGGCGATGCCGATCCTCGCGCCGCCGGCGACCGCTGCCGCGAGCCGATCGTCGCGCGGGTAGCCGGTTTCGAGGATCTCTCCGCGGAACGCGTAGCTCGTTCTGAACTGCTCGCTCGAGTGCGGGTTCTGCGAGAGCATGAGGCTCCATCGCCGGCTCTCGCGGCGGATGGCGAGGCGCGTGCGCAGGCTCACGCCGGGCCGCCCAAGCGCGAGGTGCTTGAGCATGGTGCCGTGCCAGGTCTGCAGCACGGTCTGTCCGCGCCCGCGGCGGAAGCCGTAGCGCAGCCAGTCGTTGACGACGAGCAGCCGGGCGCGGCGGCGTGCGGCAAACCAGTCGGGCGAGCCGACGAGCAGGGGCGCCGCACCCTCCGGCACGGCGATGCGTTCGCTCGTCACGCTCCAGTAGCGGGGGGTTGCGGGAAGGCGTCTGGCGATCTCGCGGTCGAGCGCGAGCGGGTTGCAGCTGACCTGGCGCCCGTAGAAGCTCTCGAAGAAGATCGCTCCCTCGGGGATGCGCTCGGCGTCGCTCAGATCGAGGCGACGGATCTCGGCGAGCACTCGACGCGCAGCACCGCCCTCGGGGTGCGCGTGGAAGCGTGCCGCGAGAGCGCGGGAGGCCGCCTCGGCGGTGCGGCGCTGCAGCGAGCCCTCGGGCAGCACGGCGTCGAGGCGTTCGATCGCCGCCGCCCAGTCGCGCTGCACCTGGCCTGCGGCGGTGACCTCGAGCGGCTCGTAGAGCCCGCGCGTCGCCGTGTACTGCTCGAGATCTGGGGCGAACCACACGATGGGGCGCGCGAGCAGCGAGAAGTCGAGCGCGATCGAGGAGTAGTCGGTGATGACGACGTCGAAGGCGCCGAGCAGCGGGGTGATGTCGCGCGCGAGGTTCTGCCCGAAGAGGCGCACGCGATCGCCGAGCAGCGACTCGTACGCGCCGGAGCCCAACGGGTGCGAACGGATGAGCAGCCGCGCCCCGAGCGAGTCGAGGGCGGCGAGGATCGAACGGGCCTCCTCCGGGCTCGGCGCCGCGGGGTCGGGGGCGCCGTCGCGCCAGGTCGGGGCGTAGAGCACGAGCGGTTCGGGGAGCGCTCCCTCCTGCTCGGGGGGCAGACCGAGCAGCTCGCGCACGCGGGCTCGGGCCTCGGCGGCCCTGCGCGGATCCTCGGCCTGTTCGCAAACGCGATCGTCGCGCGGGTCGCCGAGCACGCGCACCCTGCCGGGATCGACGCGGTAGGCGCTGCGCAGGCGCTCCGCGGCGGTGACGGAACCGGCGACGTAGAGCGAGATCTGCCGGGTGCCGGCAGCATACATGCGTCGCAGCAGCGCCCGCAGCGGCGCGGCCCCCCCGAACGCCGTCGTGACCGAGGAGTCGAGGTGCAGTCGTTTGAGCGGCGCCCCGTGGATCAGGTTGACGACGCGCCCGCCGAAGACGCCGAAGCGGTTGACGTCTCCGAGGCCATGGGTGACGACGATTCGCCCGGATCGAAGCGTCGCCCAGAAGCCTGCCCTGCCGCGCCGGGGCACCGCGGCGAAGCCCTCGGCCTCCGCGAGCGCGGCCTCGGTCTCGTCGGCGACGAGCCACGAGATCACGGCTCCCGGGTCGTCCTCACGCAGCGCGCGGGCCACCTCGAGGGCGCCCTCCCCCACGCCGATGCCGCTGCCGAAGGCCCAGCGGTTCGCCACTCTCGGCACGAAGGCGGCGAGCAGCATCGAGAGCGCATACTTCGGCACGGCAAGCAGCTTCTGCAGATTGCCGCTCGAGAAGTCGAAGCGCCGCGTGGTCACCCGGCCACTCTATGACATGCGAACGCCCCGCCTCTGAGAAACCCAGGGGCGGGGCCTTCACGCGGGCTCGCGGAGCGTGCTGCGCTACGCCCGGGTCACCATTCGAGCTCGCCGAGCGTGACCGTGGTCTCGCCGGGCTTGCCGCCGCGGGTGTAGCCGATCACGACCTCGTCGCCGCCCTCGTGCATGCGGATCAGCGCGGAGGCGCTCGTGCCGGAGTCGACCGGGACGCCGTCGATCGAGGTGATCACGTCGCCCACCTTGAGCCCGGCCTGGGCTGCAGGGCCGCCGCTCACGAGCTCGCTGATGAGACCGCCCGCGAAGTTGCGATCCTCGTCGGTGTCGCGGCTCGAGTCGTTGACGCCGATGCCGAGCAGGCCGTGCGAGGGCCGCTCACCGGCGATGAGGGAGTCGGCGACGCGGGTGACCATGTTGACGGGAATCGCGAAGCCGAGGCCGTCGCTGCCGGCCGTGGTCGCATCACTGCCGTTCGAGGCGATCGCAACGTTGATGCCGATGAGCTCTGCGTTCGCATTGAGCAGCGCTCCGCCAGAGTTGCCCGGGTTGATCGATGCGTCGGTCTGCACGACGGGCAGGGTCACGATCGTGCCCGTGCTCTGGCTCTGCTGGTTCT
This sequence comes from Leucobacter soli, assembly GCA_040393965.1. Taxonomy (GTDB): domain Bacteria; phylum Actinomycetota; class Actinomycetes; order Actinomycetales; family Microbacteriaceae; genus Leucobacter; species Leucobacter soli_C. The sequence continues at coordinate 5,663 of JBEBTD010000045.1, read as the reverse complement.
GGCCCTCGTTCGGATCGCCGAAGCGGTACCAGGGGAAGCCCCCGTCCTCATCGGGCTCGTCGAGCTGCTCGTCCTGCTCGTCGGGGATGATCGGGCTGCCCACCGAGATGCCCCGGTTGAGCGCGCTGACCACGCCGCTCGTCACGGTGTTCGAGAGATTGAGCGGTGCGCCGATGGCCACGGCGAGATCACCCACGTTGATGCTGTCCGGCTCGGCGATCTCGATCGGCACGAGGTCGTCGGCCTCGACCTTCACGACCGCGAGGTCGGCGAAGGGGTCGGTGCCCACGAGCTCGCCGTCGAGGATGCGGCCGTCGCTCAGCCACACCCGGATCTCGGCGTCGCTGCCCGCCTCGCCGTCGAGGGTGACAACATGCGCGTTCGTAACGATGTATCCCTCATCGTTGTAGATGACGCCCGAGCCCGAACCGGCGGCGGTGCGGCTCGACACCTCCAGCGTGACGACGCTCGGGATCGCGGCGGCCGCAACTCCGGAGACGCTCGTCGCGGTCTCGAGGTTGTTGAGGGTGACACGGCCGTTGCCCTGCGACTGCACGACGGTCGCGGGGGTGTGGTTCGCAGCGACGAGCGCAGCCGAACCTCCGCCGACGAGCCCGCCCACGAGTGCTCCGATGGCGATGCCCGCGAAGAGCGCGCCCGCGCGGGACTTGCTCTGCGGCTGGGAGGGCGAGGCGGCGTCAGGCTCAGCGCCCGGCCCGTACGGCGGCTGGGGCGGCTGCGGTGGGCTCGCAGCCGCGGTCGGGGCCTGGGCGGCGTTCAGATGAGAGGGGTGAGGAGCGTAGACCGGGCGCTGGGGCGGCTGGAAGGGCGCCTGAGCCGCGAGGTACGGCGGCTGCACGCCGGTGTCGGTCAGCGGCACGGTCGGCTGCGTCTGCTGCAAGGGCTCGTGCCGAGCAGCATCGGCGTGCTCCGGCAGCGGCACGGTGGGCTGCGTCTGCTGGGCGCTCTGCTCGGGATCTGGTGTGGTCGTCACGGTCTCTCCGCCTTTCTCGTACTTTCAGCGTGCCGACCGTTCCTATGAATCTGATCAGTGCCGTCTGTGCGCTGGCTGCGCGAAGCTCTGCATCAGCTGGGAGCGCTGCTCCCGATAGCGCGCAACGCCGCGCAGTTTCACCTCGTCGTAGCCCCGGATCAGATCCGGCAGCTCGGCGATCCGCACGGCGAGCTCCAGGTTCTCGGGCCGCAAGTCCTCGAGCAACTGCTGCACGGTCGTCTCGTACTCGGCGAGCAGTTCCCGCTCGAGTCGGCGGACGCGGTCGAGACCGAACGGATCGAACGCGGTGCCGCGCAGCCCCCTCATCGCTCGCAGCACGACGAAGGCGGGGCGGAACCAGGCGCCGAGACGAATCTTGCGCTTGAGCCCCATCGCCTTCAGGATCGGCGGGTGCAGACGCCACTCCAGCCTCGCCCCCTCGCCGAACTGGCGTTCGGCCTCCTCGCGCATCCTCGGCTGCAGCGCGAGACGCGCGACCTCATACTCGTCCTTGTACGCCATGAGCTTGTAGAGGTGACGTGCCACGGCCTCCGCGAGCGCGGCCCCGCCGAGGCCGAGCCGCTGCTCCCCGTCGCGCACGGCCTCCACCGCAGCCTCGTACCGTCGCGCATACCGCTCGTCCTGGTAGTCGACGAGCTCGGCGGCGCGGATCGCCACGAGCCGTTCGAGTTCCGAACCCCGCTCGGCCCGGACGGTTTCGCTCGGCGAGGGCATCGGCGACTCCTCCCGCTCGAGCTCGTGCAAACGGGCGTCGAGGGCCGGGCGATCCGCGATGAGCTGGCGCCCGCGCCGGAAGGCCTGCAGGTTCGCCTCGACCGCGGTGCCGTTCAGCGCGATTGCCTCCTCGATCGCCTCCACGAAAAGATCCAGGGCCCCGAGCTGCACCGCGGCCCCGAGCAGGAACATGTTGCCCATCTGCTCCGCGCCGAACAGGCCCTCGGCGTAGCGGCGCAGGTCGAGCTCGATGCAGCGCCCGTCCGGCATCCGCTCCGAGATGCGTTCGAGCGTGGGCGCCACGTCGGGGAAGCCGACGGCCGGGTCGCTCACCATCGCGCCGGTCGGCACGATCGAGGTGGACACGAGCGCCGTCGCATCGGACGCGAGCGCCGCGGTGTGCCGAGGGTCGGCGGCCACGAGCAGATCGTAGCCGAGATAGAGGTCGCACTCCCCGTCGCCGATGCTGTTGCCTTCCTCGATCGGGGCCGGCTCGATCACGATGTCCGAGACCACCGCCCCGCCCTTCTGCGCGAGCCCCGTGCGGTCGAGGGTGCGCACGTAACGGCCCGAGAGCACGGCCGCCGTCGCGATCAGCTGAGACGTGGTCACGATCCCGGTGCCGCCGATGCCCATGAGACGGATGCGATGGCTGCGCGCGACCGGGGGCGGCGGTGCGGGGAGCTCCTCGGCGGCGAGATCGACGAGGCGCGATCCTCGTCGCTGCTTCTCCCCCGGGCGCACGGTCACGAACGCGGGGCAGTTGCCGTTCAGGCAGCTCTTGTCGACGTTGCAGGAGCTCTGGTGGATACGCGTCTTGCGCCCGAACTCGGTCTCGACCGGCTGCACCGAAAGGCAGTTCGACTTCTCCCCGCAGTCGCCGCAACCCTCGCAGATGCGCTCGTCGATCATCACGAACTCGCTCGGCTTCGGGGCGAGCCCGCGCTTGCGCTTGCGGCGCAGCTCGGTCGCGCACTCCTGCTCGTGGATGAGCACCGTCGTGCCGGGTGTCTCGGCGAGCAGCCGCTGCGCCTCCTCGAGACGTTCCCGCGGCCAGACGTCGACCGCCGTCGGCAGCCGGCGATCGCGCTGCAGGGGACGAGGATCGTCGCTCGTCACGATGATCCTTGCGACCCCCTCCGCCAGCAGCTCGCGCGCCAGCTCGGCGACGCTCATCTGACCGACGGCCCGCTGCCCGCCCGTCATCGCGACGGCGGAGTTGTAGAGGATGCGGTACGTGATGTTCGTCCCCGCCGCGACCGAGGCGCGGATCGCGAGGCTTCCCGAATGGTGGTAGGTGCCGTCGCCCAGATTCTGCACGAAGTGGCCATTGCGCACGAAGGGCGCCATGCCGATCCACTGCGTCCCCTCGCCGCCCATCTGCGTGAGACCCACCACGTCTCCGACCTGCTTCGGATCCATGAGCAGCACCATCGCGTGGCAGCCGATGCCCGCGCCGAACGCGGAGTCGGTGCGCGGCTTGGTCGAGCTGTTGTGGGGGCAGCCCGAGCAGAAGTACGGGGTGCGCACGGCGAGCGGAAGCTGCGTGCGGTCGGCGGGGATCACCGCCGTGCGGCGCGCTTCGAGCCAGCGCTGCACGCCGGGCGCATCGGGCAGGCTCGCGAGCTGGCCAGCGAGCGCCTTCGTCACGGTGTCGGCGACGAGCTCGCCATGGGGCGGGAAGAGCTCGCGGCCCTCTTCGTCCCGTTTGCCGACTACGACGGGGCGGTGCTCGGCGCCGTAGAGCAGCTCGAGTACCTGCAGCTCGATGAAGGCGCGCTTCTCCTCGACCACGATGATCTTGTCGAGGCCGCGCGCGAAGTCGCGCAGCTGATCCGCGTCGAGCGGCCAGGTGACGCCGATCTTGAGCACCCGCACGGTCGAACCGTTCTCGGCGGGCTCGAGGGCGGCTGTCTCGCCCTCGCCGCCGAAGCCGAGCGTCTTCAGCGCCTGCATCGTGTCGAGGTACTCGGTGCCCGCTGTGACGATGCCGACCCGATCGGTCTCGGCCCGGCGCACCATCCGGTTGAGCCCGTTGAGCACTGCGTACTCGCGGGCGATGCGCACCCGTGTGCTGAGCATGTCCCGCTCGAGCGGGCCGAGCGTCGGCTGCAGCAGCCGCGAGGTCGGCACATGCTTGCCTGAGCCGAAGGGCAGCCGCGGTTCGAATCGGTCGCCGGCATTCAGGTCGACCGTGGTGAGCCCGTCGGCCACGGAGGTCACGACCTTCAGCGCCGACCAGAGGCCGCTCGCGCGTGACATCGCGACGGCGTGGCGGCCGAGTTCGAGCACATCGGCGGCGTCGCACGGGTAGAAGACGGGCATCATGAGGTCGGCGAGCGCGAACTCCGAGGAGCACGGCACGCTGGAGGATTTGGCCGCCGGGTCGTCGCCGACGAAGGCCACGGCGCCGCCGTTCGGATCGGTGCCCATCAGGTTCGCGTGCCGCAGCGCGTCGGTGGCGCGGTCGAGCCCGGGCGCCTTGCCGTACCAGTAGCCGACGACGCCCTCGACCTCGGCGTCGAGCTCGTGGATCAGCTGGGTGCCCTGCACGGCCGTCGCAGCTGCCTCCTCGTTGAGACCCGGCTCGAACACGACGCCGTGCTCGTCGAGCAGCCGGCTCTGGCGGCCGAGCTCGAGGTCGTAGCCGCCGAGCGGCGATCCCTCGTAGCCGCTGATGAACGCTCTCGTACGGCGGCCGGCGGCCGCATCGCGACGTGCCTGGTCGAGCGGCAGACGGGCGAGCGCCTGCACCCCCGTCATGAGCACTCGGCAGCTGCGGTCGAGATAGCGCGCCTCGATCGGATTCAGGGTCGCCGTTTCATTGCGCATCTTCGCTCCACCGCCTTTGGTGTCGAGGATCGAGCACGCTCCCTGGCATCTCGTGAATGCGACGGTCGCCCGCTCGTGGGGGTTGACACTAGAATCCCATCAGATTGCCATCTGAATCAACTGAAACGACGCGAGCTGGTCATTTCGATCAGCTCACCGTGCAGAAAGGGGGCAGAAGTGAGCACTCTGCTCAGGATCGACCAGCTCGACAGCGAGCTCATCGCACTGCTCGAACGCGATGCGAGGCAGAGCATCGCGGATCTCGCCGGGCGCCTCGGCGTCTCGCGCAACACCGTGCAGTCGCGCCTGCGACGCCTCGCCGAGAGCGGGCTGCTCCGCGGCTTCGCGCCGAGGATCGACCTCGCCGAAGCCGGGGTGAACGTCGAGGCGTTCGCGGCGCTTGCCCTTGACCAGGGCCGGCTCGACGACATCATCGAGCACCTCGCCGCGATCCCCGAGGTGATGGAGGTGCACGCGACGAGCGGGCGCGAGGATCTGCTCGTGCGCCTCGGCGCCGTCTCGCACGCGGAGCTGCAGCAGCTCATCCAGCGCATCGTCGCCATCCCGGGCGTGAGCCACTCGAACACGACGCTCGCGCTCACGAACCCCTTGCCCTACCGGGTGGGGCCGCTGCTCGGAACGGCGACGCGGGACGCCGGTTGGGGCCGTTCGACCGCCCTGCCCGAGCAGTACCGCGAGGAGTAGCGCGACGGCTCGGCTGGGCCTTCCGGCCGCTATCCGCTACTCGCCGCGCCCCGATCCCCAGCGCTCGCGAGTCTCGTCGAGCGTGCGCTGCAGCAGTTCTCTCAGCACCTCGCGGTCGACACCGCTCAGGCGGGTGAGATAGAGGCAGACCTTGCTCGCCTTGTAGTTGCCGAGCCTCGCCATGAGATCGGGCCAGCGATCCTCGAAATCCTCGGACAGGTAGATCGTGTGCCGCGCGGAACCCGTCGCGAAGCCGAGCTTGGGGGCGCGCCCGCCGTGACCGCTCTCGTAGCGGTACTCGTACTCGCCGAAGCCGATGATGCGGCCGGCCCAGACGACGGGCTCGGCGCCGCTCACCTCGCCGAGCAGGGCGAGCAGTTCGTCGGCCTCGGCCCGG
>JBEBTD010000044.1:0-12913 GCA_040393965.1 Leucobacter soli | reverse complement strand
TCGCTGATGAAGCGCCGCATCTGATCGATGGTGTGGGCTCGTTCGTCGAAGGAGGCGTCGATGCGGTCGAGCATGACGTTGAGCGACTGCCCGAGGTGCCCGACTTCGGTGTGCGGGCTCGCGACCATGATGCGCTTCGAGTAGTCGCCGCGCGAGATCTCGAGCGCCGTCTGCTCCACCTCGGCGAGGGGGGCGAAGGTGTTGGTCACGAGCACCCGGGTGAGGGCGGCGCCGAGCAGCAGCACGGCGATGCCGAAGCCGGTGAAGACCAGCACGAAGCGGGCCATGGTCTGGTTGGTGAGCGCGGTGGAGGTCGCGATGATGAGGGTGCCGCCGACCCCCGTCCCGTCGTTGTTCATGATGGGCAGCGCGATGGTTCGCCATTCGAGGCCGTCGGGCGCGTGGATGGAGAAGGCCTCGGTCTCGCGGTGCTGCTCGAACCGCTCCGCCGTCATGGCCGCGGTGATCTCCGGCGCGACCGGCGTCGAGTCGCCGCGCTGCTCGGACATGTTGTCGCAGAGCAGCTCGCCGTCGGTGCCGAGCGCTGCCACGAAGTAGCGCGGATGCGCGCCGAGCACGTAGTCGCATTTGAGGGACTGGGTCTTCGCGCCGGGGGCGAGCACGACCGAGGTGTCGCTCGCGATCTGCCTGAGCTCGGTGTCCTGCGCCTGGATCAGCTGCGGGCGCAGGAACGACTGCGTGCCGATGCCCGCGACGATGAGGCCGAGCGAGAGGATGAACACGGTGACGCCCGTGATCTTCGCGCGCAGGCTGATGTCGGCCCAGCGGTCGCCGAAACGGCCCCGAGGGGTCTCGGGGCCGTCGGTGGCGGGTGCGCCGGTCTGCTGAGCCACGCCGCTACTTCGCGTCGGTCTTGAGCATGTATCCGAAGCCGCGCTTGGTCTGGATGAGGGACTCTCCCGTGAGCGGGTCGAGCTTGCGGCGCAGGTACGAGATGTAGGACTCGACGATGCCGGCGTCGCCGTTGAAGTCGTACTCCCAGACGTGGTCGAGGATCTGCGCCTTCGACAGCACGCGGTTGGCGTTCTGCATGAGGTAGCGGAGCAGCTTGAACTCGGTCGGGCTGAGCTCGATCGGCGTGCCCGACACCTTCACCTCGTGGGTGTCCTGATCGAGCACGATGGGGCCGGTCTCGAGCACCGCCTCTTCATCCTCTTGAATGGTTCGGCGCAGGATGGCCTTGATGCGCGCGATGATCTCATCAAGGCTGAAGGGCTTGGTGACGTAGTCGTCGCCGCCGACGGTGAGGCCCATGACCTTGTCCTCGGTGTCGTCCTTCGCGGTGAGGAAGAGGATGGGGGCGGTGAAGCCGTGCGAGCGCAGCCGTTTGGTCACGCTGAAGCCGTTCATGTCGGGCAGCATGACGTCGAGGATGATGAGGTCGGGCTCCTCCTCGAGCACGGCCGAGATGGTCTGGGCGCCGTTGGCGACCGCGCGCACGCCGAAGCCTGCGAAGCGCAGGCTCGTGGTGAGCAGCTCGCGGATGCTCGGCTCGTCGTCGACGATGAGGATGCGAGGTCCCTTGTGCTGAGTGTTCATGTTCTCAGTCTCTGAAAGTTTGCTATGAACTGGCTGAAAACGTCAGGCGGTCTCGCGTCGCCGCGAGAACCAGCGCCGCAGCTCCTCGCGATTGCTGATGGCGAGCTTGCCGTATACGTGCGAGAGATGCGTCTCTACCGTGCGCGCGGAGAGGTGCAGGCGTTCCGCGATGTGCTTCGAAGGGTAGCCGAGCGCGGTGAACAGGGCGACCTCGCGCTCGCGGCCGGTGAGATGCTCGACGGGCGGCAACGGCAGCCAGACGCCGAGCTCCGAGAGCAGCCGCTCCTCCGGTTCGGGGCCGATCTCGTCGTCGCCGGTGAGCGCCCGGATATGGGCGAGGATCGCGTCGCCGATCGGCGGATCGACCTTCGCGGCGAGCACCGTCGCGCGTGCGAGGAGGATCGGATCCGGCGCGGCGATCTCGTGCGCGAGCACGTCGAGCGCCTCGAGCTCGGTCAGGGAGAGCCCCTCGTCGCGCGCCCAGTCGGCGAGCTCGGTCGCGCGCCGGGCGAGATCCTCGTCGCGCAGCCAGTGCCGGGCGTGCAGTGCGAGGGCACCGCGGATCCCGCGCAGCGTCTGCGAGAGCCCGGGGTCGCGGGATTCGCTCAGCTGCAGGGCGAGCATCGCGCCGTCCTCGTCTCCGAGCGCGGCCTGCGCGAGTGCGGAGGCGGCCTGGGCGAGGACGGTGATGCCGAACGGATCGTTCATCCCGAGTACGCCGATGAGCCTCGAGACCAGGTCGCCGGCGTCGTTCCAGCGGCCCTCCTGCAGCGAGAAGAGCACGATGCCGAGGTCGATGAGACCGGCCTGCGAATGCACTGCGGCCAGGTCGTGGCGGCACGGCATCGAGAGCATCTCGAGAGAGCGCTTCGCCGAATGGGTGGTGCCGCGCGCCCAATGCGCGAGGAAGATGGCGAAGCCTTCGAGGTCGCCCGAGGTGGTGGGCGAGATGTCGTGCAGCAGGATGAGCTGCCGCGTGGTCTCGGCGAGGGCGAGCGCCTGCCCGAACTCGCCCCGCTGCACGCGCAGCAGCGCCTCGAAGGTGCGCGCCGGAGCCGAGACCCATTCGGACTCGAGGTCGTGGAGCCCTTCGGAACGCATGCCGGCCCGAAGGGCCTCGGCGAGCCGCCCGTTCAGCGAGAGCAGGCGCATGCGGCACGCCTGGGTGACGCGCACCGCGTCGACGCCCTCTGCGAGCCAGCGCGCCTCCCATCTCGAGAGCTCGGCGAGCGCCGCGTCGGCCCGGCCGCGGTAGGCGGGGTTGAAGCAGATCGAGATCATCGCGAGCATCACCCGGGTCTCGAAGGCGACCTCGTCGAACCGCTCCGAGTCGCCGAGCAGCTGCCCGAGCGCTTCGAGCCCTCGCTCGAGCGCCTGCTCGTCGCCGAGGAAGTGGGCGAGGTCGCAGGCCCGAAGAATGGCCTCGGCGGCGCGCTGCGGATGCTCGTGCGGCATCGCGGCGAGGGCGAGCGTGAGCACGAAGGTCAGATCCCCGGATCGCGCGCTCGCGCGCATGCCGTGCCAGATCCAGTCGACGGGCAGGGCGCAGCCGCCCTCGACGCCGAAGCGGGCGAGGCGCAGCCGGGTGCCCGACGTGAGCGTGTTCGAGAAGTCGTCGGAGCTGAGCGCCCGATAGCAGCACGCGGCGAGTTCGGCGCGTTCGACAGGGGAGAGGTGCGCCCGCACCGACTCGCCGAGCACCGGGAGCCGCGTCACGAGCGCGGTCACGCCGTCGGCCTCGGTGCGCACGGTGAGCACCTGCCTCGCCATGAGCGAGGTCACGGCCCCGGAGTCGAGCAGCTGCAGCAGGGCGGGTTCGTAGAGGGGGGCCGCGTACGAGACCAGCTCGAGGGTCTCGCGCTCGGCTTCGCTGAGTTCGCCGAGCTGGGCGACGAAATCGGAGGGGGCGTGCTCGTCCTTGATGGAGACCCAGGCGACTCGGCGTGCCCGCTGCACCACTCCGCGCCGTTCGTGGGCGAGCGCCAGGGTGACGAGGGCGTGCTGGTTGCCGCGGGTGGCGGCGTGCCAGCGGCCCAGGCACTCTCCGGCGAACTCCTCCACGCCGAAGAGACGCGCGAGCAGGGCGTTCGCCTCTTCGATGGTCAGGGGCTCGACGGCGAGCTGGTGCACCCCGGGGTTCCTCGCGAGACGGTCGGCGCCGGCGGCGACCTGCTGCGCCGTGCAGAGGAGGCGCATTCGGCGGGCGCGTGCGAGCCGTTCGAGCACTGCGGCGTCCTCCGCCCCGTAGCGGTCGATGTCGAGGGCGATCACGATGGTGGAACGGCGCTCGGCCTGGGCTTCGAGTGCGTCGAGGATCAGCTCGCTGCGCTGCTGCGGGCGATGTTCGGGCGGGTGCTCCTCAGGCTCGCCGTTGGGAGCGAGGTCGCCCAGGCGCTCGACGACGATGATGCGGCTCGGCCCGTTCAGGGAGGCCATGAAGCGCTGCGCGGCGGCCTGTGCGAGATAGGCCTTACCCGCGCCGGCCTCGCCGGTCAGCACTACCGTCGCGCCCTCGTGCTCCAGGGCCTCCATGATGCCGCGAACCCGCGCGTCGGAGATGCCGAGGAAGGCTTCGTGGGGCAAAGCGGTAGCCATGCGCCTCTCGAGCGGCGCTGAGTCCCCTGCGCCAGCGTTCACCTGCCCCTCCGATTGTGATCATCCCTCGAACGTGCAAAATGCGCAAGAGAGGCAGGTACTTTTCACACTGCAGATCATCTGCCCGGTTCCGGTCACCAGGCGATAAATACGTAATTCTCCCGGATCCCCTCGCGGCGGCCCGGCTCCTAGCCTGACGGCAGGCAAGAGGGAACGAGGACGCCATGAATCTGCGGGAGACCGCGGACGGCCGAAGCCAAGGCCGTTCGCAGACGCAACACCATGCTTCAACGACGAAGCGCCGGGCACGCAAGGGCCGTCACGCACGCATGTGGGTGGCGGCCTCTTCCATTGTCGCACTGCTCCTGATGGGCGCGAGCCCCGCGCTGGCAGAGGGCGACGATACTCAGGCCGCCACGCCGGCTGCTGCCGAGCAGCCGACAGCGGCCGGCGCGGCGGAGGAATCGGCGCCGCCGCAGGAGGAGCCCGCTGCGCGGGTCGCCGCGGAGGTTCCTCAGTCGGAAGCGGAGTCGCCCGCTGAACCGGCGCCCGAGCCTCCGCCTGCGCCCGCGCCGACGGAGGCTCCGCCGGCCCCGCCCGCAGCACCGGCGCCGACCGAGCAGGCGCCTGCCCCGCAGGGCGGCACCGGCGCCGATGGCGGCTCCTCGAGCGATGACGGCAGCGCCGCTGGAGGGCAGCCGAGCGCGGGCTCCGACGAGGCCGACGCAGCCGCCGACGGGAACGGAGGCGATGATGCCCCGCCCGCGCCGCGCTCCGCGCAAGACGAGCCGAGCAAGCGCGCCCCGGCCGTTGCCGAGAGCGAAGAACCCCAACCTCCGTATCTTCACTGGCGAGTGGTAGATGAGGGCGGCGCTCTCGTGGAGCAGGGCGGGCTTCGGGTCGCCGTCCAGGGCCCGAGCGATGCGCCCGTCGGCGATGACGAGCTCTGGATCGGAACGCCCGTGATGACCGTGCTGGACAACGCCGGGCAGAGCGGCTACGTCGGCGCCGATCTGGACGCACGGGCCGGCTACTTCACCGTGAAGCAGCTCAGCGACGACTCGAGCCCCGAACGGGTGCACGATGTGGCCGTCTCCGAGCAGTACCGTATACGGCCGGCAGCGGCAGAAGGGTTCGTGATCGGCGAGGACGCGGAATGGTTCGGGATCTCCGGCATCGATGACGAGGCCGGCGCGCAGGCGGCCGAGACGACGCCGGCCGAGCTGATCCTCGTCACGGCGATCGAGAAGCCGCAGGAGTCGGGGAAGGCGCTCGGCGAAGATGAGCCCGCTCCCCTCCTGATCGATGCGCCGGAAGACCTGGAGGCTCCCTTCGTCTACTGGAACCTGGAGAGAGCCGACGGAACCCCGCTGCCGGGCGCGACCTTCCAGATCGCCGCCGGAACCGGCACCAGCGGTTGGGGCTCGAGCGTGAACGTGCCCGACTGCGTGGCAGCCGACTCCGCCTCGTGCACCGGCATCGACCGAGACCCGGATCCCGGCGAGTTCCAGGTGCGGTATCTGGCCACGAACGGCAGCAACCCCGTAGTCGCGGGCAACCGCTATCGCGTGACGCAATCCGTCGTCCCGAGCGGGTATCTGGCCGACTCTGTTCGCGGCTCGGGAACCTCCGGGTGGCAGACGGTCGCCGCCGGGGCCTGGAACGAGGGAGCCGGTGCCGACACGCACGACTTCGGCACCTGGGTGAACCTGGCCACGGTCGCGAGCGGCAGCTCGCGCATCATCGTCAAGGCCGGCAGCGACCGAACCGGCGCCTCGAGCGTAGCGGGGCTCGCCGGGGTCGTCATGCATCTTCGAACCGGTAACGCCAGCGGCCCCTCCTCCAGCCGCGCGGACGGCGTGGCGGGCGATGGCGCCGGCTGGGCCAGATGCGTGTCGGACGCGAACGGCGACTGCTCGTTCAACGTTCCGAACACCGGAGGCACCACGGGCAATCCGCAGGCCAATCGCGACGCGCGATTCTGGGTCGTGCAGCACAGCGTGCCCTCGGGCTGGTATGCGAGCCCTGCGCTCCGAACCGGTAGCAGCTCCGGCTCGGGTTCGAGCACCGACTACCGGTTCCGCACCGGCACGCAGCTCCGATCAGGCAACACCTACACGTCCACGACGCACTTCATGTCCACCGAATCGGGCGCGACAGCGTCGAGCGGCATCTGGCAGCAGTCGCGCACGAATCCCACCTTCCCGCAAGGCTGCGGCGTCGACGTCGCCCTCGTCCTGGATCTCTCGGGTTCCGTGGGCGGCTCGGTGGGCGCCCTGAAGGGCGCGGCCGACGCGTTCACCAACGCGCTCGTCGGCACGCAGTCGCGCATGGCCCTGTTCACCTTCGCCTATACGAGCCCCAAGTCGGGAACGAGCAACTACCCGACGCTCACCTCGGTGGCGACGACGGAACAGGCGAACGCATTCAAGGCCCGCTATGCGGGCTGGTCGGCCGATGGAGGAACCAACTGGGATCGCGGGCTCGCCGTGCCCGCCGCCAACAACACCGGTTCGAACCACTACCAGGTGGTCGTCGTCATCACCGATGGAAACCCCACGAACTTCGGCACCGGCCCGTCGGGCAGCGGTAGCGACAACCGTTTCATCGAGGTCGAACAGGGCATCTTCTCCGCGAACCAGTTGAAGGCGCAGGGGTCGAGGATCCTCGTGTTCGGGGTGGGTGCGGGAGCCACCGGCGCGAACAACTCGCTCAACCTGAAGGCCATCTCGGGCCCCGTACCCTACAACGGCAGCAACGCGAGTACCGCCGACTATTACCAGACCAGCGACTACGCCGCCGTCGGCGCCCAGCTGAAGGCGCTCGCGCAGGGCAGCTGCGCCGGCAACATGACCGTGACGAAGAAGGTCGTGCCCAACACGGCTCCTCCCGGCAGCATCGCCGGTGCGAGCCCGGCAGTCGCCGGCTGGACGTTCACCGCCTCGAACCCGGGAGCCGGTCTCGCGGTTCCGAACCCGGTGCAGGTGACCAAGGCCGACGGCACCGGCACCGTCACCTTCCCGCTCACCTTCGGGCCGGGCGTGCAGCAGGCCGACCTGACCGTGGCGGAGACCCAGCAGAGCGGGTACACCCTCGTGCCGGTGGGCGGCAAGAATGCGGTGTGCACCAACACGGTCACGGGCGCCGATGTGGGCGTCACGAATGACACCGCCCTCGGATTCCGGCTCACGGTGCCGAGCAGCCAGCTCGTCAACTGCGTCGTCTACAACCGGGCGCCCGACCTGACCTCGACCGTGCAGGTCAACAAGACCTGGGTGCTGAACGATGGCACCGGCGAGCCCCAGATCCTCGACGGCAACGCAGGAGAGCTGCCCGCGGGGCTGAGCGCGCAGCTGAAGCTCAGCGGCCCGGGAAGCACCGTATTGGACGATTGGGGCTGGGGAACGGTGCGGGCGAACTACCCCCAGAACTCCTCGGCCAGGATCTTCGAGACCGTCACCATCGATGACGAGCTGCTTCCCGGTTGCGAGATCGTGAGCCAGGAGGTCACTGAGTGGAACAAGGGCCCGGCGGATTTCGAGCCGGTGAGCATCGCCACGGATCCGTTCGTCCCCACCCTCGCCACGGGTCCCAACGTCTTCGAGGTCACGAACACCGTCACCTGCGAGCAGACGCTCGAGCTCGTGAAGGTCGTCGACTTCGGCGACGAGGACGCCGACGCGTGGACGCTCTCGGCTTCGAGCTCGGCCGCAGGAGCGCTGCCGGGCCCGAGCGGTGAATACACCGCGCCGGGCAGCGTGAAGCGACCGGTCACCATCGACGCCGCATACGCGCTGACCGAGAGCGACGGCCCCGCGACCTACGTGCCGACGGCTGCCGGATGGGCCTGCGTCAGGCAGAACGGCCAGAGCATTCCCCTGGTGGAGGGCGCCGTCGCGGTGCCTCTCGGCCAGGAGGTGACCTGCACCGTGCACAACACGACGGCCAAGCTGACCGTGTTCAAGAACGTGGACGGCGGCAGCGCCTCTCCGTCGAGCTGGAACATCACCGGCGAGCCGGCAACGGGCGTCTCGGGTCTGGCGCAAGCCTTGTGGCCGGGGGCCTCCTCACCCGCTTCCGGCGCACCGAGCGGCGGAACGACGGTCGAGATCCGTCCCGACCACGGCTACACGCTCTCCGAGTCGCTCGCCGCGATGGGCACCCCCCTCGCCTACCTGCTGACGAACGTGCAGCGATGGGACTCCGAGGAAGAGAGCTGGGTAGACGTGAGCGCGGCCGATCTCAACGCGGTACCGGTCACGGTCGCCGCAGGCGAGCACGACTTCTACCGCTTCGTGAACACCATCGCACCTTCGGTGCAGGTACCGCTCACCGGCGGCGTCGCGGGAGATCTCTACACCAGGCTCGGGATCTCGCTCGCCGCGGTCGCGGCCGCGCTCGGCTCGTTCATCTGGTGGCGCACCAGGCGGCAGCCGGAGGTGCGGCGATGAGCACCGGGGCCGAGCACAGGACGACAACCACCCATGGGCGCCCAAGGATGCGCCGCTCAGAAAGGAACACCATCATGAACCGACACACGCGGAGGGGATTCGTGCACCGCGCGCTCTCCGTCATCGGCGCCTCGGCGCTCGCACTCACCGGAGTGCTCGTCATGGGCGGCACCGCCGCCTCGGCGAGCCCCGGCGACATCGTCGCGCCCCAGGACGGCGGCTCGATCATCGTGCACAAGCACTCGGGCGTTCCGGGTTCGGCGGGCACCGGCCAGGAGATCACCGGCGATGCGGCCGCAGCTCTCGGCATGGGCGTCTCCGACGTGCCGTTCAAACTCGAACGGGTGCATCTGAACGGCGTGGCGATCGACCTGAGCGATCCTGCGGCTTGGAACAATCTGCCGACCACCCCGGCGCAGGCGGGCACCGCCCCCTTCAGCCTGGTGGAAGTCGACTCCGGCGACACCGACACCTCGGGCACGCTCACCTTCAGTGGCCTCGGCCTCGGCCTCTATGTCGTGACCGAGCTCGACGGCGGACCCGACAGCATCGTCGAGGACATGGCGGATCCCTTCCTCGTGAGCGTGCCGCACCGCGGCATCGACGACAGCACATGGAACTACAACGTGCACGTCTACCCGAAGAACCTGCTCAAGGACAACCCGACCAAGACGGTCTCGGAGCCCGACGGCAACAACGTCACCTGGACGATCACGACGACGGTGCCTCGTCCCCCGACCGGATCGGTCTACACGAGCTTCACCATCACGGATCAGCTCGACCCGAAGCTGGAGTACGTGAGCGCCACGGTCACCCGTGACGGCACCCCGCTCCCGGCATCCGTCGTGGGCGTCTCCGGCCAGACCGTCACCGTCACGATCCCGCCCGGCGAGGTGAGGACCGGCCAGGTCTACGTCGTGAGCATCGTCACCGAAGTGCTCGACGCCGGCGCGATCGTCAACAACGCTGTGCGCAACGTCAACGGCGTCGAACGCACCATCGGCCCTGCCCAGACCAACTGGGGCAAGGTGCAGGTGCTCAAGAAGGAGAGCGGTACGAACGCGACCCTGCAGGGGGCCAAGTTCGAGCTGTGGACCGGCGAGGACGATCCCGAGGATCGCACCAAGGTGTTCGACGAGCAGACCACCGGCTCGACCGGCCTGCTGACCTTCGACCACGTGTGGCTCGGCAACGGAGCCGACACGACGGAGCGCTACTGCCTCAAGGAGACCCAGGCACCCGCCGGGCACTCCATCGAGCAGGAGTGGACGTGCGTGACGCTCAACGCCGCCGACACCGGAGTCGTGCAGCAGCCGATCTTCAACCCGAAGCGCACCACGCCGAACCTGCCGCTCACCGGCTCGACCGGCACGGTGGCCTTCATGGCCGGCGGGCTCTCGCTCATGCTCCTCGCGGGCGGGGCGGCGCTCCTGGCGACGCGTCGGCGCCGCGCCCAGCTGGGCGAAGCGCACGGCACGAGGATCGACGGCTCGCCGCTCGACTGAAAGACCGGGCGGGGCGGCCCAGCTCCCGGGAAGCCCCGCCCCACGATCCCTTCGTCGCTCCCCGCGCGACACCTGCGACACCGAGAAACTCCCCAGAAGGAGCCGAGATGAGTGCACGGCATACCGTCACCGCCGACTCCGCCGGAGTCGCAGGATCCCGCAGCGCGAGGCATGAAGCGGCGAAGGGATCACCCCGATGGCGTCTGCCGAAGGGCGCGCTCGCGATAGCGGCGCTCGCCCTGGCAGGCGCCATCGTGTTCTTCTATCCGGCCACAGCGGCCTGGCTCAGCCAGTACGACCAGTCGAAGGTCGTCGTCGGGCTGCAGGCATCGTCCGTATCGAGCGGTCAGGTGGAGCTCGACGACGCGCTCGCCGCAGCCCATGCCTACAATGAGCAGCTGGTTTCTGGAGCGATGCTCGCGGCCGGAGCGCGCAAGCCGGTCTCGGGAGGCGGCGGCGCCGATCCCGAGTACGAGGCGCTGCTGCGCGGCGACGCCGCAGGAGCGATGGGACGGCTGCGCATCCCCGCCATCGACGTCGACCTGCCGATCTATCACGGCACCTCCGACGAGACGCTCGCGCAGGGCGTCGGGCATCTGCAGGGCACCTCGCTCCCGGTCGGCGGCGCCTCCCAGCACTCCGTGCTCACCGCGCATCGCGGCCTCGCCGAGGCGACCCTCTTCGACCGGCTCGACGAGCTCTCGCTCGGCGACGCCTTCCAGATCGAGGTCTTCGGCCAGGTGCTCAGCTACCGGGTGATCGAGACCAAGGTCATCGAGCCGGAGAACACCGAATCGCTCTATCCCCGCTACGGCGAGGATCTCGTCACGCTCGTCACCTGCACCCCGCTCGGCATCAACAGCCACCGGATCCTCGTCACGGGGGAGCGAGTGCTGCCCACCCCCGTGCGCGACGTGCAGCGGGCGGGAGCGACCCCCGACATCCCCGGCGTGCCCTGGTGGGCGCTCGGACTGCTCGGCACGACGACGGTGCTGAGCCTCTACATCTGGGGCAGCGGACGGGCCCTCGCTACGGCTGCAGCTCGTCCGCGTTCATGATCGTGTAGCTGTACCCCTGCTCGGCCAGGAAGCGCTGACGGTTCTGCGCGAAATCCTGATCGACGGTGTCGCGCGTCACGAGCGTGTAGAACGACGCCGCGAGCCCATCGGCCTTGGGCCGCAGCAGTCGACCGAGACGCTGCGCCTCCTCCTGACGCGAGCCGAAGGAGCCCGAGATCTGGACCGCGACCGAGGCATCCGGGAGATCCACCGAGAAGTTCGCCACCTTCGAGACCACGAGCAGCTTGATCTCGCCGTCGCGGAACGACTGGAACAGCCGCTCCCGCTCGTCCACCGGGGTCTGGCCCGTGATCAGCGGCGCGTCCAGAGCCTCGGCGAAGTCCTCGAGCTGGTCGATGTACTGACCGATCACGAGGATGCTCTCGCCCTCGTGACGCGCGATGATCCTGCGCGCCACCTGCTGCTTCGTCGACGCCGAGGCGGCGAGGCGGTAGCGATCCTGATCCTCTGCGATCGAGTACTCGAAGCGCTCGCTCTCGGGCAGTTCGACACGGATCTCGAAGCAGGCCGCGGGAGCGATGAATCCCTGCGCCTCGATGTCCTTCCAGGGAGCGTCGTATCGCTTCGGCCCGATCAGGCTGAAGACGTCGCCCTCCCGGCCGTCCTCGCGCACCAGGGTCGCGGTGAGGCCGATGCGGCGGCGGGCCTGCAGCTCCGCAGTCAGCTTGAACACGGGTGCGGGCAGCAGATGCACCTCGTCGTACACGATGAGGCCCCAATCCTGCGCGTTGAGCAGGGAGAGATGCGCGTACTGGCCTCGGCGCCTGCTCGTGAGGATCTGGTAGGTCGCGATCGTGACCGGCTTCACCTCCTTGACCTGGCCCGAGTACTCGCCGATCTCGTCCTCGGTCAGGGTCGTACGGCGCAGCAGCTCGTCGCGCCACTGGCGGGCCGAGACGGCATTGGTGACGAGGATCAGGGTCTTCGCCCCGACCGCCGACATGGCGGCGGCCCCCACGATGGTCTTGCCGGCGCCGCAGGGCAGCACCACGACGCCCGAGCCGCCGGCGTCGAAGGCGTCGACCGCCTTCCGCTGGTAGTCGCGCAGTTGCCAGCCGTTCTGCACGAGCTCGATGTCGTACGGCTCGCCGGGAGTGTATCCCGCGAGATCCTCCGCAGGCCAGCCTCGCGCCACGAGCTGCTGCTTGAGCTCGCCGCGGGCCCACGGCTGCACCTCGTAGCTCGAGTCGTCGATCCTGCGCTCCAGCAACGGGGCGATCTTCTTCGCGCTCGCCACCTCGCGCAGGATCGAGGGGTTGTCGCTGCGCAGCACGAGCGGGGCAGATCCGTCGGTCTGCGGCGCCGAACCCAAGAGCGGGCTCGGTGCATCCGGCGCGCCATGCGGTGCATCGCCCCGAGCGCCTCGATCCGGCTCCGCGCGTTCGATCGTGAGACGGCCGTAGCGCCGCATCGTCTCGCTGATCTCGCTCGAGACCTGGGTCGGTACGGGGAACTTCGCGTAGCGGTCGAGCGTCGCGACGATCTCTTCGTCGGTGTGCCCCGCGGCGCGGGCGTTCCAGAGGCCGAGGCGCGTGATGCGGTAGGTGTGGATGTGCTCGGGGGCGCGCTCAAGCTCGGCGAACACAGCGAGCGCATGGCGCGCGTCCTCGGCATCCGGGTGCGCCACCTCGAGCAGCACGGTGTGGTCGCTCTGCACGATGAGGGGCCCGAGTGTCATAGCTGACTAGTCTACGCGGTGCAGCCGCGCGCTCTTTCTCCCGCT
>JBEBTD010000043.1:0-13198 GCA_040393965.1 Leucobacter soli | reverse complement strand
CGTGCGAGGTGGGCTCGGACTCGATGCCGGCCTCGGTTGCGGGCTGCACGCTCTGTTCGAGCTTCTTGGCATTGGTGATGACCTCGCCGAGGCTCTCGAAGTAGCGGGCGACGGCGACGCGTTCGACCTTGAGCTGGGCCATGCGATCCTCCGCCGCGGCGAGCACCTTCTGGGCGCGGTTCTCGGCCTCGGCGAAGGTGTGGTGAGCGCGCTGCTCGGCCTCCTGCACGATCTCGGCGGCACGGCGCTCCGCGGTCAGCCGAAGATCCCTCGCCTCGGCCGCGGCACCGCTGATGACGCGGTCGTACTCGCTGCGCGCGTCGGCGAGCTGCTGCTGCAGCTCCGACAGCGAGGATCGCGCCGCCTCGAGCTGCTGCTGAGCGATGGCCGCCGCCTCGGTCTGTCGGGCGGAGATCTCCTGCTCGAGCTGCTCTCGGCGCTCGGCCGAGCTGCGGGCGAACTCGTCGGCCTCGGCGGCGATGCGCTGACGCTCGTCGCGGGCGAAATCCTCGGTCTCCGCCTTGAGCTCGGCGAGGCGCGACTGCTCCTGCTCGCGATACCGGGCGAGCTCTTCGACGGTGTCTGCACGCATCGCGTCGAGCTCCGCGGTGACGCGAGTGCGCTGCAGCATGATCTCCTGCTCGGTGTCCGCGATGGCCGCCTCGCGCTCGAGGCGCAGCCGTTCGGCCTGCGCCTCGGCCTCGGCGGCCAGCCTGCGCTCGTGATCGGAGCGCTCGCGGGCGATGTCGTCGGCGAGGCTCACCCGAGCGCGCTCGGCCTGCAGCTCGAACTGCTCCCGATCGATGCCGAGCTTCGTCGCGGCCTCGTCGCGCTGGATGCGGATCTGCTCCTCGGCGATGCGCTCGAGATCGGCGAGGCGCGTCGCCTGCTCCTCGTTCTGCGCGGCGACGGAGGCCTCGTGCATGGCCGTTTCGTCGGCGAGACGGGACTCGTGCGCCGAGAGCTCCGCGGCGAGGCTGCGCTCGTGCGCCGCGCGTTCTCGGGCGATGTGCTGCTCGTGCTCGGCACGTTCGGCACCGAGCACGCTCTCCTGCTCGGCGCGCTCATCGGCGAGCCGGCGCTCGTGCTGCCGGCGCTCGGCGGCGATCCGCTCGGCGTGGGCCTCGCTCTCCTCGGCGATGCGCTGCTGATGCTCGGCGAGCTCGTCGGCGAGGCGTCGTTCGTGGGCCTCGCTTTCGCTCGAGATGCGCCGCTCGTGCTCGGCGCGCTCGTTCGCGAGACTCCGCTCGTGCTCGGCGCGCTCGGCCGCGATCGCCTGCTCGTGCGCCTCGCGCTCGCTGGTGAGACGCTGCTCGTGCGCCTCGCGCTCGCTCGTGATGCGATGCTCGTGGCTCTCGGCCTCGCCGGCGATGCGCTGCTGATGCGACTCGAGCTCTGCTGCGATCGCGGTGTCGTGCTCCGCTCGCTGCTTCTCGAGCTGCGCGCGTGCGGCCTCGATCTCGCGCTGCAGGGCCTGCCGCTCGCTCGCGATGCGCTCCTCGTGGGACTCTCGCTCGCGGGAGAGCGCGGTTTCGTGCTCCGCGATCTCCTCGCGCAGGGCATGATCGTGCTGGGCGAGTTCGTCGGCGAGGCGCTGGGCATGCGTCTCGAGGTCGTTCTTGATCTTGTCGGCTGCGAGCTTCTTCGCGCGGCTCCGCTCGCGCTCGGCCTGTTCGGCGAGGGAGGCGAGGTGCGCGGCATGCGTCTCGGCGCTGCGCTGCAGCTCCGCCTCGTGCTGCGTCTTCGCCGCGGCGAGGCGATCCTCGTGGGCGGCGGTCTCGTTCGCGAGGCGAGCCGCGTGGGTCTCGAGCTCTGCGGCGATCGCGGTGTCGTGCTCGCTGCGCTCCTGCGCGATCTTCGCCCGCAGCGTCTCGATCTCGTCGGTGAGGGAGAGACGCAGCTCGTTCATCTCCTCGGTGAGGGCTCGCTCGCGCTCCGCGTACCGTGCGGCGAGCTCGGCCTCCTGCTCCTGGGTGCGCTGGGCGAAGTCCGCGCGCGCGCGCTCGGCCTCGGTGGTGAGGCGGGAGCGCTCGAGCTCGGCCTCGCGCTCGTGGCTCGCGCGCAGCCGCTCGAATTCGGCCGCCTCGCGCTCGGTGCGCTCGCGGAGCTCTTGCGCCTCGCCGCGGGCGGCGACGGAGAGCCGCTCGGCCTCCGCCTTCGCCTCGGCGAGGATCGCGCTCGCCTGGGCCTTGGCGGTCTCGATGGCGGCGCTCGTGTCGAGCTCGGCATCGTCGGTCAGCGACCTGGCCTTCCGATCGGCCTCGGCGATGGCGCGGCTCGAATGCTCGCGGGCGTGCTTCTCGAGCGCCTCGGCCTCGGCGCGGGCCTCGGTGACCAGCGTCTCGGCCTGCTCGGTCGCCGAGGTGACGAGCTCATCGGCGCGGGACTGAGCCTGGCGCAGCAGACGGCCGGTCTCGTCCTCGGTCTGCTTGCGGAGCTTCTCGGCGTCGAGCTCGGCCTGCGCCATGAGCGTCTGGGCGGTCTGCTCGGCCATGTGCAGACTCTTCTCGACGCGCAGCCCGAGGCCCGTGTAACCGCTCGCGCCGAGCTCCGCAACCTGCGCCTGCAGATCCTCGATGAGCGCGCGCTGCGCCTCGACGTCGCCTACCGCGGTCTGGTGCGCGAGCTGCAGCGACTGGATGTGCGCATGCAGGGAGTCGATGTGGTTCGTCATCTCGGCGATGCGCGTGTCGACTTCGCCGCGGTGGTATCCGCGGAGTGCCTGCGAGAAATGCGCTGCTGATTCTGTCACGGCCGCTCCTGGTGCTGTTCGTCGTGTGCCCTAGCTCGAGCCGTTCGCCAGACGGTTCTGCCCGCCATCATGATAGTTCATCGATCCCGGCGGAGACTGGGCGCCCTGCGACCGCTGCGGCAGCGGAAATGCCTCTCGCACAGGCGAAGTTCGGCATGCTCCGGTAGCGTTGTCTCGCAACGTACGCGGCTGCGGGCCGCGACTGCGCCCTGCGCACCCGGTCTCGGGGCGCCGCAGAAGTCTACGAAGTGAGAGCGGGAGGAAGCGTCCGTGCGGTTTGTGCTTGCGATATCGGCACTCGTGCTTTCGGGTGTGATGCTGATCCTCGGCATCGGTCAGGTCACGTTTCTCGCGGGGCCGCGCTCGGTGAGCTTCGCCGAGCAGCTGGATGCTCCCAGCGGGCTCGCGGTGATCGATGCGGAGCAGTTCTCCGCGGCGCCGGGGCAGGCGAATATCGAGGTGACCGGTGCTCGGGCGTTCGCGGCCGTCGGCTACACCCGCGATGTCGTCGCCTGGGCGGCGCCCTTCGGCCATGCGGGCATCGAGACGGACGCCGCGAGCAAGAGCCTTCGGTCGAGCCCCGTCCCCGCGGATCGCGATGCCGCGGCCGCCTACCTCGAGGCGAGCGGCGGGACTGCGGAGGGCGAGGAAGCCGAAGCGCAGCTGCTGCCGCCCTCGCCGTACGGCAGCGATCTCTGGCTCCAGCAGCGCGGCGCCGACCCTGCCGAAGAGGCGGCCGAAGCGCCTGCGGAGAACGCCGAGGCCGCGGACGAGACCGCCGCAGACGCCGTGCAGACCGTGCGCATGCCGGTGGCGCTCAGCCCCGACCAGTCGGTGCTCGTCTCCGTCGATCCCGAGGCCGGGCCTGCCGAGGTATCCGTCGTCTGGGTGCAGGATCGGCGCACGCCCTGGGCCGGCCCCCTGCTCGCCGCGGGCGGCGCGCTGGCGCTGATCGGCGCGGTGCTCTATCTCATCGCCGTGGATCATGATCGTCGGGGCCTCGGCCCCAGGCGCGGCCGCCGCGGCCCGCTGATCGGCATCCGCAACCTCTTCGGCCGCAAGTCGCGCCGCTCCCGAACCATGCGGGCGGTGGCCCTGCCCGCCATCGGACTGAGCGCGGCGCTGGCGCTCAGCGGCTGCTCTCCGAGCTACTGGCCAGACTTCTCCCCGGAGGAGACCCCGGTCGAGGAGCAGGCGACGACCGAATCCTCGGCAGCCGTGGCGCCGGTGCCCGTGTCGCAGGGGCAGGTCGATCGGATCCTCGCCGATATCGCGGCGATCTCGGGCGCCGCCGACGACGCCCTCGACCCGGCCGGGCTCGAGACGAGGTTCACCTCGGACGCGCTCGAGGAGCGGGCGGCGAACTACAAGATCCGCGCCGCTGTGAGCGACTACGAGGTCGTGGTGCCCCGCATCACCGACGAAACCCTCGGCTACCAGCTGGTGCAGAGCACCGAGGGCTGGCCCCGCACCATCTTCGTCGTCGTCGCATCCGAGAGCGGGGACGCGCCCGCAGCCGGAGAGGAAGAGGCCCCCGCAGCTGGGGAAACCGCCGAGACCGACGCCCTCGAGAGCGAAGCCGTCGAGGAGCAGAGCTCTCCCTCGCTCGCGATCATCATGTCTCAAGCCGGCCCGCACGAGAACTATCTCGTCTCGCGCACCATCGCGCTCCGCGGCGGCATCACCATGCCCGAGGCCGCGCCGGCGGAGGAGGGCACCGCTCTGCTCGCCGACGACCTGCAGACGCTCGTCATGACTCCGGCCGAGGTCGGGCCGGCCTACGCGGCGGTGCTCGCCGGGGGCACCGGCGTCGAGCAGGCCGCGAGCTTCGATCTCGAAGGCGACAGCCTGATCGCCCGAAGCGGCAGCGCCTGGGTCGCCCAGTCGACCGAGGCCGCCGCGGCCGCGGGTCAGGGCATCGTGTACTCGGTGGCCGCCCAGCAGTCCGAGAACAAGATCGTGAGCCTCTCGACCGGAGTCGGCGGCGCGCTCGTGGCCACCACCGTGCTCGAGACGCGCACCGAGGCTCCGGAAGAGGGCAGCCGCTGGCGCCCCACCGTGCCGAAGACTCTCGCCGCGCTGAGCGACCTCGAAGGGCAGCAGGACAAGCTCGTGAGCACGGTCGCGCACCAGCTGCTCTTCTTCGTCCCGAGCGCCACCTCCGAAGGGCCGATCCAACTGCTCGGCTACACGAGCGATCTCATCGCCGCGGGCAACGAGTAGCCGCCCGGAAACAGCGCGTCAGACACGTCACTCATCCGCCTTCACCCTGAGGAGCATACGAGGAGCACCATGTCCCAGCAGATCCCCGAACGATTCGGCGGCGGCGCCGTCGACCTCAGCCACCTCGCCGCACGAGCGCAGCAGGGCGCCCCGCAGATGCCCGCCGGCGAAGCTGCGGGCGGCGCTCCGGGAGCGCCCGACGCCGGGGGGCAGGTCGTGGACGTGCCCGCGCTCGTCGTCGACGTCACCGATCAGAGCTTCGAGCAGATCGCCCAGCTCTCGGCAGTCGTGCCGGTCGTCTTCGATCTGTGGGCTGAGTGGTGCCAGCCGTGCAAGACGCTCGGCCCGATCCTCGAACGCCTGACCGTCGAGTTCGGCGGTCGCCTGCTGCTCGCCAAGGTCGACGTCGACGCCAATCCGGGCCTCGCCCAGGCGTTCCAGGCGCAGTCCATCCCGACGGTGGTCGCCCTCATCGGCGGACGCCCCGTGCCGCTGTTCCAGGGCGCGGTGCCCGAGCAGCAGGTGCGAGAGGTCTTCGGCCAGCTGCTGCAGCTGGCCGCCCAGCAGGGCGTCGCAGGCCGAGTGAACGCGCCCGAGGGCGGCGAGGATCCCGCCGAGCCAGCCGAGCCGCCGGTCAATCCCGCCCACGCCGAGGCGCTGGAGGCGATCGAGCGGGGCGACTACGCCGCCGCGGTGCGGGCCTACGAGCAGGTGCTCGTGAAGGCCCCCGCCGATCACGAGGCCCGAGCTGCGCTCGTGCAGGTGCGCCTGCTCGACCGCTTGCAGGGCGCGAGCAGGGAGGAGATCCGCAGCGCGGCCGCCGATCGCCCGGACGACGTCGATGCGCAGCTGCGCGTGGCCGACCTCGACGTCTCGGGCGGCCACGTCGAAGACGCCTTCCTGCGCCTGCTCGAACTCTTCGCGGCGTCGGGCGACGACGCCGAGCGAGGTCGCATCCGCGAGCGCCTGCTCGAGCTCTTCGAGGTCGTGGGCCAGGCCGATCCTCGCGTGTCGGCCGCCCGTACCCGGCTCGCGAATCTGCTGTACTGACCGAGCGGAACCAGCGGAACCACATGCGGGCGTATCTCGATCACGCGGCGACCTCGCCGATGCCGGCGAGGGTGCTCGACGCCTACACCGAGGCGCTCGCCGAGATCGGCAACCCGGCTTCGACGCACGGCCACGGGCAGGCGGCGAGCGAGCGGCTCGAACAGGCGCGCGAGCGCATCGCGCGTACGCTCGGCTGCGATCCCGCTCTCGTGACGCTCACGGGCGGCGGCACCGAGTCGATCAATCTCGCGCTCAAGGGCATGTACTGGGCGGCCAGGCGATCCTCGTCGTCCCGCAATGCGCTGCTCATCGCGGAAGGGGAGCATCACGCGACCATCGAGGCGGCCGAGTGGTTGCGGGACGAGCAGGGCGCCGAACTCCATTGGCTGCCGATCGACGAGCACGGACTGCTGAGACCCGAGACCCTGCGCGAGGCGATCGCGCAGGTCGGCGCCGAGCGGGTCGCCCTCGCCTCCTTCCTCTGGGGGAACAACGAGGTCGGCGGGATGCTCCCGGTTCGGGGTCTCGCCGCCGTCGCACGAGATCACGGGGTGCCGGTGCACCTGGACGCCGTGGCGGCCCTCGGCCAGCTGCCGATCGACTTCGGCGAGCTCGCCGGCCTCGGCGTCGATGCGCTCTCCGTCTCGGCCCACAAGATCGGCGGCCCGGTCGGCGTCGGGGCACTGCTGCTGTCGCGCCGGGCGTCGATCGATCCGCTGCTGCACGGCGGCAGCCAGCAGCGCGCCAGATCGGGCACGCAGGACGTGGCGGGAGCGGTCGCGTTCGCAAGCGCGCTCGAACTCGCTTACGGCGACGGTTTCGAGACGAGGATCGCGCGCCTCACGGCGCTGCGCGACCGTCTGATCGAGGGAGTGCTCGAGCGTGTGCCCGGCGCCGTGCTGCGCGGGCCGGCGCCTTCCGCGCGCGCGGAGGGATCGGCGGGTACCGAGGACGCCGGTGCCGGTGGCGATGCCGATGCCGGTACCGATCTCGGCGCGTTCGCGCGCCTGCCGGGCAACGCCCACTTCACCTTCGAGGGCTGCCAAGGAGACTCGCTCGTCTTCCTGCTCGATGCGGCCGGAGTCTCAGTCTCGGTCGGCTCGGCCTGCCGCGCCGGGGTGGCGGAGGTGTCCCATGTGCTGCTCGCCATGGGGCTGCCGGAAGAGGATGCCATCGGATCCCTGCGCTTCACACTCTCCCCGAGCACCTCGGACGCCGAGGTCGATGCCCTGCTCGACGCTCTGCCAGAGGCGGTTCGAAGGGCGCGCACCGCCGGACTGAGCTGAGCGGTTCCGGCCTGGAACCGCGTTCGCACCGCAGGGAAGCCGCGCCTGGCGTCGACGACGCGTCCGCCCGAGAGAAACGAGAAGGTCATGCGACGAGTTCTTCTCGCAGTCGCGATGGTTCTCGCGATCCTCCCCGTTGACGCCTGTGCCGAGCTCACCGGCCCGGCGCCCGAACTCGGAGTCGCCGAGGGCGTGCGACTGCACTCCGTCGTCGACGGCGACACGATCAAGATCACCTTCGACGGAGAGCTCCGCCGCGTCAGGCTCATCGGCGTAGACGCCCCGGAGCTCGGCCGCAACGGCGCCCCAGACGATTGCTATGCGCAGGAGGCGACCGCGCTGCTCGAGTCCCTCCTCGCCGGGGACGCGCTCGAGCTGCGCGCCGACTCGAGCCAAGGCGACGCCGACCGCTACGGGCGGCTGCTGCGACACGTCTTCGTCGGGGACTCGAGCGCCGCTGTCGCCCTCCTCGCCGCCGGTGCCGCCCGCGAGTACACCTACGACGAGCCGTACGCCGGCTATGAGGCCCATCGCGCGGCAGAAGCCGCCGCGATCGAGGCGCGCGCAGGGCTCTGGGGCGCCTGCTGAGCTGTCGGCGCCTCGATCAACGGGCGCTTGCGAGATCTCCTGCCAGCGCACGGTCGATCGTGAACTGCCCGAGCACCCGGGTGCCGAGGTAGAGCACCGCGCTCTGCCCCGGGGCGACGCCGAGCAGGGGCTCCGTGCGGTCGAGGTCGACGTCGACCACGACCTCGTGCGTGGCCTCGGCCCGATGCTGCTCGGTGCGATCCTCGTCGCCGATCTCGACGAGCCTCGCGGTCGCCGGAACCGGATCGGCATGCGCGCGGATCTGCACCTCGCATTCGAACGGCTCCGAGAGATCGAAGCCGGGCTCGCCGGTGAGACTGTAACGACCGCCCGCGATGCGCGAGATGGCGAGGCGCTCCTTCGGGCCCACCACGACCTGGTTCGAGACCGGGCGGATCGACAGCACGAAGCGCGGCTTGCCGTCCGCCGCGGGCCGGCCCAGTGCGAGGCCCCGTCGCTGTCCGACCGTGTACCCGAGCGCGCCGTCGTGCGTGCCGAGCACCTCGCCCGCCTCGTCGACGATCTCGCCGGGAGCGCGATCGAGGCGCTCGTCGAGCCAGCCCCGGGTGTCGCCGTCGGGGATGAAGCAGATGTCGTGGCTGTCCGGCTTCTTCGCCACCTGCAGGCCGCGCTCGGCGGCCTCGGCGCGCACGAGATCCTTCGAGGGGGTGTCGCCGAGGGGGAAGTAGCAGTGCGCCAGCTGCTCGGCGGTGAGCACGCCGAGCACGTAGGATTGATCCTTCGCCCAGGCGCTCGCGCGGTGCAGCTCTCGGCCGGCCGGTCCGTCGACGAGAGTCGCGTAGTGGCCCGTGGCGACGGCGTCGAAACCGAGAGCGACGGCCTTGTCGAGCAGCGCCGCGAACTTGATCTTCTCGTTGCAGCGCAGGCACGGGTTCGGCGTGCGACCCGCGGCGTACTCGGCGACGAAGTCGTCGACCACGTCTTCCTTGAACCGCTCGCTGAAGTCCCACACGTAGAAGGGGATGCCGAGCAGGCCGGCGACCCGTCGGGCGTCCATCGAATCCTCGATCGTGCAGCAGCCCCGGGAGCCGGTGCGCAGGGTGCCGGGCATGCGGCTCAGCGCCAGATGCACGCCGACCACCTCGTGGCCGGCGTCCACCGCGCGCGCCGCCGCCACCGCGCTATCGACGCCCCCGCTCATCGCCGCCAGAATCTTCACCCGGGTAGTCTACGCTCCCGGTGCCGCCAATAGACTGGAACGGTGAGCGACGCCCCCCTCGATCCAGCAGCCGCGCCGTCCGTCCCCGAGTCCTTCGAGGAGGCGAGACGCGAGAGCGCGCGCCTCACGGAGCTGATCGAGCGGTACCGTCTGTCCTACTACAGCGAGGGCGCGAGCCTCGTCTCCGACGCCGAGTACGACGCCCTGATCCACGCGCTCGAGGCGCTCGAGCGCGCTTACCCCGAGCTCGCGGGTCAGGACAGCCCGACGCAGCAGGTTGGCGCCTCCATCGTCTCGGCCGGCTTCCCCGAGCACGAGCACGCGGAGCGCATGCTGAGCCTCGACAACGTGTTCAGCCTCGACGAGCTGCGCGAATGGATGGAGAAGGCCCGCGCCTCGGCCGGGCGGCCCGTGCGCTGGCTCAGCGAGCTCAAGATCGACGGGCTCGCGATCAGCCTCGCCTACCGCGACGGCGTGCTCGAGACGGCCACCACGCGCGGTGACGGGCGGGTCGGCGAGGACATCACCGAGAACCTGCGCTTCATCCCTGCGATCCCGACCAGGCTCCAGGGGAAGGGCATCCCCGAGTTCTTCGAGGCGCGCGGAGAGGTGTTCCTGGGCGCCGCCGACTTCGAGGCGCTCAACGAGCAGCAGCACCGGCTGCAGGACGAATACGAGGCAGAGCAGCGGGCGAAGGGCGTGGACGAGGAGAGGATCTCCGTGCGGTACCCCGAGTTCGCGAACGCTCGCAACACCGCCGCGGGCAGCTTGCGCCAGCGCGCCGAGAAGAAGAATCCGCGCGAGCTCGAGCTCATGGCCGATCGCTTGGGCCGGCTCTCGCTCTACGTGCACGGCATCGGCGCCTGGCAGCATCCCGCCTTCGAGAACCAGAGCGACGCCTACCGTCTGCTCGGCGAGTGGGGCCTGCCCGTATCGCCGCATGCGAGAGTGTTCGACGACGAGGATCAGGTGCTCGCCTTCGTCGAGGAATGCGGCGCGCGCCGCCACGACTTCGAGCACGAGATCGACGGAATCGTCGTGAAGGTGGACGAGCTCGAGCTGCACGCCGAGCTGGGCGAGACGAGCCGGGCGCCCCGCTGGGCGATCGCCTACAAATATCCGCCCGAGGAGGTGCACACGAAGCTGCTCGACATCCGGGTCGGCATCGGGCGCACCGGCCGGGCGACCCCCTACGCCGTCATGGCACCGGTGAAGGTCGCCGGTTCGACCGTGAGCCAGGCGACCCTGCACAACCAGCAGGTGGTCAAGGCGAAGGGGGTGCTGATCGGGGATACCGTGGTGCTGCGCAAGGCGGGCGATGTGATCCCCGAGGTGCTCGGCGCCGTCGTCGAGCTGCGCGACGGGAGCGAGCGGGAGTGGGTCATGCCCGCCGCCTGCCCCGAGTGCGGTGCCGAACTGCGGCCGATGAAGGAGGGCGACATCGATCTGCGGTGCCCGAACGCGCGATCCTGCCCTGCCCAGGTGCGCGGGCGCGTCGAGCACATCGGGTCGCGCGGCGGCCTCGACATCGAGGTGCTCGGCGAGATCACCGCGGCCGCGCTGACGCAGCCCGAGGTTCCGAGCGAACCGCCGCTCGAGACCGAGGCGGGGCTGTTCGAGCTGAGCCTCGAGCAGCTCGTGCCGATCGAGGTGATCGTGCGCGACAGCGAGACGGGCGAGCCCGTGCTCGACGAGAAGACGGGAGAGCCCCGGCGGCGCAAGCCGTTCCAGCGCATCGAAAAGGTCTATCCGCCCGGCTGGGAGGACAAGACCCCCGCGGAGCGCCGGGCCGCGAAGGTGCGGAAGGATCACGAGCTGATCCTCCCCTCGAAGGACGCCGAAACCCTGCTCGCCGAACTCGAGAAGGCGAAGACCAAGCCGCTGTGGCGACTGATCGTCTCGCTCAACATCCGCCACGTCGGGCCCGTCGCGGCTCGCGCGCTCGCCGACTGGTTCGGCTCGCTCGACGCGATCCGGGCGGCCTCGCTCGAGGAGCTCGCCGAGGTCGAGGGCGTCGGCGGCATCATCGCGCAATCGGTGTGCGAGTGGTTCGAGATCGACTGGCACCGCGAGATCGTGGAGCGCTGGGCTGCGTCCGGCGTGCAATGGGCGACGCCGGGGCATCCGGGGCCCGGAGCGGCGGCGGAGGCCGGGGGCGTGCTCGCCGGGCTCACGGTGGTGGCCACCGGCGCTCTCGAAGGCTTCACGCGCGAGGGCGCGAAGGAGGCGATCATCTCGGCGGGCGGCAAGGCCGCGTCGAGCGTCTCCAAGAAGACCGACTTCGTCGCGGCGGGGCCCGGCGCGGGGTCGAAGCTCGCAAAGGCGGAGGAGCTCGGCATCCCGGTGCTGAACGCCGAGCAGTTCGCGATCCTCCTGAGCGAGGGGCCGGCCGCGCTCGATCCGGGGGAGTGACGGGCGAGCGGATCCTCGTCCACAGCCCGGTATCCGGTCGTCAGGATCCGCAGTTATCCACAGGATCGGATTTTTTGCCGCGCACGTTCGTGAAAACTCGTACTCTGATGACCGGAGGGGGTCGCCGCGCGACGCATGCGCCTACCCGAAGGGAACCAGCACGATGATCGACGAGAAGATCCGGGCCGCCTGGGCCGCCACCGATCCGCTGCTCACCCGCTACTACGACACCGAATGGGGCGTACCCGTCTACGATGAGGCCGCCGTGTTCGAGCGGCTGAGCCTGGAGGCCTTCCAGTCCGGGCTCTCCTGGCTGATCGTGCTCCGCAAGCGGGAGGCCTTCCGAGAATCCTTCGCGGGATTCGACCCCGAGACGGTGGCGAGCTTCGGCGATGTCGAAGTCGAGGGCCTGCTCGGGAACCCGGGCATCATCCGCAACCGCGCAAAGATCGTCGCCACTATCGTCAACGCCCGGGCGGCGCTACGACTGCGGGAGCAGGGCACCGACCTGCCGGAACTCGTGTGGTCGTTCATGCCGGATCGCTCGCCCGCTCCCGAACGGGAGAGCGAGGTGCCGGCCACCTCGCCCGAGTCCGTCGCTCTCGCGAAGGAGCTGAAGCGGAGAGGGTTCTCCTTCGTCGGGCCGACGACCGCGTACGCGCTCATGACGGCCATCGGCATCGTCGACGTGCACCTCGTCTCGAGCCACCGCCGCGGTTGCTCGGGGCTGTGGAACACCGACGGCACGCGCACCGCCCACGCGCTCCGCCCCGACCGCTGAACCGGCGAATCCGGGCCGTCGCCCCGGTAGGATGGTGGAGTTCATCCGACCCCACTCGATGGAGCAGCATGTCTGAAACCACTGCGGCGAATAGCGCTGCGGAACCCACTGCGGCGAACGGCGCCGCGGAGTACCGTACCGGGGCGAACGGCGAGATCACGGCGCAGACCGTGCAGCACCTCGCCGAACTCGCACGCATCGCGCTGAGCGACGACGAGATCGCCAGGCTGACGAGCGACCTCGACTCGATCCTGCACCACATCGCCAAGGTGGGCGAGGTGGCGGGCGGCGACGTTCCCGCCACCAGTCACCCGATCCCGATCAACAACGTGACGAGGCCCGACGAGATCGCCGATGTGCTGACGCTCGAGCAGGCGCTCTCGAACGCGCCCGATGCCGCCGATGGCATGTTCCGAGTCTCATCGATCCTGGGGGAGGAGCAGTAGTGGCCCGGCAGAACGAGACCGTGCAGCAGTACGGCAACGAACTCGTCGCCCTCACCGCCGCAGATCTCGCCGCCGCGCTCGCCGCGGGCGAGGTGTCGGCGGTCGAGGCGGCCCAGGCGCACTTGGATCGCATCGACGAGGTCGACGGGCAGCTGAACGCGTTCCTCGCGGTCGACGCCGAGAGTACGCTCGCAGCTGCCCGCCGCATCGATGAACAGCGCGCCGCCGGCGACCGCCTCGGCAAGCTCGCGGGTGTGCCGATCGCGATCAAGGACGTGCTCGTCACGACCGATATGCCCTCGACCTCCGGCTCGAAGATCCTCGAGGGCTACCGCTCGCCCTACGACGCCACGGCCGTTGCGAAGTCGCGCGCCGCGGGTCTCGTGAACATCGGCAAGACCAACATGGACGAGTTCGCGATGGGTTCGTCTACCGAGAACTCGGCCTACGGCCCGACCCGCAACCCGTGGGCGCTCGATC
>JBEBTD010000042.1:0-13224 GCA_040393965.1 Leucobacter soli | reverse complement strand
ACATCGACATCGACATCGACATCGACATCGACATCGACATCGACATCGACATCGACATCGAGCGAGGATCCCACGCCACGCGCGGACGTCCCGATTTGCTCGACACGGGGCTCCCGTGATTGAGTACGCAGGTGACCGCGCGTTCTGAGACCTCGTTCCGAGGCGTCGCGGCGATCACGCTTTCGGCGGTGCTCTTCGCGGTCGTCTTCTTGCTCTCGGGGGTCGTGGAGACCACCGGCGAGGTCGCTTTCGGCTGGCGCATGGTGATCACGGTCGTCTGTTACGCCGTGGCGCTCGCGCATCCGACCCCGCGCGCGCTGCTCCGCGATTTCTGGCGGCTACTGATCTCCACCCGCTGGATGCCGCTCGTCTTCCTGCTGCTCTGCGCGATCATCGGCGTACAGCTGTGGTTGTTCTCCTGGGCGCCCCAGAACGGGCACGCCCTCGACGCCTCTCTCGGCTTTCTCCTGATGCCGATCACGATCGTGCTCGGCGGACGGTTCGTGCTGCACTCCCATGTCACGCGGGCGCAATGGATCGCCGTCGCCATCGCGGCGATCGCGGTCGCGGTCAAGATCGCACTCACTCCGCACGTCTCCTGGGTGACGTTCACCATCTGCCTCGGCTACCCGGCCTACTTCATGATCCGGCGCCGGGCCGGGCTCGACAATCCGATGGCGTTCGGAGCCGAAGTCGCGGTGCTCACCCCCTTCGCCCTCTTCTTCATCTTCACCGCGGATCAGCAGCCGCCGAACCTGCTCGCCTTCTTGGCCCTGCTCGCCATCGGCATCGCCGGCGCCGGCGCGATGGCAAGCTATCTCGCTGCGGCCCGTCTGCTCTCGATCCCGCTGTTCGGTCTGCTCGGCTACCTCGAGCTGGTACTGCTCGTCGCCGTCTCCTTCATGCTCGGCGAGCGCATGGACGGGGGAGATCTGGTGACCTACGGCCTACTCGTGGTGGCACTGGCGCTGCTCGCAGCCGACGGCTTCCGCGCCGCCCGGGGCTGGGGCTCTGGCGGCCCCGCCACCGGCACGCCCTCCGCCTGAAGTTCGCCGATCCGAACTCATATCGCACGGCCGCGCAAGCTTCGCGAGACGGTTCTCACGCAGTGCGGATAGTTGCTAACGTGACCTGACGTGAACCAGATCGATATCGCCAACCCGCATGAATACGACCACAGCCATTCGACTTCGGCGGGGTCGGGATGGTTGCGCGCCTCCGTGTTCGGCGCGATGGACGGCCTCGTGTCGAACATCGGCCTCATCTCGGGCATCGCGGCCGCCGGGGCCTCGCCGGCGATCGTCGCGATCACGGGTGTCTCCGGTCTGATCTCTGGCGCCGTCTCGATGGCGCTCGGCGAGTACACCTCGGTGCGCACCCAGAATGAGCAGCTGGCTGTCGAGGTGCAAACCGAACGCGATGCGCTCAGGCGCAACCCTGTCGGTGAGCAGGCCGAGCTCACGGTGATGTTCGAATCGCTCGGCATGGAGCCCGCCACCGCCCGCGACGCGGCGGATCAAGTGCATGCGAATACGGAGCAGGCGCTCAAGGTGCATCTCGCGCACGAGCTGGGTCTCAGCCCCGACGAGCAGCCCTCCCCGTTCGTGGCCGCCGCCTCCTCGTTCGTCGCGTTCAGCGTGGGCGCCGTCATCCCCGTGCTGCCCTACTTCTTCGGCTTCGGCTCGCTGTGGTGGGCCCTGCTCTTCGGCGGGGTGGGGCTGCTCGCGGCGGGCTTCACGGCTGCGAAGTTCACCGACCGCAACCCCCTCGCGGGCGCGAGTCGCCAGCTTCTGTTCGGCGGCATCGCCGTCGCAGCGACCTACGGCATCGGACGTCTGCTGGGAGTCTCCGCGCTCGGCTGAGACCGAGCCGCACCCTAGGCTTAGAGGCATGCCCAGCCCTGAGTTCGTCGAGGATGTGCTCGCCGTCGTGCGACGCATCCCCGCCGGCCGCGTCATGACCTACGGGGACATCGCCTGGGCGCTGGGCTCGAACGCCCCTCGGGCCGTCGGACGAGTGATGGCCCTTTACGGTCATTCAGTGCCGTGGTGGCGGGTGGTTCCTTCGAGCGGCAAACCGCCTCAGGGGCACGCACGGCTCGCGCTTCCACACTATCTCGAAGAAGGCACTCCGCTGCGCGCGGTGGCGCCGGAGGGGCATGCCCAGCGCCGACCGTCGTCTCTGAGCGGAAACTTTGAGCTCTCGCCCGACGACTACCGCATCGCCCTTTCTTCGGCCCGATTGGGCTACGACCACGAGATCTATGCGGAGGTCGCACCGTGAGCCGCGGATCAGGAAGACGGGGAGCACCCCGAGGCGGTTCGCCTCGCTCGGGCAAGAAGCCTTCCCAGTCCCGCAAGCGCACCCCGGCGCCCACAGCGCCCAAGCCTGCAACGCCTCCGGAACCCCTGCCCGTCCTTCGGCTCGGCTTCGTGCGCGGCGTAGCGCCCAGCAAGTGGGCGGAACGCTGGAGGCGAGCCGTACGCGAACAGCCGCTCGAACTGGTGCCGGTGGGCATCGATGAGGTCGAGGCGGCGCGGCGCGAGGTCGACGTGCTGCTCGAGCGCACCGGCCCGGGCGAGAAGCCGCCGGGAAGCGATGGTGAAGCCCCCGCTCGGCACGCACTGCATCTCTACGAGGAGAGCGTGGCGCTCGTCGTCACCACGGATCACGAGCTCGCGAAGCAGCCGGAGATCGGGCTCGAAGAACTCTCGCTCATCACGCTGCTGGATCACCCCGATCATCATCCGGGCTGGCCGGCCGCTCAGCCATGGCAGGATCCGACTTGGATCCCCTCCGATGCGGAGACGACACTCGAGATGGTAGCAACAGGGCTCGGCGGAGCGTTGATGGCGCTGCCGCTCGCCCGGCATCTCTCGGGGAAGCGCACCCACGCGGTCATCCCGGTCGTCGCTCCTGACTCTCCGCTACCAGGCACCGGCATCTGGGCGACCTGGCAAGTGGAGCGGGACGGAAACGACGTGCAACGGCTCATCGGAGTGCTGCGCGGCAGGACGGCACGAAGCAGTCGCTGAGAGCATTCCAAAGGAATTCAGCTTGACATCGTCCTTTTCGGACGGGCTACCTTCTGGGAGTGTGCGTCTCTCGCGCCACTCGCGGCTTCCTCCGGTGGAGACGCGGCACCAGCATGACCGACGTGGATAGCCCTTGGACTCGATGGTGGGCGCCGACCGGCCAGCAAGACAGGAAAGAACCAGCACGTTGACCTCCAGCCGGAGAGCCGCCGCTCTCACCACCAGCCTCCTCGTCCTCGGGCTTATCACCCTTCCGCACACGGCGGCCGCGGCAGCCGAACCCTCCACCAGCGGCGCAACTCCCTCAGACACCGCCGCCGCGCCACCAGGAGAGGCGAGCATCGAGCGCGACACGATCTCCGAGATCCCGGCCGGCCAGGATCAGCGCGCGGCGATCCCGGGCGACGCCACCACCGAGCCGGGCCCAGAAGAGAACGCTGGCGCAGTGCCGCCCGCGACTGCGGACACAACTGCGACGCAGCTCGAGGACGCTCCCGCAGCGGATGCGGCGCCGGATCCAGACGATGCCGGGCATGATCTCATTGACCACGAGGCACCCCCGCTCATCCTGGAAGATTCCGGCCCGGGGTCGGTCGGTGGGGCCGGAGCACCCGCGGAGGAGGATCGGTTCGCGGAGCTCGAGCTCGCAGCTTCCGCCGCCACCGATTCGAAGGCCAGCGCAATCTCCGTGTCCCGGGTCTCAGGCCAGAACCGCTACGACACCGCCGTCGCGGTCTCCAAGCACGGGTTCACGCAGGCGTCCACCGTATACCTCGCCTCTGGTGCGACGTTCCCGGACGCGCTCGGCGGCGGTGCCGCAGCGGCGCAGCTCGATGCGCCTATGCTGCTCAATGAGCCGGGCAAGCTGCCTGGGAAGGTCGCAGCCGCTGACGCAACGCAGTAATGAAGAGCCGCTCACGATCATTCTCGTGGGCGGCTCTTGCGGTTGGCCGTCGTAACTCTATGCCTGTTGCGTTTCCAGGTGTCGAGCAGTTGTGATCGTGGCCGTGGCCACCGCTAGCGTGATCGCTCCGGCTCCGTACGCCCACCAGGGTGTGCTCGGCTGCGACGAAGCGAACGAGGTCGTGATGCCGGCCGATCCTGCCGCTCCGACGGCTCCCGTGGGAGCGTCATCGATACGTTCCGCGGTGACGATGAAGCGGTGGGAGTTCACGTTCAAGGGCGCGCAGGTGATAAGGGTGATGAGATCACGGCCAGCCTGGATGGGCTGCAAGTCAGCGGTTTCCGGGGACACCATCTCGGTGTGGATCACCCGGTACTGCATCCGCTGGCCGAGTACATCGATGCGGACGACGTCGCCGAGCTCGACGTCGGGGAGGTCGGTGAGACCGACCGCCGTCGCGAGACCGCGATGTCCGCCGATCACGGCACGCGTGTTGGGCCCGCCGACGGGGAGTGACGACCGTTCTGCATGACCGAGCCCTGCGCGTAGGCTCCACTCCTCGAAGGTATGCCGTAGCGGCTGGTCGATGCCGATGCTGTCGATCCTTACGCGTGCCATCACCGTACTTCCCGGGAGGAGCAGCTGCTCGCGGTACTCCTCGAGGTAATTCGAGCTCGTTGTGTCTACGAGTCCAGAGGCAAGCCGCTCATTGAACGCTCGCGCTTGTTGGAGCACTTCATCCGCCGGCGTCTTATCTACTGCGCCCGGAGTGGCCGCGACCTTCTGTTCGAGCTCGAGCTGTTGTTCGAGTGCCTCGAGCTGTTGCACCTGGTTGAACCAGGTCGTTGCAGTTGGAGTCAGCAGCACCATCCCGCCGGCCCAGACGAGGGTTGCGGCGAGGCCGATCAGGCCGAGGCCGCGTCTGTTCGCCCTCCGCTGCCGGGATGGTGCTGCTGTGCTCCTCATTGCTCTCGCTTCCTGGCTACTGCGCTGTCGAGATCCGTTTACGTGCGATGCTCGCGATACCGGCACCAACACCTGCGAGTAGCAGCAACGCGCCTGCCGCTTTCAGCGCCGGGTGCTCGGCCGCGCCGGTCACCACCAGGGTGAGGGGCGGCTGCTGCGGGTTCGAGACCGTGAGGATCGCGGCGCCGGTCGGCTCTTGCTCCGGCTTCACGGTCACCTCGTACACCGCGTCAGTACGGATGTAGCCTGCCGGGGCGCGGGTCTCCACCACCCAGTACTCGAGCCCGTCGGCGATGGTCTTGAGGCCGGGCACGAGCATCGAACCCGTGTCATCGGTCACGAACGTCGTCACCTGCTCACCGGCCACGAGCACGTCGATGGCGCCCTCCGGCGTCTGGCCGTTCTTGACCGCCTCGTTGGCGGTCTCTGCCGCCTCTCGGCTGGCGAATATCTGGAAGTGGCCGTCTGCGAGCGGACGGTTCTCGTCACCGTCCGCGATCTTGCGGATATCGAGCGGCCCGAAGTAACTGGTCGCCTCGGTGGGCATCTCAGCCTGGTTGATGAGCACGTTCGCCTCGTTGTCGAAGACGCCGCCGGCGCCGAGGTCGAGAACCCTGGTGGTGAATGAGAACGCGACATGGCCACCACGTTCCCCGATAGCGCCCTGCACCCTGGCAAGTGCAGCTTCACCAAGCGTCATCGTCAGCACGCGGCTGTCCTCCTCGAAGTCGAGCGTGAAGTCTTCAGTCGTGAGCTCCTCGGATTCCTCGTCGTGGAGGCTGTGGAAGGTGATCGCCGCGTCGGCAGCCTCCTCTGCCCATTCGAGGCCTTCGGGCAGCGTGTCGACGACCTGGTAACGGTCGAGCGTGACACCGGTGGAAGGGTTTGCCGGGATCGTGCCGGAGATCGTCCAGCGCAGGCCGTCACCGATCGCCTCCGCATTCGACTCGTCAACGGTCTTCTCGGCGGTCACGACCGTGTTCTTCGGGTAGGCGTGCGGATGGTAGTTCCAGACGCCCGGCTCATCATTCACCGGCGCTGGCACCGAGATCAGGAACGGCTTCACCGGCTGGGCGATGTGATGCTCGCCCGGGTCGGTTTCCGTCACCCAATACAGGCCGATCGGCAACTCCGACGACATCCAGGCCACGGTGCCATCCACCCCGGTCTCCTTCGAGGAACCTGGAGCCAGCATCGTGCCGGCAGCGGCAGGATCGAACTCGGCATCGCCGTTCAGGAGAGCCGAGATACGATCCCAGCCCTCGGCGCGGAGCAGGTTCACCTCCTGCCCCCCGTACTCGGTGACCTGCTGGATCTGCAGGGCCACCCCAGAAAGGGGAATCGAGCCCGTCGGGATCTCGGTAAGCGCCTCGCCCTCGGTTCCGGTATAGCCGGACTCGGTCGGGGCGCTCATCTTGGTGAGCGTGAGCGAACGATCAGTATCAGGGTTGATGTTTGCGGGGGCGGCATGGGCCGCGGCCGGGACAGCGATGGCCGCTCCGGCAACGATAGCGGCCGCGAGCAGAGCTTTCGCGCCGCTCGACAGCCTGCGGATGAGGGTCATGGTCGTGTCCTTTTCTCGAGTAAGCGTGGATGTGTAGCTGTGGTTCACAAGGTCGCCTCCGCATCCGCGGTCTGCTTGCGCTTGCGGATCACGAACGCGGCGATCGCGATGCCGAGCAGGGGCAGGACACCGGCACCGGCCGGGATCCACAGTGACGCTGAACCGCCGAGCACAGGAACCTGGATCTCCGGCCACTCCGGGGTCTCATGCTCGGTGACGCAGGGCGCGTCCTCGACACATGCTGCGGGCGGGACGATGCCTTCGCCGTGGACACTGTTTCGGATCAGACGGCTGGTCGCATCCTGGTTCACCGTGACCGTGTAGCTCACCGTCGCCTCGCCGTCGACCGGGATCGTCGGCACCGTCCAGGTGAGTTTCGCGGGATCGTCGGGATCCTGCACGACCCCACCGGGCAGGTCGCCCTTCAACACAGCACTGTTCAGCACCTCGCTCAGATCGTCGTGCATCACGAGATCCTCGAGGGGCACATCGCCGGTGTTGGTGGCGGTGAGGGTGTAGGTGATGTCCTGCTGCAGGCCGACCACCTCACCCGACGCGGGGTCGCTGGTCTTTGCGCTCGTCCAGGCCGGCTTCGGCCCCTCGAGCGGTGTCGGCGCCTGATCGCAGCGATCGGTGTCCGCGTCGACGGTGCCGTTCTCCTGGCACGGGCCGTCGATCGTGCGCGGCGGCAGATCCGTCGTGTTCACGATCGCACGATTCACCGCAATCGACGACTCGAACATCGCCGCTGTCGGCACCGACGCGCTCAAGCGAACGGTCGCCTGCGAGACCGGGTTCGAGCGGCCGCCGTTGTTCACCGCCAGGGTGCCCACCGCCCATCTCCGGGTGCTGGTATCCATGACGCCCTGCGAGGTGGCCACCACGATCAGGTTCGATGCGCCGGCAGGAAGGAGATCCTCGACAACGACCCCGGTAGCGGGAACGTAACTCGCCCCGGTCGACACGTTCATCACCGTGATGTCCCAGGTGATCGTCGCGCGCGTGCGGGCCGAGTTGTAATCCGGCTCGCCTACTTGCACCTTGTCGATCTTCACTTGCGACGCGACGGGTGACTGCAGCGTGGACGACACCTCGTCGCAACGATCGTTGTCGGCCGCGACGGTGGTGTTGATCTGACAGCCACCGCCGATCGCCCGGTTGCTGAGCTCGTCGGCGTTCACGATCGCACGGTTCGTGCGGGTCACCTGTGCGGCGGCCTGACCGATGGCACCGGTCGAGACGGTCGCCCGGAGCCGGATCGTCGCTTCAGCTGCAGCGTTGTCGCCGGCAGCGTTCGAGCGAACCAGCTGACCGACCGTCCACACCCCGGTGGCCGCGTTGAAGGTGCCCTTCGTACGGGAGGAGGACGAGATGTTCGTCGCGGTCGTCGGGAACAGGTCGGTGAGGCGCACGTTGGTGGCCCGGGCGGCGTTCGCGCCGGTAGCGACGTTTCTGACGGTGACGTCCCACTCGATGACCGCGGTGCGGCGATCGGCGGAGTACACCGGCGCTCCCGCGACCCGCTTGTCAATCTTCAACTCGGGCGGCGTGATCTGGGTGACCGCCTCATCGCAGCGATCCGTGTCGGCCGCGACGGAACCGTTCACCTGGCAGCTGCCAGTCGGCGCTCGCTCGGGGAGCTCGGCCGCGTTCACGATCACCCGATTGGTGAGACTCACCGGCAGGGCGGCCTTGTCGATCGGGATCGTCGCCGACAGCCGCAACGTGCGAGTCGACGCCGCAGCGTTCCCGTTCGGGTTGTTCCGGGCGAGCGTCCCGATCGTCCAAATACGAGTCGAGGTATTAAGCGAGGTACCTGAAGGGACGGTCACACCGGTGACATTGGTCGCACCAGCAGGCAGAACATCTCGCACGATGACATTGGTGGCCGCCTCGCCGTTCGTGAGCTCATTGGAAACATTCGTGACCGTGACATCCCACGTGACTGTCACGGACGAGTTATCGGCGGCGATCACCGGGTTGCCGACCTGCCGCTTCCAGACCTTCAGCATCGGCGAGCCAGCAAGAGGGATGTTCACCCCGCCACTTTCTTCGAGGAACGCCCAGTCGTTGATTACTCGGCGATCACCCCAGGAGCCGTTCGTGCCGTTGTTGCGGTTCGCGTCGTTCACTGTGCCGCCGTAGCTCCAGCCGTGCACGCCACCGGTCGACATGGTGCCGTTCAGCGAGGAGCGGGGCGACGTCGTCGACGTACGCCCGGATGACGTGTTGTTGACGTAGCTGTCGTCCCAGTGGAGGCGCAGCGGCCCGGTCTTGCCTCCGCGAATCGCGCGGATCTCGATCCCGCCGCCGGCTTGCTCCACATCCTCACGCGTGAAATGGATCGGGGAGACCTCGGAGAACGACGCATACGCTCGAAGGCTCTGCGTCGTCGGGACAACCGCGCCGGCCGCGTTCCGGCCGTTCCAGTCGAAGGAGAACGTTCCGGGCTTCAACATGCGCTTCCGGAACTGGACATCGACCGAGGGGTTGTAGACGCCGTTGCCGTTCGTGTCGATCCACATCGTCACCGTCGCCGGCTGCCGCTGCAGCGCGCCGGTGATGCGGAGTTGGTTCGTTCCGGGCGTCGTGCGCGTAGCCGCAAGGTTCGCGATCTGGGGCGCCTGGTACGGGGTGTAGCCCCATCGATGCGCGGCGCCGCGGTTGTCAGCCCAGTTCGCGATCGTCGCGGGGAAGTCGCTCAACGCCGGCTCATCCGGGAAGAGGCGATAGGTCTCGAGTCCCACACAGCCCGTGCGGTCTGCCGGTACGGTGTACGCGGGGCCCGTGGTGGCCGCGTCCGCACCGATCGCTGGAAGCTCGGGGCGGCTGCCGAATGCGGGCTCGCATTCATCGGAAGGGCCGCCGAGATGGATGCCGACGTTGTTCATCGTCCACGTCGAGCTCACGCCGTCGTAGCCCGGCTGAGTGATCTGATAGATCACTCCTCGAGGCGACATGGCCCAAATGCGTGGAGTGCGGATCGACGTCTGATCGACGGCCATCCGCTCCGCCCACACACGGCCGGTGACCTCGCGTCCGCCCGAGGTCGTCACGCGGATATCGGCCGGGGTCAGGTCACGGATGATCGGAGTCGGCGGTGTCGCGTCGCGGATCGTGATCTTCCAGACTCCTTCCTGTGTCGAGGTCTTGACGAACTGCGGCGAGGATGCGGCACGCTCAATAGTGCGTCCCTCTGAGCTGCCGGACGGGCTGGTCAACGTGACTCGCGCCTTGTAGTCGGGATCGTTGTCTCGTACCGGCTGCGGGTAGGCCCACAGATGCACCGTGAGCTGCTCACCAG
Source organism: Leucobacter soli (assembly GCA_040393965.1). Classification (GTDB taxonomy): domain Bacteria; phylum Actinomycetota; class Actinomycetes; order Actinomycetales; family Microbacteriaceae; genus Leucobacter; species Leucobacter soli_C. Next base: position 3,451 of record JBEBTD010000042.1, on the reverse strand, counting down.
CTTGGGTGTAAACGAACCAACTCGCATCGAGCCCACGCGAGGTAAGCCCGTTGAGGGCAAAGTCCGGGATGATCGACTCGGACAAGCTCCCGCGCGAGTAGGCACGTGCGAGGGGCACACCGTTGAGAGTTGCGGGATCGAGCCGTGCCGCTTCCTCGCGAGCGCGCCCCAGCTGGGCTTCCCATTCCGTTTTCGGATCACCTGGAATCGCACCCCATTGCGTCAGATCCACGGCTTCATGTTTCTCAGGGATCACCGAAGGTGCGGCTGCCCCGGAGTTCACCTCCTCGCTCAAGTCCTCACGGGAAACCGAGCTCTCCCCTGAGGCGTGGGCATTGACATCACGCGTATCGTCCCCCGACGCCGTGGGTGCGGCCTCCTCGGTGTCCGAGAAGGCGACCTCGCTTGTTCCCTTCGAGCCTTCCTCGGCGTTCTCGCCTACCGGCCCGTCTTGGGCTACGGCTGCAGTCGGCAGCCCGGAGACGAGGATCAGGGCTGCGAGGAGATTCACTCCAGCCAATCTGAGCCTGCGTCTCAGCCCGGTCTTTACTTCATTCCACCTCATATCGCGCTCCTTTCGCTAGGGAGCGGCCCGGCCTATCAGGGGACCGCCACTACATGACCGGGAGTGGCGCGCAGGTCGGCAAGATGAGGAAGAGCGTTAGGAGCTAGAGACGCGTTGTCACGTGATCCGGTCAAGCCGCCAGGGGGACGGCCGCCTCTCTATCGGCGATACGAGAGTCACCGGCGCCGCGCATCGTGCGTCTGTAGCGGAGTATCGCCCGCATGTGGGTGGGCGAGTCTGATGGGCGGAACGCGGCATCGAGCAAGAGGGCGCCCATCAGCGAGGTCTCACTTCGGCGGGGGCGCGAGCCCCATGCGATATTCGCCACCGCTGAGATCTGGGTGATCCTGAATGCGGGAAATCTGCATTTAGCCGCCGACCGATCGGCCGTCTCGTAGGACAGTCGTTGCGGAGGGTTCTCGGCGAGCCAGAGCAGCAGCCCCAGGAGGGGATCGCGAAGCAGGGAAGGCGTGTGGGGGCGAAGCACCTCATGGGTCAGTCTGGCCACTTCTTCGATCGAGGTGAGCGGACTCTCATGATTCTGGGGATGTCGCAATTCGAAGCGCTCATCGTCGAGTGCGGCGCAACGGGTTCCCCACTGCGCCCGGATCCACGAGTCGAGACAGCGGGCGAGATAGTTCCAGGGTTCTCCCTGCGCGGAGGCGACGTATCGCGCCACCCGGCCTTCGTTCTCGATCAGACGTACGACAGCTGTATTGACGATGTCTTCCTTCTCCAGCCAACTCGGGGTGACGCCAAGACCCCGAGCGGTACGGAGAACTCCCGGGACGAAGATCAGCCCCAGCTGATCCAGAAAAGCCTGGCCTTCCTCACTCTCGAGAAATCGCGGCGAATGCGTGAGCGAGAGCAGGGCTGAGCGCTGCCTCTGCTCCTCGAAGCGGGTGACTTCGATCATCGTCTACTGCGCTTTGAGCTGGGATACAGACGTGCTCGATAGCAGTTTGCCGACCTCGGCACCGATGGCACGGAGAGCGGCGATCGGCTCGGTCTCGAGCCGGCACTCCCTGGAGACGACCGTCGCCAAGGATCTGGCGAGGGCGATACGAATGGCTCGGAGATGTTCGCGGTTCGCAGGGCTCAGCCGTGCGGCCTCTTCCAATTGGTCTCCCCGTTCTCTCAGAATCTGCTCCGCGAAGAGCGTCGTCTCCGACACCGCACGCTCGAGTACGCGTTCGAGCTCTCGCGCCCGTAGGCGTTCAGGATCCTGCTGTAGCTCGTCGCCCTGTTGCAATCGGGTTCGCAGGGTGCGATGCAGCGCATCCACGCTCTCCCTTCCTTGTTCTAGCTGTCGCAGGGCACGCCGCGCGAACGCCCGAGTCTCTTCGGGAGCACTTTCGGAGGCCGCTGTGGAGCGGATCTCCGTGATCTTGTTCAAAGTGTCGATGGAAAGGCCGGTCACCCGCTTCGCGACCCGAGAGATTGATACTCGTTCGGTCTCTCTGTTATTGGAATTACCGAGAACGGGCCTCTGCTCGCCTTGACGCAATCCGGCGAGCTGCCGCTGCCGTGCTCGGGCCTTCAGCTCAGGTTCGTAGTGCGTGCGCCAGACCTCCTCGAGTTCGAGCGGTGTAAGGCTTCTACGTACACGATTGGCCTCGACCTCGAGCAACGGCCGCTGCTCCGGCGTGGCCCCTTCGAAGACGATCGCTCCGATATGGCTCCAGCAGGCTTGCTTCGCGGCCTCGAGCCGATGGGCTCCGTCGATGAGCGCGAAGTCCCCATCTACCAGGATCGGTTGAAGCTGCAGCTGACCGCCCAGCCTGCGAAATGATTCACGCAGCTCTGCAACGTGCTCGGCAGAGGTCGGCCGTCGGCTCTCATCGACGCGGATCGCATCGACGGCTATGGGCATCCACCGTTGCACGATCGGGGCATCACCCCATGTCTTCATGCCGCCCCTCGCTCACCGAGCGCATCGGGTTCATCGGCAGAGTCCGCCTGCTCTCCCGCCCGCCAGATCAAGAGCGCCGCCTCGGGATCATGGACGGTGCAGAGGTGCGCCCGATCAGGGTTGGTGCGGCAACTGCATACTCCTGCGCGGTCGCGGTGCAGCGGGCAGTAGCTTCTAAGCTGAGGAGTAAGTACGAGACTCCAGCCCTGCATGACGGCCGGCTCCAGCTGAACCATCTGCTCTCGACGACTGGCATGAATCGAGAACGGGCTCACCATCCGGGATGCGCCGCATGAGCGCAGCTCGCAGCGAATGGCGATCACTTCATGTCTGAGTACGCGGCCCATGCTCGACTCCTTCGCATTTCCTAAACTCGGGATTGCAAGCGACGATATCACGTCTGTACTGATTTCAATACATAGATCACAAAACATGCCATATGATAATATGCGGTACAGGTAGATCCGGCCGTTCGGCAAGGAAAGCGCGCAGCATATGACTACGAATGAAGACACCCCTCGCTACAGCAGCGATGAGCTCATCTCGCAGCGTGTGAATCATTTGCTATTCATCAACAAGCTGACTCGACGCAAGGCCGCCGAGCAACTCGGCATCTCGCATTCGGCTTTCAATACGAAGATCAACGGCGGCAGCAGTTGGAGAGCGGACGAACTCGTCGAGCTCACCGATCGCTTTCACGTGAGTTTCGATTTTCTCGTCGGTCGAGTGCCGATCGAGCTGGCCGAACCCGCATTCGAACCGGTTCTTTACGACGAGCGGACCTCGCAAGACGAGCTTGACGGAACCGATGCCGCCGAGGAGTGAAAGGCGAGTACCCCCCTCCGGAATGAGGGATCAGCATTCCCTGGAAGCGAGGCCGCTGGGCATGGCCGAGCGCAGAGCGACGTTGAACGCGCCCGCTAGAGCTCACCCGCATTGACCGAGAAGGTGTCGCAAGCCGTGGCACCCGATCG
>JBEBTD010000041.1:0-13245 GCA_040393965.1 Leucobacter soli | reverse complement strand
GCGCTCATCGCGCCGCCCAGCAGTGTGGCGAGCACGAGCCAGAGATTCGGCAGCCCGCCCTCAGCCAGGATCATCGCCGGGACAGTCACCACCAGCAGCAGTTCCATCACGCGCGGCTTCGTGAGGGAGACGTAGGCCTTCACGGTGCGCGCGAAGCCGATCTTCTCGGGTCGCGAACCCGCCTGGACGGAGTGGAGCGTATCGGTGGACATCATCTCCATCGTACCTGCTCCCCCTCGTGAACGCCGCTCCGGCGCAAGGTAGGCTTGTACGCGGTGCCCGGCACAGCTTCGCCGGGCGTGCGACAACTCCTTCTAGGGAACTCAGAGAGGCCGGGCAGTGGGCAACGAATTGCAGTGGGATGAGCTCGACGACCGCGCGGTGGACACCGCACGCGTGCTTGCGGCGGATGCGGTGGAGAAGGTGGGCAACGGCCACCCCGGCACCGCGATCAGCCTGGCCCCCGCCGCCTACCTGCTGTACCAGAAGGTGCTGCGCCACGATCCCCGCGATCCGAGCTGGCTCGGGCGCGATCGCTTCATCCTCTCGGTCGGGCACAGCTCGCTGACCCAGTACGTGCAGCTCTACCTCGGCGGCTTCGGCCTCGAGCTCGACGACATCGAGGCGCTGCGCAGCTGGGGCTCGAAGACCCCCGGCCACCCCGAGTTCGGCCATACCGACGGTGTCGAGATCACGACGGGGCCGCTCGGCCAGGGACTCGCCTCGGCGGTGGGCTTCGCCTACGCGCAGCGGTACGAGCGCGGGCTCTTCGATCCCGAGGCTGCCCCCGGCACGAGTCCCTTCGACCATTACACCTACGTGCTCGCGGGCGACGGCGACCTGCAGGAGGGCGTCACGAGCGAGGCCTCGTCGCTCGCCGGCCACCAGGAGCTCGGCAATCTCATCGCGATCTATGACTCCAATCAGATCTCGATCGAGGACGACACCGACATCTCCTACAGCGAAGACGTGCGCGCCCGCTACGAGGCGTACGGCTGGCAGGTGATCGAGGTCGACTGGCGCGCCGAGAGCGGATACCACGAGGATCTGCCTGCGCTCTTCGCGGCGATCGAGTCGGCCAAGGCCGAGACCGCGAAGCCTTCCCTCATCATCCTGAAGACCATCATCGGCTGGCCCTCCCCCGGCAAGCAGAACACCGGCGGCATCCATGGTTCGGCGCTCGGAGCGGACGAGCTCGCGGGGCTCAAGGAGGTGCTCGGTTTCGATCCGGAGCAGCACTTCGTCGTCGCCCCCGAGGTCATCGCGCGCACGCGCGGCCTCGCCGATCGCGCCGCCGAGGATCGGGCGGCATGGCAGGAGCGCTTCGACGCCTGGGCCGCCGCGAACCCCGAGCGCAAGGCGCTGCTCGACCGCCTCGAGGCCGGCGAGCTGCCCGAGGGTGCGCGATCCTCCCTGCCCGTGTTCGAGGGTGGAACGAGCATCGCGACCCGTGCCGCGAGCGGCAAGGTCATCAACGCGCTCGCCCCGCTCATGCCCGAGCTCTGGGGCGGATCCGCAGACCTCGCCGGCTCGAACAACACGACCATCAACGGCGCCCCGTCATTCGTGCCGGCGCACCACTCGACGAGCAGTTGGCAGGGGAATCCCTACGGCAGGGTGCTGCACTTCGGCATCCGCGAGCATGCGATGGCCGCGATCATCAACGGCATCCAGCTGCACGGCAAGACCCGCAGCTACGGCGGCACCTTCCTGCAGTTCGCCGACTACATGCGACCCGCCGTGCGTCTCGCCGCCCTCATGAACGTGCCCAGCGTCTTCGTCTGGACCCACGACTCGATCGGCCTCGGCGAAGACGGACCGACCCACCAGCCCATCGAGCATCTCGCCTCGCTGCGCGCGATCCCGAACCTTGCCATGGTGCGCCCCGCCGACGCCAACGAGGTCTCGGTAGCCTGGCACGAAGTGCTGAGCCGCCACGCCGGCCCGGTAGGTCTCGCGCTCACGCGTCAGAACGTACCGGTCTTCGAACGCGGCGAGGGCGAGGCCACCGGAGATCGCTTCGCCTCCGCCGAGGGCGTGCGGCGCGGCGCCTACGTGCTCGTCGACTCCCCCACCGGCTCGGTCGACGTCGTGCTCATCGCCACCGGCAGCGAGGTGCAGCTCGCCGTCGAGGCCCGGGAGCGGCTCGCGGCCGAGGGCATCGGCGCTCGCGTCGTGTCGGCGCCGTGCCTCGAATGGTTCGCCGAGCAGAGCTCCGAGTACCGCGAGTCGGTGCTCCCCGCCGCGGTGACCGCGCGCGTGAGCGTCGAGGCGGGCATCGCGCTCGGCTGGCGCGAGCTCGTCGGCGACCGCGGCCGCTCCGTGAGCATCGAGCACTTCGGCGCATCGGCGGACGCCGTGACCCTGTTCCGCGAGTTCGGCATCACCGCCGAGGCCGTCGTCGCGGCGGCCCGCGAGTCGCTCGCGGCCTGACCACCCCGGAGAAGCCCTTGGAAAGGAGGCAGCCGTGAAGAACCCACGTACTGCAGCACTCAGCGAGGCTGGCGTCAGCATATGGCTCGACGACCTCTCGCGCGAGCGCCTCGCCAGCGGCAACCTCGCCTCGCTCGTGCAGAGCCACCACGTGGTCGGCGTGACCAGCAACCCGACCATCTTCGCGGCCGCGATCGGCGGCGGCACCGGATACGGCGACCGCATCGCATCCTGCGCTGCCCGCGGTGCGGGAGCGGAGGAGACGGTCTTCGAGCTCATGTGCGCCGACGTCGCCGACGCATGCGACCTGCTCGCCGATGTCTACGCCGAGAGCGGCGGCAGAGACGGACGCGTCTCGATCGAGGTATCTCCCACGCTCGCCCGCGACGCCGCGGGCACCGCCGCGCAGGCGAGGGAGCTCTGGCGGCAAGTCGATCGCCCGAACGCCATGATCAAGATCCCGGCCACCGTGGAGGGGCTCGACGCCATCAGCGACGCCATCGCCGAGGGCATCAGCGTCAACGTCACGCTCATCTTCAGCCTCAGCCGCTACCGGCAGGTCATCAACGCCTACCTGGTCGGGCTCGAGCGGGCCCGCGCTGCCGGCCACGATCTCTCGAAGATCCACTCGGTCGCCTCGTTCTTCGTCTCGCGTGTCGATACGATGATCGATGCCGCGCTCGACGGCACCGGAGACGACGCAGCGAAGCGGCTCCGCGGCCGGGCCGGGCTCGCGAACGCACGGCTCGCCTATGAGGTGTACGAGCAGGGCTTCTCGAGCGAGAGGGCACGCATGCTGCAGAGCCTCGGCGCGAACGCGCAGCGCCCCCTCTGGGCCTCCACCGGCGTCAAGGATCCGTCGCTGCCCGACACCCTCTACGTGAGCGGGCTCGTCGCCGCCGACGTCGTCAACACCATGCCCGAGCCGACGCTGTTCGCCTTCGCCGATCACGGCGAGGTGGAAGGCGACACCATCACCGGCACCTACCGCGACAGCGACGCGCTCCTCAACGAACTCGACGGCTTCGGGGTCGACTACGCCCGTGTCACCGAGCAGCTCGAAGTCGAGGGCCTGCAGAAGTTCGAGGCATCGTGGACAGAGCTGCTCGAGACCATCGAGCAGGCGCTGAGGACGGCTCAGTGAGCATCGCCCTCGCGATCTCTCCGGCGCTCGAGGCCTCGGCGCGATCCGGCCTGCAGCACCTGCTCGACGATGGCTTCGCCGGACGGCTTCGCGCCCGCGACTCGACGCTGTGGGGCTCGCAAGCGCAGTCCGAGGCCTCGCAGAGACTCGGCTGGATCGATCCCTTCGCCCGGTCGGCCGCGGTGCTCGACGAGACGCTCGAACTGCGCGCGCGCCTGAACCGGCGCGGCATCGACCGCGTGGTGCTATGCGGCATGGGCGGTTCGAGCCTCGGCCCCGAGGTCGTGGCCCGGGAGGCGGGCGCGCCTCTCCGGGTGCTCGACTCGACGCACCCCGACGAGGTGCGGCGGGCCCTCGCCGGCGATCTCTCCCGCACCGTCGCCGTGATCTCGTCGAAGTCGGGATCCACGATCGAGACGAGCCTGCACTCGCTGCTCTTCGAGCAGGCGTTCGAGGCGGCCGCTCTCGACCCCCGCGAGCATCTCGTCTATGTCACCGATCCGGGTTCGCCGTTCGCCGCACGCGCCTCGGACGGCTACCGCGTCTTCCTCGCCGACCCCGAGGTCGGCGGACGTTTCTCGGTGCTGACCGCCTTCGGCATCGTTCCGACCGCGCTCGCCGGTGCCGATGCGGCGCGCCTCCTGGAGGACGCCCGGGCGATGCAGGGGGTGCTCTGCGCCGACGAGGCCGGCAATCCGGCTCTGCGCCTGGCCGCCGTTCTGGCCGCCGGCCTCCCGGATCGCTACGCGTTGCTGCTGGCCGAGACCGCCGACCCCCGCACCGGCCTCGGCGACTGGATCGAGCAGCTCGTCGCCGAGTCCACCGGCAAGCACGGGAAGGGGCTGCTGCCGATCGCTCTGCCTAACGACGCATCCGAGCTGCAGGACTCGCCGGAGCAGGCCCTCGTCGCGCTGCTCGGCATCGATTCGGAGCCGAACGAATCCCCCGCCGACGAAGATGCGAGCACGAAGCCTATCGGGGCCGATCTCTCCATCCGCGGCTCGCTCGGGGCGCAGCTGCTGCTCTGGGAGGTCGCCACCGCTGCGCTGGGGCGCCTCATGGGCATCAATCCCTTCGACCAGCCCGATGTAGAGACCGCGAAGCAGGCCGCCCGCGCCGTGCTCGACTCCGATGCGGGCACGCCCGCGTTGCAGCCGCTCCCCGGAGAGGACGCGCTCGTGGAGGAGCTGCGCGATCTGATGCCGGACAACGGCTACGTGGCGCTGCAGGCCTTCATCGACCATGAGAGCGCAGCCGGCGACCGAGTCCGGCGTCTCCGCCAGCGTCTCTCCGACGCCCTCAAGACGCCGGTCTCCCTGGGCTGGGGCCCCCGCTACCTGCACTCGACGGGCCAGCTGCACAAGGGCGGCCCCGCACTCGGCGCATTCGTCCAGATCGTAGACTCGAGCTGCGAGCCGCTCCCCGTGCCCGGCGGGGCCGGTGAGCTCGGCGCCCTGCTCCGGGCGCAAGCGCACGGGGATCGCGAGGTGCTCAAGCGCCGAGGTCGACCCGTGCTCGCATTCTCCGTCTGAGCCGCGCTCTGCCGCATCGTGCGTGCAGCGACGCACGCCCGACGCATCCCGAGACGCCGAATGGGGCGCCCGGAGGCGCCCCATTCGATGGTGATGCAGGAGTGCGGCGTCCGACGCCGGCTCAGGCGGACTTGGCCGCGCTGCCGCGGCGCTCGCGCAGCTTCTGCAGCGCGTCCTCGAGCAGTTGCTCGGCCTCCTCCGGCGTGCGACGCTCCTTCACGTACGCGAGATGCGTCTTGTAGGGCTCGTTCTTCGCGAGTTCAGGCGGATTGTTGCGGTCGCGCCCGGCGGGCAGGCCGCTGTGGGGCGAATCGATCTGCTCGGGGATCTCGTCGGGATCGATATCGGCCGCGAAGTAGCGGACCGTCTCGTTGCCGAGGGCGTCGTAGTAGGAGACGGAGATGCGCTCGGCTCGCACTCCGTGATCCATCTCGCCCATCGGGCCCGAACCGACGCGAGCGCCGCGAATCGCATTGCTTCCAGACATGCTGAACCTTTCTTCGGGCGTCGCGCCCGGCTGTGAAGTGAGCCTGCTGCGGCGCCGGATCGACCGGCACGGCACGGATCCGCTCGCCGAGGCGAGGCGGCGCCCTGCCTCAGACGACTGAGAAACGGGCGATGAGCCCCAGGCCGACGATGGAGGCGAACCAGACGATCGACACGACGACGGTGATGCGGTTGAGGTTTCTCTCCGCCACGCCGGAGGAGCCGAGACTCGAGGTGACGCCGCCGCCGAACATGTCCGAGAGGCCACCGCCGCGACCCTTGTGCAGCAGGATGAACAGGGTGAGGAGCAGACTCGTGAGCACCAGCACGACGATCAGCGCGATCTTCAGAATGAGCACGAGAGTAGCCCTTTCGATGTAGACAAACCAGCGTCCAGTATAACCCGGCCCGCTCGATGGTTCACCGGCTACGCGCCGGTGACATGCTTCTTGAACTGCACGATGCGCGAGAACTCCTGCGAGTCCAGGCTCGCGCCGCCGACGAGCGCGCCGTCGATGTTCGGCTGCCGCAGGAATCCGACGACGTTCTGGCTCGTGACCGAGCCGCCGTACAGCACACGCGTCTCCGCCGCATCTCGTGCCCCGCGCAGTTCCGCGATGCGGGAGCGCAGCGCGGCGCAGACCTGTTCAGCCTGTTCGGCGGTGGCGGGCTCGCCGCTGCCGATCGCCCAGACGGGCTCGTAGGCGACGACGAAGGACGCTCCTTCCGGAAGCTTCGACAGCGCGGCATCGAGCTGAGCCAGGGGCACGGCCGCCGCTCCCTGGGTCTCGAGATCTTCGGCGGTCTCGCCGACGCAGATCATGGGAACCATGCCGTTCGCAGCGACAGCGGCGACCTTGGCGGCGATGAGCTCATCGCTCTCACCGTGGCCGTACCGGCGCTCGGAGTGCCCGACGAGCACGTAGCTCGTGTCGAGCTTGCTGAGGAACTGCGCCGAGATATCGCCCGTGTAGGCGCCGGAGGCGTGCGGCGAGACGTCTTGCGCGCCGAGCCCGATCTCGATCTTGTCGGCGGACAGCAGCGTCTGCACCGAGCGCAGGTCGGTGAACGGAGGGAACACGGCGACCTCGACCGCGCCGAAGTCGTGCTTCACATCGCCGAGGGACCACGCGAGCTTCTGCACGAGCGCGATCGCCTGCAGATGGTCGAGGTTCATCTTCCAGTTGCCGGCGATGAGCGGCACGCGCGTCGCGTAGGCCTCGGACTGGCCGCCCTGCGCGGCCTCGGGGATCTGCTGATCGCTCATGCGAGCACCTCCAGTCCGGGGAGGGTCTTGCCCTCGAGATATTCGAGACTCGCACCGCCACCGGTGGAGATGTGGCCGAACTGCGCATCGTCGAAGCCGAGGGCACGAACGGCTGCGGCCGAATCGCCGCCGCCGACGACGGTGAAACCGTCGGTCTCGGCAAGGGCGCGAGCGACGGTGCGGGTGCCGCCGGCGAAAGCGGGCATCTCGAAGACCCCCATGGGGCCGTTCCAGAACACCGTGGCGGATCCGCGGATGACCTCGGCGAACGCTTCGGCGCTCTCGGGCCCGATGTCGAGGCCGATGCCGGCCTCGCCGAAGCTGCTCGTCTCGATCGCTTCTGCGGCGACGGTCTCATGCGCCGCGTCGGCCGCGAAGGCCTCGGCCACGATCACGTCGCTCGGCAGCACGATGCGCACACCGCGTCGCTCGGCCTCCGCGAGATAGCCTCTCACGGTGTCGAGCTGGTCGGCCTCGAGCAGGCTCGAGGCGACGCGGTGCCCCTGGGCGGCGAGGAAGGTGAAGAGCATCCCTCCGCCGATGAGCAGCGTATCGACGCGCTCGAGCAGATGCGAGATGACGCCCAGCTTGTCGCTCACCTTCGAGCCGCCGAGCACGACCGTGTAGGGCCGCTCGGGGTGCTCGGTGAGCCGCTGCAGCACCTCGAGCTCTGCGGCGACGAGGCGCCCCGCCGCGCTCGGCAGCGCCTCGGCCAGCTCGGTGACGCTCGCCTGCCGGCGGTGCACGACGCCGAAGCCGTCGCTCACGAAGGCGTCGGCGCCGCGCGCCAGCTCGGCGGCGAAGGCCTGCCGTTCGGCGGCGTCCTTGCTCGTCTCGCCGGAGTTGAAGCGCAGGTTCTCGAGCAGCAGCACGTCGCCGTCGCCGAGAGCCGCACGCGCGGCCTCTGCATCGGCACCGACCGTCTGCTCGACGAAGCCCACCGGGGCGTCAAGGAGCTCCGCCATACGCACCGCCACCGGACGGAGCGAGTACTTCGCCTCCGGCGCGCCCGCGGGGCGTCCGAGGTGGCTGATCAGCACGATGCGCGCGCCCGCCGCGCGCAGCTCCCTGATGGTGGTCAGCGAGGCGCGGATGCGCCCGTCATCGGTGATCACCCCCTCGTTCAGCGGGACGTTGAGGTCGCAACGGACGACGACCGTCTTCGAACGCAGGTCACCGAGTGACTCCAGTGTGCGCATGGCGTAGCGGGATCCTCTCGCCGGGGTCAGATCAGGCCGGGCGTCTGGCTGCGCGCGGCGTCGAAGCGCTTCGCGACGTCCTGCCAGTTCGCGATGTTCCAGAACGCCTTGACGTAGTCGGCGCGGACGTTCAGGTAGTCGAGGTAGTAGGCGTGCTCCCAGACGTCCAGCATGAGCAGGGGCACGGTGCCTGCGGGGAGATTGCCCTGCTGGTCGAAGAGCTGCACGATGTTGGGGCGCTGGCCGAGCGCATCCCAGGCCAGCACGGCCCAGCCGGAACCCTGCACGCCGAGAGCGGTCGCGGTGAAGTGGGCCTGGAACTTCTCGAACGAGCCGAAGAACTCGTCGATCGCCGAGGCGAGCTCGCCTTCGGGTCGTTCCCCGCCCTCGGGCGAGAGATTGTTCCAGAAGATCGTGTGGTTGACGTGGCCGCCGAGGTTGAACGCCAGATCCTTCTCCAGCTTGTTCACGGCCGCGAGGTTGTCGCTGTCGCGGGCCTCGGCGAGCTGCTCGAGCGCCGTGTTCGCACCGGTCACGTAGGCCTGATGGTGCTTGTCGTGGTGCAGCTGCATGATCTTGCCGCTGATGTGCGGCTCGAGCGCGGCGTAGTCGTAGGGCAGTTCGGGAAGGGTGTATGCGGACATCTGTTTCTCCATTCGTGAAGCGAGTTCTCGCGTTGTTCCAGTCTAGTGTTCGGGGCGCCGCGCGGGCCCGAGAACTCAGCCCCTGTACAGGAGCCGAGCCGGCTGCTACAGGCCGTCGAGCTCGTCCGGCAGATTGGCCTCGGTGCCGGGGATGCCGCGCTGCTCGGCCGACTTGTCGGCCAGGGCGAGCAGCCGCCTGATGCGACCGGCGATGGCGTCCTTCGTGAGAGGCGGCTCGGCCTTCGTGCCGAGCTCGTCGAGGCTCGCGTCGCGGTGGGTGAGGCGCAGCTCCCCCGCGTAGCGCAGGTGCTCGGGCACCTCCTCGCCGAGGATCTCGAGCGCCCGCTCCACCCTCGCGCAGGCCGAGACGGACGCCTGCGCGCTGCGGCGCAGATTGGCATCGTCGAAGTTCACGAGCCGGTTCGCGGTGTTTCGGGTCTCGCGGGCCTTGCGAAGCTCGTCCCACGTCTGCTGGGCGTTCGTCGCGCCCATCGCGCCGAGCATCTGGCCGATGGCCTCCCCGTCTCGGATCAGCACCTTGTGCTGCCCGCGGATCTCACGGCTCTTCGCTTGGATGCCGAGACGCCCCGCTGCGCCGACGAGCGCCATCGCGGCCTCGTTGGTCGGGCAGAGGATCTCGAGGCTCGCCGATCGGCCGGGCGGGGTGACCGAACCGCGGGCGAGGAACGCGCCGCGCCAGATGGCGGCCAGTTCGGCGGGCGAACCGGTGGTCAGCCGGTTCGGCAGGCCGCGGATCGGACGGCGCTTCTGGTCGAGGAGTCCGAGCTGACGCGCGAGCGTCTCGCCGTCGAGCACGCGCACGACGAACTGCGGCGAGCCCGGGCGGGTCGATGCGGCGGGCATCTGCTTGGCCTCCGAGCGCACACCGTAGAGCTCGGCGAGATCCTTGCGCACCCGCTGAACGATCGGCGGGGTGTGCAGCTCGGCCTCCAGCGCGATGCGTCCCGAGATGGTGTGCAGCCCTCCGGCGAGGCGCAGAACGGTGGCGAGTTCGCTCATGCGCTCACCGACCTGCGGAGTCTGCACGCGAACGAGTTCGTTCTTCACGTCGGGGGTCGAGGGCAATCGAATTCCTTTCGAGAGGGGTCGGTCATGCGGCTCGGGCGGCGCGCTATTCGCGCCCCAGGTCTCGATGCCGAAGGCTGACGCTGACGCCCGGAAGGGCGGCGAGCCGGTCGGCGAGCTCCCGTGCCATGGCGACGGAGCGATGCTTGCCGCCGGTACAGCCTACTGCCAGCGAGACGTGCCGTTTGTTCTCCCGCTGGTAGCCGGCGAGCATCGGCTCGAGCGCGGCGACGTAGTTGTCGAGGAACTCGCGCGCACCCTCTCGGCCGAGCACGAACTCCTTCACCTCGGCGTCGACGCCCGTCAACGGCCGCAGCTCCGTCTCCCAGAAGGGGTTCGGGAGGAAGCGCATGTCGACCATCAGGTCGACATCGGTGGGCGCGCCGTACTTGAATCCGAAGCTCTGCACCGAGAGCTGCAGCCCGGGCGTGTCCTCATCGCTGAACAGTTCCCGCGTCGCGGTCGAGAGCTCGTGCACGTTGTAGCGGGAGGTGTCTATCACGACATCGCTCGATGCGCGCAGCTCCTGCAGCCGCTCGCGCTCGAGCCGGATGCCGTCGAGCAGGCTGCCCGCGATCTGCTGCAGCGGGTGCGGACGTCGTACGGACTCGTAGCGCCGCACCAGGATGTCGTCGGTCGCGTCGAGGAACACCACGCGCACGGTCGCATTCTCCCGCAGCGAGGCGACGGTGGTCTGGATGTCCTCGAAGAGGTCGCGGCCGCGGATGTCGACGACGGCCACGATGCGGGGCAGAGCCCCGCCCGAGCGATCGGCCATGTCGGCGAGTGTTTTGAGCATCGCCAGCGGCAGGTTGTCGACCACGTACCAGCCGAGATCCTCGAGCGCGTTCGCCACGGTACTGCGACCGGCCCCGGACATGCCGGTGACGATCAAGATCTCCTGCTTCGTCGCCTGCTCGCTCACGGCGTGTCCTCTCTGCGCGAAGGGCGCGTCTCACTGCCGTCTAGCTTAGCCTCAGCACCGGATGCCGAGAGGCGTTCGAGGATCAGCGCCGCCAGCTGCGGCCCCATCCCGGGGGCGGCAGCTATCTCGCTCGCGCTGGCCTCGCGCAATCTCGAGACCGAGCCGAAGTGCTTCAGCAACGCCTTCACACGCTTGGGGCCGAGTCCGGGGATCTCGGAGAGCCGGCTCGCGATCGACGTGCTGCGGCGCTGACGTTGGAAGGCGATCGCGAAGCGGTGGGCTTCATCTCGCACGCGCTGCACCAGGAACAGCGCCTCGCTCGCCCGCGGCAGCACCACCGGGAACGGATCGTCGGGCAGCCACAGCTCTTCGAGCCGCTTGGCCACTCCCGCCAGCGCGATGTCCTCGATCCCCGCCTCCGCCAGGGCCCGCTGCGCGGCCGCGACCTGCGGGGCTCCGCCGTCGACGATCAGCAGTTGCGGGCGATCCCGGTAGCGCCCGTCGGGGAGCGCACCCGACTCGGCGAGCTGGTTGAGCTGCGCCGCGCGCCGCGAGACGACCTGGTGGATGCTGTCGGTGTCGTCCCGCGTCTGCTCGATGCGGTACTTGCGGTAGGCGTTCTTCGCCGGCAGCGCGTCTTCGAACACGACGAGCGAGGCGACCACGCCGGTGCCCTGCAGGTGGGAGACGTCGATGCACTCGATGCGCAGCGGCGGCTCGCGCATGCCGAGCGCCTGCTGCAGCTCGGCGAGCGCATCCGTTCGGGCGGTGATGTCGGCGGCGCGTTTGAGCTTGTAGCGCAGCAGATGCTCCCCCGCGTTCAGCACCGCGCGATCCATGAGCTGCGCCTTGTCTCCGCGTTCGGGCACCCGCAGCCGAACGCGACCCCCGCGGGGCCGCCTTCGACGAAGCGCCTGCTCGAGCGCCTCCGCGTTCTCGGGGATGATCGGGACGAGGATCTGGGGCGGCGGTTCCCGCTCGCCCTCATAGGCGGACTGGATGACCTGCTCGAGCAGCGATCCCGGGGAGTCGTCGAGCTCGACGTCGACCACCCAGCTGCGCTCGCCGCGGATGCGCCCGCCGCGGATGATGAACTGGTGCGCGGCTGCGGAGAGCTCGTCGCTCCGGAGGCCGAAGACATCGGCGTCGACATCGAGGCCGAGCGCGACCGAGTTGCGCTCCATCACATGCTCGACCGCCGCCACCTGGTCGCGCAGCCGCGCAGCCTCCTCGTAGCGCTGCTCCGCGGCGGCGTCACGCATCGCGCGCTGCAGGCGGCGCAGGGTTCGGTCGTCGCCTCCCCCCAGGAAGCCGACGAGCTCGTTCACGCGCTCGCGATGATCCTCGACGCTGATGAGGCCCGAGCACGGCCCGAAGCAGCGCCCGATCTGCCCGGCGAGGCACGGCCGGCCCGACTGCACGGCCCGTCGGTAGTCGGCGTCGTTGCAGGTGCGGATCGGGAAGGCCTGCTGCAGCAGCGCCGTCATCTCCTTGACGAGCCACACCTTCGGGTAGGGGCCGAAATAGCGTGCGCCCCGGATCCGGTCGTTGCGCGTGATGATGAGGCGCGGAGCTTCATCCCGCAGGGTCACCGCCAAGTATGGGTACGACTTGTCGTCCTTGAACTGGACGTTGAACGGGGGCTGGAACTCGGTGATCCAGGTGTGCTCGAGCACGAGCGCCTCGGTGTCGGTGGCGACCACCGTCCAGTCGAGACGGGCCGCGAGCGCGAGCATGCGCTGCGTGCGCGGCTGGATCGATCGCAGCGGCTGGAAGTAGTTCGCGAGTCGAGCCCGGAGGTTCTTCGCCTTGCCGATGTAGAGCACGCGTCCATGCCGGTCGCTGAAGCGGTAGACTCCCGGGCTCGTCGGGATCTCGCCCTGGGCCGGGCGGAACGAGTCACGGTTGTCTGTCGCGGCGGTCGTCAACGCTTGCCGGCCCCCGGGTGCTTGGCGAGCGCCTCTGCGAGGAAGCGGCCGGTATGGCTCTCCGGGTGCTTCGCGAGCTGCTCCGGGGTGCCGGTGGCGAGGATCGTGCCGCCCCCGCTGCCTCCCTCGGGCCCGAGGTCGATGACCCAGTCGCAGCTGCGGATGACGTCGAGGTTGTGCTCGATCGTGATCACCGTGTTGCCCTTTTCCACGAGTCCGTTGAGCACGAGCAGCAGTTTGCGCACGTCTTCGAAGTGCAGGCCGGTGGTGGGCTCGTCGAGCACGTAGATGCTGCGGCCGTTCGAGCGCTTCTGCAGCTCGGTCGCGAGCTTCACGCGCTGCGCCTCGCCGCCGCTCAGCGTGGTCGCGCTCTGGCCGAGGCGCACATAGCCGAGCCCGACGTCGACGAGGGTCTTGAGGTAGCGGTGGATGCTCGAGATCGGCTCGAAGAACTCCGCAGCCTCGGCGATGGGCATGTCGAGCACCTCGCTGATGTTCTTGCCCTTGTAGCGCACCTGCAGCGTCTCTCGGTTGTAGCGCTTGCCGCCGCAGACCTCGCAGGCGACGTAGACGTCGGGCAGGAAGTTCATCTCGATCTTCA
>JBEBTD010000040.1:0-13288 GCA_040393965.1 Leucobacter soli | reverse complement strand
TGACCACCCGATAGGATTGACGGGTCCAATCCGCCCATAAGGAGTCGAACCGTGGCCGATGGCTTCAGCCTGTTCACCGACCGTTCCGTCGTCGCGATGCGCGTCAACGGAGAACTGCGCGACCTCGCGGCGGAGGTGACGGAGACCGACACGGTCGAGCCGGTCGGGATCGACAGCCCGGACGGCCTGAACATCCTGCGGCACAGCGCGGCCCACGTGCTCGCGCAGGCGGTGCAGCGCATCAACCCCGAGGCCAAGCTCGGCATCGGGCCGCCCGTCGCCGACGGCTTCTACTACGACTTCGATCCGGCCGAGCCCTTCACGCCGGACGATCTCAAGGCCATCGAGAAGGAGATGCAGAAGATCGTCAAGCAGGGGCAGCGCTTCGTCCGCCGCGTCGTGAGCGACGATGAGGCGCGCGCCGAGCTCGCGGACGAGCCCTACAAGCTCGAGCTGATCGGCCTCAAGGGCGGCGCCGAGCAGGGTTCCGACAACGAGAGCGTCGAGGTGGGCGGCGCCGAGCTGACCATCTACGACAACGTCGATCCCAAGACCGGCGAGGTCTGCTGGAAGGATCTCTGCCGCGGCCCGCATCTGCCGAACACCCGCATGATCGGCAACGGCTGGGCGCTCATGCGCGCCGCGGGCGCCTACTGGAGGGGCAGCGAGAAGAACCCGATGCTGCAGCGCATCTACGGCACGGCCTGGCCGACGAAGGACGAGCTGCGCGCCTACCAGACCCGGCTCGAGGAGGCGGCGAAACGCGATCACCGCAAGCTCGGCGTCGAGCTCGACCTGTTCAGCTTCCCCGACGAGATCGGCTCGGGCCTCGCGGTGTTCCACCCGAAGGGCGGCATCATCCGCCACGAGATCGAGTCGTTCATGCGCAGCGAGCTGCTGAAGAACGGCTACGAAGTGGTCAACAGTCCTCACATCACGAAGGGCACCCTCTTCGAGACCAGCCAGCATCTCAACTGGTACAAGGACGGCATGTTCCCGGCGATGCACCTCGACGAGGTGGTCGATGCCGACGGCCACGTCGTGAGGCAGGGCCAGGACTACTACTTGAAGCCCATGAACTGCCCGTTCCACAACCTCATCTTCCGGGCCCGCGCTCGCAGCTACCGCGAGCTGCCGCTGCGCCTCGCCGAGTTCGGCACCGTGTACCGCTACGAGAAGAGCGGCACGCTCTCGGGGCTGACCCGCGTGCGCGGTCTCACCCAGGACGACGCGCACATCTATGTCACCGACGATCAGGTGAAGGACGAGATCAAGCGACAGCTCGACTTCGTGTTCGCGACGCTGCGCGCCTATGGCCTCGACGACTTCTACCTCGAGCTCTCGACGCGGGATCCCGAGAAGTCGGTCGGCTCCGACGAGCAGTGGGAGGTCGCGACAGAGACGCTCCGTCAGGTCGGCGAGGAGTCGGGTCTCGAGCTCGTCGCGGATCCCGGCGGCGCCGCCTTCTACGGGCCGAAGATCTCGGTGCAGGCGCGCGACGCCATCGGCCGCACCTGGCAGCTCTCGACCGTGCAGCTCGACTTCAACCAGCCCGAGCTGTTCGAGCTCGAATACGCCGCGGCCGACGGCACCCGCAAGCAGCCGGTCATGATCCACCGCGCCCTGCTCGGCTCGGTCGAGCGCTTCTTCGCGATCCTGCTCGAGCACTACGCCGGCGCCTTCCCGGTCTGGCTCTCGCCCGTGCAGGTCGTCGGCATCCCCGTGGCCGAGCAGTACGGCGACTACCTCGACGAGATCTTCGGACGCCTGCGCGAGCGGGGCGTGCGCGCCGAGGTCGATCACAGCGACGACCGCATGCCGAAGAAGATCCGCACCCATACGAAGGCGAAGGTGCCCTTCCAGCTCATCGCGGGCGAGGAGGATCGCGCGGCCGGGGCCGTGAGCTTCCGCTTCCGCGACGGCTCGCAGATGAACGGCGTGCCCGTGGCCGAGGCGATCGAGCGCATCATGCGCGCGATCGAGACCCATGAGCAGGTGAACACCGCGTGGCAGCAGTAGCGGCCCCGGGCGGGCCGGCCTCGGGCCCTTCGCCCGATCCTCGTCCCGAGACCCTGCACGAGAGCGGGCTCGTGGGCGACCCGGACGAGCTGCAGCGGCTGTGGACGCCGCACCGCATGGTCTACGTCGCCGACACGCATCAGCCCGATGAGACCGACTGTCCGTTCTGCCGGGCTCCCTCGCTCGCAGACGAACAGGCGCTCATCGTGCACCGCGGCGAGCACGGCTACGTGCTGCTCAACCTTTACCCCTACAACAATGGGCATCTGCTCGTGTGCCCGTACCGCCACGTCTCCACCTACGACGAGGCGAGTCCCGAGGAGGTCGCCGAGATCGGCGCCCTGACCCAGACCGCGATGCGCGTGCTCAAGGCGACGATGGGCTGTCACGGCTTCAACATCGGTATGAACCAGGGCGAGATCGCGGGAGCCGGCATCGCCGCCCATCTGCATCAGCACATCGTGCCGAGATGGCGCTCCGACTCGAACTTCTTCCCGATCATCGCGAAGACGAAGTCCATGCCGCAGCTGCTCGGCGACGTGCGTGAGCGCATCGCGCAGGCGTGGCCGGAGCCCTGACCCCTCCCGGCCTCTAGACTTATCTACCGATTCGATTTCGAGAAAGAGGAGCTCCCGTGTCCGGACACTCCAAATGGGCGACGACCAAGCACAAGAAGGCCGTCATCGATGCGCGTCGTGCCAAGGCCTTCGCCAAGTACATCAAGGTGATCGAGGTGGCCGCGCGCATCGGCGGCGCCGACCTCGCAGGCAACCCGGCTCTCGCCGACGCCGTGCACAAGGCCAAGAAGAACTCGGTGCCCGGCGACAACATCGATCGCGCCATCAAACGCGGCGCCGGCCTGACCGGCGACGCCGTCGAATACACCACCATCATGTACGAGGCCTACGGCCCGAACGGCGTCGCTCTCATGATCGAGTGCCTCACCGACAACAAGAACCGCGCTGCGGCAGAGGTTCGCACCGCGCTCAGCCGCAACGGGGGCAACCTGGGCGAGCAGGGCAGCGTCGCCTACAACTTCGAGCGCAAGGGCGTGATCACGGTGCCCGCCGAGGGAACCACTGAGGACGACGTGCTGATGGCCGTGCTGGACGCCGGCGCCGAGGAGGTCGCCCCGACCCCCAACGGCGAGGCGTTCGAGGTCTTCACCGAGGCCTCCGACATGGTGGCCGTTCGCACCGCGCTCGTCGACGCCGGCATCGACTACGAAGCCGCCGACGTCGAGTTCGTGCCCAACCTCAAGGTCGAGATCGACGCCGACACCGCCCGCAAGGTGTTCCGCCTGATCGACGCCCTCGAGGACAGCGACGACGTGCAGAACGTGTACTCGAACTTCGACCTCACCTCCGAGGTGCAGGCGGAGCTCGCAGCCGACGACTGATGTGAGGATCATCGGGATCGACCCGGGCCTGACCCGCTGCGGCATCGGCATCGTCGCCGCGGGTCAGGGTAGGCGCGTCACCTTCGAGCATGTCGAGGTGCTGACGAGCACGCCAGAACTGAGCCAGCCGGAGCGCATTCACCGGATCGGCTCGAGCATCGAACGACTGCTCGACGGCCAGCGGCCCGACGGCATCGCCCTCGAGCGCGTGTTCGCCCAGGACAACGTCGCGAGCGTGATGGGGGTCGCCCAGATCAGCGGGGTGGTCATGTACCTCGCGGAGCAGCGCGGCATCCCCGTGGCCCTCTACACTCCGAACGAGGTGAAGGCGCAGGTGACGGGCTACGGCAGCGCCGAGAAGGCGCAGGTGACGGCGATGGTCACGCGCCTGCTCGGCCTCGCCGCACCGCCGAAGCCCGCCGACGCTGCCGACGCGCTCGCGCTCGCGATCACGCACGCCTGGCATCTGGGCCGGGGCGGTTCCGCGCGCAGGCAGACGGAGAACTCGAGCGGTCTGGCGGGAGCGGCGGGGGAGACGCCGGCGCAGCGCGCCTGGCGCGAGGCGGAGCAGCGGCAGGGACGGCGCCGGGGGGCTCGCGGGGGCTGAGGATCAGCCCTTCCGCACTTCCTCGACGAGCCCAGCGATCCTCGTCGCGTGCGCTGCGCCGCTCGCGCGGTGCGAGAGCTCGACCGCGGCCGCCGTGGCCCGTTCGAGAATACGGGGGTCGGCTGCGATGCGCTCGAGCGTGCGCGCGATGCCGTCGGGATCGGGGGAGTCGCACAGCACGGCGGCATCGCCGAACTCCTTCGCGAGTACGCGGTCGACGAGGATCACCGGCCGGCCCCGGCTGAACGCTTCGAGCACCACCATCGGCTGATTGTCGAAGCCGTTCGAGGTGAGCAGCAGGGCATGCGAGGAATCGACGAGCTCTGCCGCCCCGGCCTGAGCGAGGCGGCCGAGCCACTCAGCGCGGCCCCCGCCGAGGCGCTGTTGACGAGCGTTCGGAGTGCCGCCCGCGATGCGCAGGGAGAGCGGAAGCGCGGGGGAGGCCGAGGCGACCCCGCCGAGAGCGGCGTCGAGGCGCTTCTCGGGCGCGAATCGGCCGAGCCAGGCGACACGTAACCGATCGAACGGTGGCATCGGCGCCGGCTCGGCGACAGGCTCGGTGACGTTCGAGACGGCCTCCACCCGGGGCAGCCCGGCCTCGCGCAGTCGTTCGGCCTGATGCGCGGAGGGGGAGACCACGACGTCGGCGGTGCGGGCTACGGCGAGCGTCATCTGACGCAGCGCCGAGTCGAGGGGGCGCGGGGCGAGCTTCATCCGGGGCGAGGGCAGGCCCGTCACGGCGCGATGGAAGGCGCGCACCGCCGGCGCGAAGGGCGCCGCGGCCCAGGGGCCCGTCCAGAAGAAAGTGTGCACCGTGTGCAGCACCGGGATGCGGCGGCGGCGAGCCTCTGCCGACACTGTCGCTGCGAGGCCGAACTCCGAATGCAGCAGCACGGCGTCGATACGGTGATCGTCGAGCACGTCCCCTGCGAATCCGGCGAGCTCCGGGGAGGCCCTCAGCAATGGGAGTTCCAGCACGGGCAGCGTGCGGCTGGGCGGCGGCTCGACGGCCTCCACCGCGGCGTCCAGTCCGGCGCTGCCCGCATCCGGCGCCAGCAGCGAGACCCGGTGCCCCGCTGCGGCGAGCGCCTGCGCTTGCCGCATGAGCGCGATCTGGGCACCGCCGAGATAGCCGAGGGAGTAGTCGCAGACGATCAGCACGCGCATCGGCTCAGCCATTCGCCGCTCCGGAGCCGTCGGAGGGCTGGTCGACCGCCGCGCCGAAGCGGCGGTCGCGATCCTCGTAGATCTTGATGGCGCGCCAGAGCTCGCCCCGATCGAAGTCGGGCCAGAGCGTGTCGAGGAACACCATCTCGGCGTAGGCCGACTGCCACAGCATGAAGTTGCTGATGCGCTGCTCGCCGCTCGATCGCAGGAAGAGGTCGACCTCGGGCAGCTCGGGCACGTAGAGGTGCTTGGCAATCGTGCGCTCCGTGATGCCGTGCGGCGAGAGGCGGCCGCTCGCGACCTCCTCGGCGATCGAGCGCACGGCGTCGGTCAGCTCGTTGCGGCCGCCGTAGTTGACGCACATCGTGAGCGTGAGCCCCGTGTTGCGGGCGGTGGCGCGTTCGGAGGCCTTGAGCTCGTTGACGACCGAACCCCAGAGGCGGGGCCGCCGGCCGGCCCAGCGCATGCGCACGTTCCAGGCGTCGAGCTGCGCGCGGCGCCCCCGCAGCACCTCTCGGTTGAATCCCATGAGAAAGCGCACCTCGTCGGGGGAGCGGCGCCAGTTCTCGGTCGAGAAGGCGTAGACGCTCAAATGGGTCACGCCCGCCTGGATCGCGCCTGCGACGACGTCGAGCAGCGCCTGCTCGCCCTGGCGGTGGCCTTCCACGCGGGGGAGGCCGCGACGGTTCGCCCAGCGGCCGTTGCCGTCCATGACGATCGCGATGTGCTTCGGCACCTCGCCGCGGAACGTCGGCGGCTGCTCGCCGGTCCAGTCGACCGGCACCAGCTCTGAGGGGGCTCGGCGCATGCTCACAGACCCACTGTAGTGCGGCGGACGCGACGAAACGCTCAGCCCCGCAGCGATCGCAGCCCGCGCTCGACGTGCCATTGCGTGTAGGCCGCCACGATGCCGGAGGCCTGGCCGCGCTCGAGCTCGTCCGACTCGAGTGCGGCATCCCAGTCCCCGCGCAGCAGCGCCGAGAGCAGCTCGACGCTGCCGGGCTCGAGTCGTGGCGATCCGGGCACGCGGCACTGCTCGCAGACGGCGCCGCCGAGCTGCACCACGACGTGGCGGTGCGGGCCCGGAGCGCCGCAGCGCACGCAGGCCTCGAATCCGGGCGCCCAGCCCGCCGCGGCCATCGCGCGCAGCAGGTAGCCGTCGCGCAGCAGCTCGGGGGCGATCTTGCCCTGCGCGAGGGTGCGCAGCGCGCCCACCAGCAGCCGGTACTGCTCGGGGGCCGGACCTCCCTCGCTCAGGCGCTCGGCGGTCTCGACCATGACGCTGCCGGCGCGGTAGCGGTCGTAGTCGGCGCTGATGTGCGGGCCGAAGGCCCCGAGCGTCGAGGCCTGCGTGATGGTGTCGAGGCTGCGGCCCTCGTAGAGCTGCAGATCGGCGACCATGAACGGCTCGAGCCTGGCCCCGAACTTCGAGGAGGTGCGGCGCACGCCCTTCGCCACGACGCGGATGAGGCCGCGGCCGAGGGTGAGCAGCGTGACGATGCGGTCGGCCTCGCCGAGCTTCTGGGTGCGCAGCACGACGCCTTGCTCGCGATAGAGGGGCATGTGCGTCATTCTCTCAAGAATCGACGGGAAACGCGTATCGCGGGCATGAGAGAATGGGTGCATATGTCTACCGCCACCCTCAACGATTCGCGCTTGCGCATCGGCCCGCTGACCCTCGACGTGCCCGTGGTGCTGGCTCCGATGGCGGGCATCACCAACACGGCGTTCCGCCGGCTGTGCCGCGAGTACGGCGCGGGCCTCTACGTGAGCGAGATGATCACGAGCCGCGCGCTGGTCGAGCGCACTCCCGCCTCGCTGCGCCTCATCAAGCATCATGAGAGCGAGACGCCGCGATCGATCCAGTTGTACGGCGTCGAGCCGAAGACGGTGAGCGAGGCGGTTCGTTTTCTCGTCGACGAGGATCTCGCCGACCACATCGACCTCAACTTCGGCTGTCCCGTGCCCAAGGTCACCCGCAAGGGCGGCGGCTCGGCGCTGCCGTGGAAGCGCGATCTCTTCCAAGCGATCGTCGAAGGCGCGGTGAAGGCGGCGGGCGACATCCCGCTCACCGTCAAGATGCGCAAAGGCATCGACGAGGATCACCTGACGTATCTCGACGCGGCGCGCGCCGCGGAGGGGGCGGGCGTCGCCGCCATCGCGCTGCACGGTCGCACGGCGAGCGAGTTCTACTCGGGCAAAGCCGACTGGTCGGCCATCGCGACGCTCAAGCAGACGATCACGAGCGTGCCCGTGCTCGGCAACGGCGATATCTGGTCGGCCGGTGATGCGATCCGCATGGTGCGCGAGACCGGCTGCGACGGCGTGGTCGTGGGCCGAGGCTGCCTCGGCCGCCCCTGGCTCTTCGGAGATCTGGCCGCGGCCTTTCGCGCGGAGGCGGGGGAGATCTCGAGCGAGGATGCGGAGCTCGCGATCGCGAAGCCGCCCCTCGGCTTCGTCATGCAGGCGATGCGGCGGCACACGGAGCTGCTCGTCGAGTTCTTCGACGGCGACGAGGATCGGGCCTGCCGCGACATCCGCAAGCACGTCGCCTGGTACTACAAGGGCTACGGCGTGGGCGGCGACACGAGGCGCGCACTGGCCGCTGTGGAGTCGCTTGAGCAGATGGACGAGATCTTCGCGACGATGGACGGCTCCATGCCCTACCCGGGCGAGGGCGCCGAGGGCCAGCGCGGCCGGGCGGGCAGCCCGAAGCGCGTCGTACTGCCCGATGGCTGGCTGTCGAGCCGCACGAGCGAGGGCGTCGACTACTCCGAGCTCGTCGAGGCCGAGCGCCAGGGCCTCGGGGGCGACGGTGGTTGAGGCCCGAGTGCCGAACGGCTACGAGTCCCGCGACATCGAGCGTTTCCTGCCCGAGTTCCACAGCGGCAGCCGCAGCGACTTCTCCCGAGATCGCGCCCGCGTGCTGCACTCGAGCGGTTGGCGCAGATTGGCGGCGAAGACGCAGGTGCTCAGCCCGACGGCCGGCGTCGACTTCGCCCGCAACAGGCTCACCCACTCGCTCGAGGTCGCCCAGATCGGGCGCGAGCTCGCCGCCTCCCTCGGCGTCTCCCAGGATGTCGTCGACACCGCCTGTCTCGCGCACGATCTCGGCCACCCGCCGTTCGGGCACAACGGCGAGCGCGCGCTCGACGAATGGATGACCGGCTTCGGCGGCTTCGAGGGCAACGCGCAGACGCTACGCATCCTCACCCGCCTCGAGCCGAAGCGCTTCGCACCCGACGGCGTCAGCGTCGGGCTCAACCTCACCAGGGCCACGCTCGACGCGAGCTGCAAGTATCCGTGGGCGCTGTCGGAAGCTCAGGGCAGCGGCAAGTTCGGGTACTTCGAGGACGACGCGCCGGTCTTCGCCTGGCTGCGCGACGGCGCTCCGGAGCGCCGCAAGTGCGTCGAAGCGCAGATCATGGACTTCTCGGACGACGTGGCCTACTCGGTGCACGACTTCGAGGACGCGATCGTCTCGGAGCACATCGACCCCGCCTTCTTGACCGCGCGCTCGGGGCACGAGGCGCTCATCCGCATCGTCGCCGACTGGGCGGGCGGCGACTCCGGCGTCGACTCCCTGGGCGCTGACGAGCTCGGCGCGGCCTTCGACCGCATGTCGGGGAGTGAGAACTGGCCGACGCGCTGGAATGGGTCGAGGGCCGATCAGGCGGGCCTGAAGAACTTCACGAGCGATATGATCGGACGTTTCGCGCGCGAGGCGATCCGCGCCACCATGCTCGGCGCCGACGGTCGCCCGCTCGCCCGATACGGGGCGGAGATGGTGATCCCGCGCGAGATCCGCGCCGAGATCGCCGTACTCAAGGGCATCGTCGCCGCCTACGTGATGCAGAGCGACCGCCGCCAGCCCATCTACCGCCGCCAGCGAGGCCTGCTGATCGAGCTGCTGCATACCTTGTGGGAGGCGGGACCGATCGAGCTCGAACCGGCCTATGCCGCTGATTACCGGGCGGCGGGCGATGAGGCGGCCGCGCGCCGCGCCGTCGTCGATCAGGTGGCCTCCCTGACCGATCAGTCGGCCATCGCCTGGTACGAGCGACTCTGCACTGCACCTCTCGTCTAAGGGAGAACGCATCGCGTTCTCCGACGAGAGGTGGTGCCGCCACCGCGGCAGATCTTTGGCGCGCGCAGGAGGCGCGCTCCTCGCTGCCGGGATCGACGCCGGGAAGGTCGGGATAGACTCACTAGCTATGGCAGGTCGGATACGCGCTTCGGATATCGAAGAGGTCAAGCGCCGCACCAATCTCGCCGATCTCGTGGGGGATCACGTCGCGCTGAAGCCGGGCGGTATCGACTCGATGAAGGGGCTCTGTCCGTTCCACGACGAGCGCAGCCCGAGTTTCCATGTGCGCCCGAGCCTCGGCTACTACCACTGCTTCGGCTGCGGGGAATCGGGCGATGCCATCTCCTTCCTGCAGCGGATGGATCATCTCACGTTCACCGAGGCGGTCGAGCGGCTCGCCGCCCGCATCCACTACGTGCTCACCTACGAGGAGGGCGGGGAGCGGCGCGAGGAGGGCCCCAACCGGGCGCGGCTCTTCGCCGCGAACCAGGCGGCGGGCGCGTTCTTCGTCGATCAGTTGCGAGGCGACGAGGCGGCGACCGCACGGGAGTTCCTCTCCCAGCGCGGCTTCGACGAGGCGGCATGCGCACGCTTCGGCGTGGGCTATGCGCCAAAGGGCTGGGACGGGATGACCGGCCATCTGCGAGCACAGGGCTTCACGCAGCAGGAGCTCGCTCAGGCCGGTCTCGCGAGCGAGGGCCAGCGCGGCGTCTACGACCGTTTCCGCGGCCGCATCGTCTGGCCGATCAGGGACACGAGCGGGCAGACCGTCGGCTTCGGCGCGCGCAAGCTGTACGATGACGACAACGGGCCGAAGTACCTCAACACCCCTGAGACCCCGATCTACCACAAGTCGCGCGTGCTCTACGGGCTCGACCTCGCGAAGAAGGCCATCGCGCGGGGCAAGCGCGTGGTCGTGGTCGAGGGCTACACGGATGTGATGGCGTGCCACCTCGCCGGCGAGGAGGGCGCGGTCGCCACGTGCGGCACCGCCTTCGGCAAGGAGCACATCTCGGTGCTGCGGCGGGTGATGGGCGACGACGCGGCCGCCGAGGTGATCTTCACCTTCGATCCCGATGAGGCGGGACAGAAGGCGGCGCTGCGCGCTTTCAGCGACGAGAAGCTCTTCAGCGCCCAGACCTACGTGGCGGTCGCCCCCGATGGGCTGGATCCCGCCGACCTTCGACTGCACCGGGGCGACGAGGCCGTTCGCGAGCTGTTCACCCGTAAGGTTCCGCTCTTCGAGTTCGCGCTGCGCCAGGCCGTCTCCCGCTTCGACCTCAACTCCGTGGAAGGCCGCGTCTCGGCGCTGCGCTCCGCCGCGCCCATCGTCGCGGAGCTCAAGGATCGAGCTCTGCAGCCCGGCTATACGCGCGAGCTCGCCCGCATGCTCGGCATGGATCTCGGGGAGGTGCAGCGGGAGGTGCGCGCCGCCTCGGGCCGTTCGCGTGGAAGGGGCGGGCCCGATCCTCGCCCCGCTTACGACGCCGCTCCTGCGGAGCCGCCGCGCCCCCGTGCGACTCTCGCGGCCCTGCCGAAGACCCCTGGTGCGCGCCTCGAACGCGATGCGCTCATGGCGATGCTGCAGCAGCCCGACGCCATCGGACACGAGCTCATGGCGCAGGCCGTCACTGCGGAGGTCGGCGAACCCGCGCTGCGGGTGGTGCGCGACGCGATCGCCGCCGCCCTCGGCTCCCTCGGTCAGTCGGGCTGGTTCGAGGCCGTGCTCGCAGAGGCGCCGGAACCGTACCGCGATCTCATCCGGGAGCTCGCCTTCGCCCCGATGCCGCAGAACCGACCCGAATTGCTCGCCGGCTACGCGCGCGACGTGGTCGCCTCGCTGCTCGATCGCGACCTGCTCTCGCTCAAGGGAGAACTCGTCGCTCGTATGCAGCGCATCGGGGATCCCGGCGACCCCGCCTCTCGGCGCATCCAGGAGCAACTCGCAGCCCTCGAGGCGGCGCGCCGCAGCCTGCGCAACGACTAGCCCGCACCGTCGCGCTACCCTGAAGTGGTCGAACCGCCGTGGAATCACGAGAAGGAGCCCCATGATCGAGCCAGCCAGAGACGCCGACCCGGCGGTGCTCGTGTCTGACCTCTCGCTCATGTACCCCGCCCACGCGGGAGCGAGAGCGTTCAACGCGGTCGACGGCGTCAGCTTCGAGCTCGGGCGCGGTCAGGTGCTCGCCATGCTCGGCGAGAGCGGTTCGGGCAAGTCCACCATCGCGAGGTTCCTCGCCGGACGAGCCGATGAGGCCGGCGAGAAGCACGGCCGCATCAAGGTAAGCGGGGGAGACGCCACCGTGCTCGGCATCCCCATGCGCAAGATCGGCCGGCGCGCCACCACCCGGCTCACCGCCCATGTCGGCTTCCTCGCGCAGGACGCCGGCGCGACCCTGCCCCCGGAGCTCAACGTGGGCGACATCCTGCTGCAGCCCATCACCGAGCGCACCAAGCACTTCGACCGGGAGCAGCTCGGTCGGCAGATCGCCGAGATGATGGACATCGTCTCGCTGCCGCTCAGCAAACTCCAGGAGTACCCCTACGAGCTCTCCAAAGGGCAGCGGCAGCGCGTCGCCGTCATGCGCTCACTCATGCTCGCTCCCTCGCTGCTCGTGGCCGACGAGCCCACCCTCGGCGTCGACGCCAACAACCGGCCGCGCATCGTCGATCTGCTCAGCTGGTTCCGCGAGCGCACGGGCGCGAGCATGATCCTCGTCAGCCACGACATCCGCATGCTCGAGGCGCTCGTGCACGAGGTGCTCGTGCTGCAGCAGGGGAGGCTCGTCGGTTCCGGCGACATCAACGAGATATTCCGTCGCGCCGACCACGCCTATGTACAGCAGCTCGCCGCGGCGCTGCGTGCGACCGCATACGATGAGGTCGCCGAGGACTGAGCCGCCGGTTCCGTGTTCTCGAAGGCGACCGTGATCTCCGTAGGGAGCGTCGCGGCCGCGAGTGGAGGGGATGACGGGAATCGAACCCGCGTAATCAGTTTGGAAGACTGAGGCTCTACCATTGAGCTACATCCCCGAGGCGGCTCTCGTCCGCATCATTCACGAAAACCCTCACCGAGGTGAGGGTTTCGCTCCCCCGGCTGGGCTCGAACCAGCGACATCCTGATTAACAGTCAAGCGCTCTGCCAACTGAGCTACAGGGGATCATTGCCGAAGCAACGACGATCAGCTTACCAAAGTGGTGAAGAGCCTCGCAAATCGATCGCCGTCAGGTCAGCCGCAGCGTCGTGATGCAGGTCGGATCGTCCGTGCCGCGGGTCGAGACGCTCGCCCGCGCCGAACGGCCCTCGCGTTCCATCGCGATCTCGGCATCGATGCCGCGGGGCAGCCAGAGCCCCACGAAGCCGTTGTCGTAGCTGCGCATCGGCCCGTCGACGAGGATCTCGCCCGTCTCCTCATCGGTCACCGTGAGCTCGAACTCCGCCCCCGGCAGTTCGCCGAGGCACGTGGTGAGGCTGTGGAAGTAGCAGTCATGGCTCTGCTCGACGTAGGGAGCGATCGAGACGTAGAAACGGTCGCCGTCGATCGGCAGGGAGGTCTCGCGCCCCTGCTCGTCGCTCAGCACGAGCGCCTCGGGCTGCACCGACGCCATGAGCCCGGCTGGGCGCTCCGACACCGGCGTCGAGTCGAGCTGCTCGATGATGGCGGGGGCGTCGAGTCCCTCGAGGTCGAAGTCGGCGAGCAGCTGTGCGCCGTCGTTGATCCAGGAATCGCCTGACCGGCCGGCGTCGGGTGCCGCCTCGGGTGACCCGGGAGCGGGGGAGCCCGAGCAACCGGCGAGGGTCAGGGCGAGGACGAGCGAGACTGCGGGCGCGCCGGCGCGAGGCTTCATGGGAACCAGTATAGGAGCGCCGAGCGCCCGAGCCCCGCCCGCCGGGTGTCGGCGGCGATCCTCGCGCGATCGTCGCCGGCACCGGCATTTCCGCTAGACTTGCATGGTTGTCTGCCTACCGGGGCGTAGCTCAGCTTGGCTAGAGCGCCCGCTTTGGGAG
>JBEBTD010000039.1:0-13425 GCA_040393965.1 Leucobacter soli | reverse complement strand
AGCTGTGCACGACGTACCACTTGCCGGGCTTCGTGCGCAGCTCGCGCTTGAACTCGGCGTAGGGGTCGCTCGCCGGCTGCTCCTCGGCGGGGGCGTCGCCGCTCTCGGCGGGCGCGGCCTGATCCTCGTCCACCTGCGCGGGAGCCTCTTCAGCGGCGCTCTCGCCGCCCTCGACCTGCTGCACCAGCGCATCGAGCGCCGCGTCGAGCTCGGCCTCGGGAGTGTTGCTGTGTTCGCTCGTCATCTGACTTTCTTGCTTTCGTAGTGGGGTTCGCGCGCCGAGCGCGCGGGCACCGTGTCGCGCGCGGCGCTTACAGCGGGGTGCCGAAGATGAAGACGGTCACCCAGCCGAAGAGCTGATCGAACAGCCACACCAGCGCCATCATGACGACGACGAAGCCCAGCACCACGAGGGTGTAGTTGATGAGCTCCTTGCGGGTGGGCGTGACCACCTTCTTCAGCTCGGCGAGCACCTGCTGGATGAACAGCACGATACGACCGAACCACGACTTCTTCGCGGCGCGATCGGCTTTTGCGCGCTCCACGAGATCGCCGCCGGAGGTGCCGTCGATCTCTTTGCTGCTCACTGGTGTTCCTTTCATCAGCCCGACCGCTCTCGAGCGCCCGGGTGTGGCAGGGCAGACAGGACTCGAACCTGCAACCTGCGGTTTTGGAGACCGCTGCGCTACCAATTGCGCCACTGCCCTATGGAGCGAACCCCATCGGTAAAACCTGCCCGAGGGCATGTTTAATTCTGGTAGAAGTCAACTACCTCTAAAGAGCTTACGGGATGCGGGGGCCGTTTGTCGAACCGCGCACCGGAGGGCTCAGGAGCAGGCCGAAGGCTCAATAGTAGTAGGGGAAGGGCGACCAGTCGGGTTCGCGCTTCTCGAGGAACGAATCGCGGCCTTCTACGGCCTCGTCGGTTCCGTAGGCGAGACGGGTGGTCTCGCCCGCGAAGAGCTGCTGGCCCACGATGCCGTCGTCGACCGCGTTGAAGGCGTATTTCAGCATGCGGATCGCGGTGGGCGACTTGCCGAGGATCTCGCGCGCCCACTCGATTCCCGTGCGCTCGAGCTCGGCGTGCGGCACGACCGCGTTGACCGCTCCGAGCTCGTAGGCGCGTTGCGCCGAGTACTCGCGGGCCAGGAAGAAGATCTCGCGCGCGGCCTTCTGCCCGATCTGCCTGGCGAAGTAGGCGCTGCCGTAGCCCGCGTCGAAGGAGCCCACGTCGGCGTCGGTCTGCTTGAAGCGCCCGTGCTCGGCGCTCGCGATCGAGAGGTCGCAGACGACGTTCAGCGAGTGCCCGCCGCCCGCCGCCCAGCCGGGCACGAGCGCGATGACGACCTTCGGCATGAAGCGGATGAGGCGCTGCACCTCGAGGATGTGGAGTCGACCCGCGCGCGCCTTCGCCTCCGTCTCGGAGACGCCGTTCTCGGACTCCGCGTACTTGTAGCCGTCGCGCCCGCGGATGCGCTGATCCCCGCCCGAGCAGAAGGCCCAGCCGCCGTCCTTGGCGCTCGGACCGTTGCCCGTGAGCAGCACGACGCCGACCCTCGGATCGACGCGCACCCGCTCGAGCGCGTCGTACAGCTCGTCGACGGTGTGCGGGCGGAAGGCGTTGCGCACCTCGGGCCGGTCGAACGCGACCCTGGCGATGCGCCCGTCCTTGCTGAGATGGGCCGTGATGTCGGTGTAGTCCTCGGCCCCGGGGGCGAGCTGCCACTCGGCGGGATCGAAGAGCTCGGAAACCTGCTGCGTCATGCCTCCAGCCTAGGCGTCCCGGCTCGGGCCTCGGCGACAGGGCGCCTGCCGGCGGCCCGGCGCTACGAGACGGCGACGCCGAAGAGGTGGCCGATGAGATAGGTGGCTCCCATGGTGGCCGAGCCCATGAGCACGTTCCGCAGGATCGCAGGCAGACGCGGGGCCCCTCCGAGCGCGGCGCTCACCCAGCCGGTCAGGAAGAGGCCGATCACAACGGCGGCCGCCGCGATGAGCACGGGGCTGTCGAACGGCAGCAGGATCATGGCGAGCGGGATGAGCGCGCCGAGCGTGAAGGCGATGAATGACGAGAGCGCGGCCGACCACGGGCTCGTGAACTCCTCCGGGTCGATGCCGAGATCGACCTCTGCATGAGCGGCGAGCGCATCGTGGGCGGTGAGCTCCTCGGCGACCTGCCGGGACAGGCGGGCCGAGATGCCGCGATCCCGGTAGAAGCCGGCGAGCAGCCGGAGCTGCTTCTCGGGCTCCCGCTCGAGGTCGCGGGTCTTCTGGGAGATCAGCGCCCGCTCGGTGTCGCGCTGCGTGCTCACCGAGACGTACTCGCCGCCGGCCATCGAGAAGGCCCCTGCGACGAGCGCCGCGAGACCGGCGGTCGCGATGGCGAGCGTGTTGCCCGGAGCCGCGGCGGCGACGCCGATCACCACACCGGCGACCGATACGATGCCATCGTTCGCCCCGAGCACGCCGGCCCGCAGCCAGTTCAGCTTCTGCCCGATGCGGCTCCCCTGGCCCTCGGCCCGGATCTCGAACTCGAGTTCCTTCGGCCCGTGCTCGTCCGGGGTCACGGCGGAGGCATCGGTGCACGTCTTCGTGTGGTTCATACCTCGATCATCCTCTTCCGGGTGCCGCCTCGCAAGCAAGGAGAGGCTGTGTTTTCCCTGATCAGATGATATTTCTTAGTTAGCTTAGCCTTGCCTTCATCGCTGCTCGGGCGACCTGGCAGGATAGAGGCATGCCAGCAGCCGAGGATCAGCTCCCGCCGCTCGAAGAGCTGCTCGAGCGGACGCGCATCGTAGCGATCCCGACCCGCACCCGCTTCCGCGGCGTGACCGTGCGCGAGGCCGCGATCCTCGAAGGGCCGAACGGCGCGAGCGAGTTCTCGCCCTTCGTCGAATACGGGGATCGCGAAGCCGCGTCGTGGCTGGCCGCCGCCGTCGAGTACGGCTGGGGCGAAACGCCGCCACTTCGCAGGTCGAGGATCGCGGTCAACGCCACCGTGCCCGCCGTCCAGGCCGCCGAGGTACCCGAGGTGCTGGCCCGCTTCGACGGGTGCCGCACCGCGAAGGTGAAGGTCGCGGAACGGGGCCAGCGCCTCGTCGACGACGTCGAGCGGGTGCGCGCCGTGCGCGAGGCCATGGGCGATGGGGCGCTCGTGCGCATCGACGCGAACGGCGGATGGACGGTCGACGAGGCCGTGACAGCGCTGCGGGCGCTCGCGGAGTTCGGCCTCGACTACGCCGAGCAGCCCTGCGCGAGCATCGAGGAGCTCGTCGAGGTGCGGCGGCGTCTCGGAGCTCGGGACGACGGGGTCGCAGGTTCCTATCCCGGCGACTCAGGCGCCGATTCCACTCATGGGCCCGCCGACCATGGTTCACCGCTCGTGCGCATCGCCGCCGACGAGAGCGTGCGCAAGGCCGACGACCCGCTCGCGGTGGCGCGGGCCGGCGCGGCCGATCTGCTCATCGTGAAGGCGCAGCCGCTCGGCGGCATCGCGCGCGCGCTCGGCATCATCGAGCGGGCAGGCCTGCCGGTCGTCGTCTCGAGCGCGCTCGACACCTCGGTCGGCATCGGCATGGGCCTGCACCTCGCGGCCGCCCTGCCCGACGACGCGCTCGCGGGCGCCTGCGGCCTCGGCACGGTCGCCCTGCTCGCCGGAGATGTCGCCCGGGATCCGCTGCTGCCCGTCGGCGGCGAGATCGAAGTGCGGCGGGCGATCCTCGACCCGGATGCGCTCGATCACCATGCGGCCGCACCCGAGCGGGCTCGCTGGTGGCGGGAGCGCATCGCGCGCTGCCACGCCCTGCTAGGGGCCTGACGACGGCCCGGTTCAGCCCTTGAGACCCGGGAAATCCTCCTCGCGCCACTCCGTCGCGATCCTCGTTCCGGCATCGAACGCGGCGACCTCGCGCTGCCGCAGCTCGACCCGGCGGATCTTGCCCGAAGCCGTCTTCGGCAGCTCGAAGAACTCGACGCGGCGCACTCGCATATAGGCGGGCATCGCCTCGCGGGCGTGGGCGAGGATCGCACGGGCCGCATTCTCGCCGGGCTCCGTGCCGGCGGCGAGCGCGACGTACGCCTTCGTCACGTTGAGGCGGGTCTCGTCGGGAGCGCCGACGACCGCGGCCTCGGCCACGAGCGGGTGCTCGAGCAGCGCGCTCTCGACCTCGAACGGCGAGACCTTGAAGTCGCTCGACTTGAAGATGTCGTCGGTGCGTCCGACGAAGGTGAGCACGCCGTCGTGCTCCGTGCCGCAGTCCCGCGCCGCGACATCGCCCGTATGGAAGAAGCCTCCCCGCACGGCCTTCTCGGTCGCGGCCGCGTCGCCGAAGTAGCCCGGCATGAGGTTGAGCGGTCGGTTCGGGGCGAGCGGCAGGCAGATCTCGCCCTCATCGGCGGGCTCGCCCGTGAGCGGATCGAGCAGCACGGCTTCGACGCCGGGGAGCGGGCGGCCCATCGCACCCGGCACGACCGCCTCGCCGGGCAGTGTGCCGATGAGCGCGGTCGTCTCGGTCTGGCCGTAGCCGTCGCGGATCTCGAGCCCCCACCACTCTCGGATGCGCGCGATCACCTCGGGATTCAGCGGCTCTCCCGCCGAGAGCAGTTCGCGCAGCCCGCTCGGCCTGCGGTCGAGCCTCCGCTGGATCAGCATGCGCCACACCGTCGGCGGCGCGCAGAAGGTGCTGACCCCGGCCCGGTCGAGCTCGGCGACGAAGTGCTCCGCATCGAAGCGGGCGTAGTTCATCACGAAGATCGTGGCGCCGACGTTCCAGGGCGAGAAGAAGCTCGACCAGGCGTGCTTGCCCCAGCCGGGGGCGCTCACCACGGAGTGCACATCGCCGGGGCGCACGCCGATCCACGCCATCGTGCTCAGGTGCCCGAGCGGGTAGCTCGTGTGCGAGTGCTCCACGATCTTCGGCAGGCTCGTCGTGCCCGAGGTGAAGTAGATGAGCGAAGGGTCGGCGCTCTTCGTCAGCTTGCGCACGGGCGCGAGGGACGAGGATCGCGACTCCTCGAAGCGCAGCCAGTCGTAGAGGGCGGCGCGCTGATCCTGCGTCGCGACCTCGAAGCCGACGCCCACGCCGCGATAGTCGCCGGGCACCCCGGTGAACTTGATCGCATCCTCCGGAGCGGCGAACACCCATCGCACGCGGCCGCGCTGCACCCGGTCGACGAGTTCGTGCGGGCCGAGCACCACCGAGGTCGGAAGGATCACGACGCCGATCTTGAGCGCTGCGAGCATGATCTCCCAGAGCTCGAGCCGGTTGCCCAGCATGAGCATCGCGACGTCGCCCCGGCGCGCGCCCTGATCGAGCAGCCAATGGGCAACCTGATCGCTGCGCCGCTTCAGTTCCGCGAAGCTGCGCACGACCTCGCCGCCGTCCGCGTCCGCGATGCGCAGCGCCGGGGTGTCGTTGCCCTCGGCGATCGCGTCGAAGACGTCGTGCGCCCAGTTGAACTCCGGGCCGACGTCGGGCCACTCGAACTCGGCGCGCTGGCGGGCCGGGTCGCCCGAGAGCTCCAGCAGTCGGTCGCGGGCCGCGAAGAAAGCGCGGCTCCCCGCGTTCGGCGCGGCACTCGGGGCGGTGTTCGGTGCATCGATGGATGGGCTCACCCGCCCATTCTCGCATCGGCGCGAGGCGGGAGGGCGATCCTCGTAGAGCTCACAAAGCGATCCCGGATCCCAGCGACCGCGACTCCGACGACCGCGGGGCCGCCGATGCCGCCGAGCCGCTCAGGAGCTGAAGACGGTGTGCAACTGATGGTCGCCGACCTTCTCGCGCCCGCCGAGCCCGGCGATCTCGAAGAGCACCGCCGTGCCGCAGACCGGGTACCCGAGGCGCTCGAGCATGTCGAGAGTGGCGGCGACCGTGCCGCCGGTCGCAAGCACGTCGTCGATCACGAGCACCCGCGTGCCCGGCTCGAGATCGGCGTGCATCTCGATGGTCGCGGTGCCGTACTCGAGCGAGTAGTCGATGCTCATCGCCGGCTGAGGCAGCTTGCCCGCCTTGCGCACCGGCACCACGCCCTTGCCGCTCGCATACCCCGCCGCGCTCGCAAGCAGGAAGCCGCGCGCCTCGATGCCCGCGACCACGTCGAACCGCCCCTCGAAGGGCTCGATCAACGCCTCGACCGTCGCCTTGAACGCGTCGCCGTCGGCCAGCAGCGGGGTGATGTCGCGGAAGAGGATGCCCTCGCTCGGATAGTCGGGGATCTCGCGGATCAGCTGCTCGGCGCGGGCGAGGGCGGGGGTCAGGTCTTCGTGCTGCACCATGCCAGGGTACCGGTGCGAAGTCGTCGCGCCCCGCCCTCTGCCGCGGGGGCGGTTGCGTCGGCTCCGCGGGACAGCTCGATTTCCGTTTCTCAGATCTTTCCGGTAATGTCTTTCTGGTTGAGAGATCAACAGTGCGCCCCTAGCTCAGCTGGATAGAGCATCTGACTACGGATCAGAAGGTCGGGGGTTCGAATCCCTCGGGGCGCGCCATCACACCCTCGCTGTTCGCAGCGGGGGTGTTTTCGTCTGCCCCACGCCCTCGGCGAGTCGGGGTTATCGGCAGAAACGAGTCGGGTGAGGGCGGGCACCCGGTTGAGCGATGCGCCACCGAAGGACTCGCCCTTGGTCTCCGCCCTTCGGCTACGCTCAGAGCAGACCCCGGGAGGTAGCGATGAGCGCCGACAGGCTGCGCGAAGAGATCGAGACGTTCTCGCGGACAGCGACATGGGTCGACGGGCTCGTGCACGACCTCCCCTCTGAGGCATGGGACGGACCGGGGCTCGGCCAGTGGGATATGCGCGCCCTCGTCGGGCATACGAGCAGAGCGCTGATCACCGTCGAGCACTACCTCGGCCGACCGGCTGACATCGAACGAGTGACGAGCGCTGCAGAATACTATGAGCGAACAGGCTCCTCGCCCGCCGCCGACGTCGACGCCGTGCTGCAGCGCGGCATCGAAGCCGGCGAGGCTCTCGGCGACGATCCCGCCAGGATGTTTCGCACCATCGCCGAGCGGGTCGCTCAGCAGATGCTCGGCGCATCCGACGAACTCATCGAGACGATAGTCGGCGGGATGCGGCTGAGCAGCTATCTGCCGACCCGCACGTTCGAGCTCGTCGTGCACGGTCTCGACATCGCCGATGCCGCACGCATACGACGGGATCCGCCTGATGCTGCGCTCCGCCGTACGCTCGGCCTGGCGACAGAACTCGCGGTTCGCTCCGGCGAGGGAAGCCGGGTGCTCCTCGCGCTCACCGGCCGCATGCGACTCGAGGGCGGCTTCTCAGTGCTTCCCTGAAGCCGATTCTGCCGCGCATGCCGGTTGGTGACCGGGCCTCAGCACTTTCGGAGGTTGGAAAGCGAGCGGCTCGACAGGCAAGCAGGGGTACGGGAAATCCTACGTGCAGCAGTTCGCACGCCAGCAGTCCAGCAAGGTGCCGACCGAATGGCGGGATCTGCTCAGCTACTGAGTCAGATACTCTGCGCCCCCTCCCGCCGCATCGGCACGTGCGGGATGCCGTCTTCGAGGAAGATCTCACCGTCTCGCTCGAAGCCGAACGACCCGTACCATCCCTCGAGAGGCTGCTGGGCGTCGAGCACGATGGCCAGTTCGGGCGCGATGCGGGCGCACTCCTCGAGGCCGTATTCGAAGAGCCTGCGGGCGAGGCCGGTGCCGCGCTGGGAGGAGCGGGCGGCGACGCGACCGATGCGCAGCGCCGCCGGGTCGCGCAGGACGCGCAGGGTCGCGAGCACCTCGTCGCCTCGCTCGGCCCACACCATGACGGCGCTCGGCTCGAGATCTCGGCCGTCGAGTTCCGGGTAGGGGCACTGCTGCTCGACGACGAACACGTCGGTGCGCAATCGCAGCAACCGGTAGAGCGTGTCGGCTCGCATCTCGGCCAGGTGCGCGCTGTGCAGTCGAGGTTCGGTCATGCGGAAGAACCTAGCATCCACCGCCCGGGTCGCGCAGTGCGACGGGCATGGCGAGGGCGGGATCGCCGCGTCTCCTCTGCGATCCCGCCCTGGTCTGATTCCGCCTCGGTCGGCGGGAGCTGCGACTGCGCGGCTGGCTACATGTCGTCGTCGCGCAGGCGATCCTTGGCGTCGTTGCGCGCCTTCACGGCGTCGCGCTCGGCCTCGGCCTTCTTCACGTCGGCTTCGGCCTTGAACTCGTCCATCTTGTCCTTGGCCTTGTCGACGCCGTCCTCGAAAGCTCGGCCGACCTTCTTGGCCGCGGCCTCGGCGGTCTCCTTCGCGTCGTCCAGAATTCCCATGGTTCGCTCCTCTCGGTCGGTCGTACTCCAACAAACTAGGACGGGTGCAGACGGACGGGGAGGGGGTTGACACTGTCGATCGAGGGGCACTAGGAGCATGCGCGTGCGAGTTCGCCGCCCGCTCGGCGCAGCAGCTCGCGGGCATCGCGCATGGGATGGAGCTCTCCGGCTGCGGCGAGCGCCGTGAGCGGGACGACCGCTTCGAAGCCGCGAGGATCCGCCCGCACCGCGCCGGCGACGAGCGCCGTGCGCGCACCGGCCTGCTCGGCGAGCGCGCTCACGAGGGAGACGACCTTGCCCTGGACCGACTGCTCGTCGAAGCAGCCCTCTCCCGTGATGACGAGCTCGGCGGCCGCGACCGCCTGAGGGAGGCCGATCGCGTCTGCGACGGCCGAGGATCCGCTGGCCATGCGCGCTCCGAGGCGGACGAGGGCGAATCCGGCGCCGCCGGCCGCGCCGGATCCGGGCGTCGAAGGATCGCCGCCGAGCAGGGCGGCGAAGCGCTCGAGCGCCCGTTCCGCCTCCGCGGCGTCCTCGCCGACGAGGCCCTTCTGCGGGCCGAACACGGCGACGGCGCCCGCTGCGCCGAGCAGGGGCGAGCGCACATCCGTCCAGGCGACGAGACCCTCGGGCGGCAGTGCGACGCCGCCGAGATCGGCCGCCGCGAGATCCTCGAGCCCGAGGTTGCCGAGCGCGATCGGGCGCCCCTCCGCGTTTTCCAGTCGCGCGCCCATGGCCGCCAGCATCCCGGCTCCGCCGTCGGAGGAGGCACTGCCCCCGAGCGCAACGAACACCCGTCTCACTCCGGCATCGATGGCCGCCCGCACCGCCTGTCCGGTGCCGAAGCTGTGAGCGGTGCGGGGCCGGAGCTCCCGTTCGCCCGCGGCCGGCCCCGATCCTCGTGCCGAAGCCCGGGACTCGGGCAGCAGCGTGAGGCCGCTGCAGGCGGCGAGCTCCACGAGCGCGGAGCCATCGGGCAGCCGCAGCCAGTGCGTGCGCACGGGCCGGCCGTCGGGGCCCAACACTTCGACGGGAACGCGCTGCGCCTCGGGCATCGCGGCGGCGACCGTGTCGATCGTGCCCTCGCCGCCATCGGCCATGGGCAGCAGCCGCAGTTCGTCGCCGGGGCGCGCGGCCCGCCAGCCCTCGGCGATGGCCACCGCGGCATCGCGCGCGGAGATCGAGCCCTTGAACGAGTCGGGGGCGATCACCACCCGGAGCGCCGCGGCGTGCATGACGGTTTCAGGCCGCGTTCCAGAGACCCGCGTAGTCGTGGCCGAGGCCGATCACGAGACGGCGCAGCGCGGGCAGGGACAGCCCGATGACACAGCTCGGAGCCCCCTCGATGCGATCGATGAAGGCGCCGGCGAGCCCGTCGATCGCGAAGCCGCCGGCGAGCTCGAGCGGCTCCCCCGTCGCGACGTAGGCCTCGAGCTCGGCATCGCTCACATCGGTCGCGAGAGAGACGGTCGCCGTGTCGACGGAGCCGGCGGCGCCCCGGATCTCGGCGCCCGTGTGGTCGATCAGCCAGTGCCCCGAGTGCAGCACACCAGTTCGGCCACGATGCCGCTTCGCGCGGGCGAGCGCTATCTCGGGCTCGTGGGGCTTGCCGAGGATCTCGCCGTCGAGCAGGAACGCCGAGTCCCCGCCGAGCACGAGCCCGTCGATCTCGTGCCCGTGGCGGCGAACGACGTCTTCGGCCTTGAGCCGGCCCAGATACTCGGTGAGTTCGGGCGCGGTGAGCCTGCGGCCGAGCTCGGCCTCGCGCGCTGCGACCTCGGCCTCCTCGTCGACCTCGGGCGAGAAGCAGAGCGGCTCGATGCCGGCCGCGCGCAGCACGGCGAGACGGGCGGGCGAGGTGGAGGCGAGGTAGAGGCGCATGCGTCAAGCCTAGGCTGCTGACGCGGACGCGTTCCAGCGCCGCTGCAGCCCGTCGCTCAGCTTCTTCCAGCTGCGATCCCTGATGAAGATGGAGTCGATCGCGATCATCGTGAGCGAGAACCAGGGCAGCCCCATGAGCACGCCGATCATCACATGGAAACCGAGAATGCCGAAGAGCGCGATGAGGCGGGTCGGCCGCGAGAGCAGGGCGAGCAGGAAGGCCGCCTGCAGCAGCACGGATCCCCAGGTGCCGAGCGCGACGGCGGGCCCCCAGGCGGTGACGAGATCGCTCAGCTCTGGCCATGTGCCGAAGCGCATGGTCTGCAGCGGGTCGTAGACCGCGTAGCCCTGCGCCCACGGGGTGCCCTGCACCTTGTAGAAGGCGCCCGAGCCGTAGACGAACGCCACCTGCGCGGTGAGCGCGATGAGGGCGAGGTTGTGCAGCGCGGTGCCGAGCTGATTCGGCGGGCTGCCGGCGGCGAACCATTCCTGCTTCGCCCGGCGTCGGGCATC
Source organism: Leucobacter soli (assembly GCA_040393965.1). Lineage (GTDB taxonomy): Bacteria > Actinomycetota > Actinomycetes > Actinomycetales > Microbacteriaceae > Leucobacter > Leucobacter soli_C. The sequence continues at coordinate 2,763 of JBEBTD010000039.1, read as the reverse complement.
GAGCGACCAGCGCGCCGCGGGATCCGCGAAGAAGAGCAGGATCAGCGCGATGCGGAACATGTTGTCGCCCTGGTCGCCGACCATGTCGTTCATCTCGATGAAGCTCACCCAGAGCACGAAGAACGCGGGCAGTACGATGCGGAAGCGCCAGCCGAGCGCGAAGAGCGCGGCGAGCGCCATGAGCAGCAGGTAGAGCGCGGTGAAGGCGAGGTCGTCGGCCGCGACCGCGTGGAACGAGCCGAACAGCCAGATGCGGGGGAAGGCGCTCACGGGCTCCGCGATCTCGCCGTTCCATGCCGACCCCGAACCGAAGGTGTAGAGACGCGTGCCGAAGTTGGCGGCGAGCAGGCCGAAGGCGGTCGCGCCGAAGACCATGCGCGTGACGGCGAGGCCGTAGAGCGCTTTCTTGCCGTCGTAGAGCCACCGCTCGAACCATCGGAGGGCGCCGCCGAGCGCACCCGCTACGGCGACCAAGGCGCCGGTAAGCAGGCCGCCGAGGAACACTCCGACGCGCGCGAGGAGGCTGCGCGCGCTCATCGCTCGAGCCTCTCGTGCTGGCCGCGAAACACCTCGGCGAAGTTGCCCTCGTTCTGCCCCTGCTCGACGAGCAGGCCGCGCCAGCCGGGCTCGACGACGGTCGGGGCGGGGCGCTCGGCGGCGGGATCGTGGCGCTGGGCGAAGGGCACGACGTTCTGCCGGCTCACCCGGTACTGCACCCGCTGCACCTCGTCTCCCCACATGGCCTTCGCGACCTGGGTGGCGTAGGCGGTGCTCAGGCGCTCCTCGGCGAGCACCTTGTCGATGCGGGTCTTGCGCGTGCGCTCGTCGGTCGTGCCGCCCTCGCCGCCCTGGCCGCCCTCGTCGCCCTGCGACTTCTCGAGCGACTCGCGCATCTCCCCTCGCCAGTCGCCAGTCGTGAAATCGCCGCCCAGGATCGAGCGATCCGCACGGTCGAGGCGGTCGAAGGCGTTCTTGTAGCCCGAGGCCACCTCGCTCGACTGGATGCCGGCGCGCGGCGGGAAGAGGTTGCGCTGGATCATCGACAGCTCGACGTCGGTCGCACTGACCCAGTCGGTCTGCTGCTCCCGGCCGTCGCCGCCGACGATGACGGCCCGCACCTCGAAGCGGTAATCCCCGTTGATCGGCTCCGGCGCGAAGACGCTCCACGACTGGCCGAAGAGAGGGAGCATGTAGCTCGACAGCAGCTTGCCTGGCACGATCTCGCGCGCGTTCGCCGAGTACGGAGCGATCCACAGGAACGAGGCGAGGATGTGCCAGGCCGTGAGCAGCGTCGCGAGCAGCACGACGACGCGTACCCATCGCTTGGGCCGGGGCGACGGCGCATCCTCCGGCTCCCGCGGCAGACTCGTCATGGTCAAGATCCTAGAGGTCTCCGAGGGTGGGAGAATGGACGGCATGTCTGAGACCCTCCGCCCCACCGCCGTCCCCGGCGCACCGCTCTCCCCCGGCGACCTCGTCGAACTCGATGTCACGGGCATCGCGCACGGCGGCGTCTGCGTCGCCCGCCACGAGGGCCGGGTGGTGTTCGTCTCCGACGCGATTCCGGGCGAACGCGTGCTCGCCCGCATCACCGAGGCGCGCAAGAAGTCGTTCGCTCGCGCCGCGACGGTGTCGGTGATCGAGGCGAGCGAGGATCGGCGCCCGCACATCTGGCCCGAGGCCGCGCTCGAGCGCGATCCCGACGATCGAGCGGGCGGCGCCGAGTTCGGTCACATCGCACTCGAGCGGCAGCGCGCGCTCAAGGCCGAGGTGCTCGCCGACTCGCTGCGCCGCTTCGGAGGCCTCGACGACGCGAGGATCGCCGCGGCCGCCGCCGCGCCGGGCTCGGCCGGCGCCGGGCTCGTCGTCGAAGCGGCGCCCGGCGACGATGAGGCCGGCGGCCTCGGCTGGCGCACCAGGGTACGGCTGCACGTCGACCCGGAGTCGGGGCGGGTCGGGCCCTACGCGGCGCGCAGCCGCCGCGTGATCCCTGTCGAGAGCCTGCCGCTCGCCGTCGAGGAGATCGGCTTCATCGCTCCCTTGGACGACCTCATGCCCGATCTCGAGGCCGTCGATCTCGTGGCCCCCAGCGCCGACGATCCGCGCATGCTGATCAGCCACCCCGGCGAGCGCGCCCGGGCCGGCGAGAACGATGCCGTGCAGGAGTCGGTGGGCGGGCGCGAGTTCCTGGTGCGCGCAGGCGGCTTCTGGCAGGTGCATCGCGAGGCGCCGAACACGCTGTTCGAGGCGGTGCGCGATGCGGTGACCGGGCTCATCGAGGCGGGCCGCTTCGACACGGGCGCGGGCAACCTCGACCTCTACGGCGGGGCTGGGCTCCTGGCCGCCGCCATGGCGGAGGCCGCGGGGTCCGGGCTCAAGGTGTCGACGGTCGAGGCCGATCCCGGAGCCACCGACGACGCGGCCGAGAACCTTTCCGAGCTCGTCGGCGCCCTCGCGCTCACCTCGCGCGTCGACCGCTACCTCGCCGACCTGCTGAAGGCACCCGCTCCGGTGCGCGAACGTCTCCGCCGCGCGACCGTCGTGCTCGATCCGCCGCGCTCCGGCGCCGGAGGGGAGGTCTGCGCGCAGCTCGGCGAGCTCGCCCCTGCGAACCTCGTCTACGTGGCCTGCGACCCGGTCGCGCTCGCCCGCGACGCGAAGACCCTCGGGGAACTCGGCTACGAGCTCGCCTCCCTGCGCGCCTTCGACCTGTTCCCGCACACCCACCACCTCGAGGCGCTCGCGGTCTTCACGCGCTGACCG
>JBEBTD010000038.1:0-13454 GCA_040393965.1 Leucobacter soli | reverse complement strand
CCGGCGCCGAGCCCGGCCGCTCCGGCGCCCGCTCCGGCGGCGGTAGCGGTCACGGAAGCGGCGCCTGCGGAGGTTCCGGCGAAACCCGACGCTTCGGGAGCGCCCGCGGAGCCGCCCTGCGCGATCGGTCGGCCCAGCGACGCCAGCAGCGAGGCCCCGAGGCCACTGCCGAGCACGACTGCGGCGATGCCGAGGGCGAGCTGGCGGTTGAGCGTCGAGTACTCCGCGGCGACTGCGGTGCAGCTCGCGCAGCCCCCGAGGTGCGCCGAGACCTCCCGGCTCGCCCGGGCCGTCAGCTTCCCCCGCTGGTAGCGCTGCAGCCGTTCGAGTGTGTCGCGGCATCCGGTGTCGGCGAGCTGCATGTCGACGTGGGCTTCGACCCAGGCGGACTGCAAGCCCTCCCTGGCCCGCGCCGAGAGGGCGGAGACCGCGTTGGGGGAGAGGCCCAGCAGCGGCGCGGCCTCTCGCGGGGCGAGGCCTTCGACCTCGGTGTACCAGAGCACCGCCTGCCATCGCTCCGGGAGCGATTCGAAGGCGCGGGCGGTCGCGTTCAGATCGAAGGCGTTGTCCTCCCATGGCCCGGTCTCCCCGAGATCGGGGATCTCGTCCAGGTGCTCGCTCGGCTGCTCGGGCGAGCGGAAGGAGTCGGCGGCGAGGGTCTGGATGACACGGTAGAGGTATGGGCGGAAGGCGCCGGTCGGGCCCCGCCCGCGGGTGATGAGCTCGAGCACCTTGAGGTAGGCGGCGGACACGAGGTCGTCTGCGTCGAGCCCCGGGGCGATGCCGCGCGCGGCGGCGATGCCGGCCAGGCGATGGCGCTCCCAGAGCTGCGCGAACGCCTCGGTGTCGCCCTCGCGGCACAGCTCGAGCAGCTGTCCGTCGGAGAGCACGACGTGTCGGTTGCGCGCCAAGGAAAGCCCCATCCCCCAAGTGTCCCGCCGCGCCACACCCCTGCGCTGCGGGTTCGAATCTTCGAATGTTGCGGCTCACGGATGAGTCGCTGCTCCCACTTCCAGTATCCGACAAAGCCCCTGAGAACACACATTCGGGAGGATTCCGGAAAAAGTTCGCCGAACGCGCGTCACGATCCGGGAGCTTCGCCGTGTTATGGGTGCCCGACTCGTGTAGCCGATCATCCCCAAGGCGATCCGGTCGCACGAGTCGGGTACGAACCGCGGAGCTGGGGAGCGCCGCGACTACGAGGGGGAGGCAGCTGGGATGCGTACCGATACGAAGCGCGCCGATGGTCGTCGGGGGTTTTCGCGCACCGTTGCGAAGTTCATTGCGGGCGGTCTGGCCGCACTGCTGTTCGGTACCGGTCTGATGACGAGCGGTGGTGCGATCGCACCCGCGGCGGCGGCCGAGGGGGCCTCGCTGATGATCGCGAAGACGGTGAACGGCACCGGTGCCGATCGCGGCCTGCGCCCTGGGGCCTCCGCGGAGTTCCGGGTCGAGTTCAGGGTCAACGACGAGGACGCGGACGCTCCCGTGCGCATCGTGGACGTGCTGCCCGCGGCATTCTCCGGGTGGCAGATCACCGGGCTCACGGCCGTCGTCGGCGGCTCGCCGGCAGGCGTCAAGCTCGATCTGCCCGGTGTCGCCGCTGGAGCCTCCTCCGGCTCGCCGCTCTCGGGTGTGCTCGGCGCGAGCGAGGCCGAGCGCACCATCACGGTCGGCGTGGAGCTGCCGGTGCAGGCCGGAGCCGGCAACGAGACCGTGTGCGAGCAGAACCCCGCCTCGACGGGATGCGGCATGCCGACGACGCACACCGGCGTGCTCGAGTACACCGTCGTGATCCCGCAGGATCTCTCGCCGCTCGCGACCCCGCAGGGCGACCTCGTCAACACCGCGACCTTCTCTGCGAAGTCCGGCACCGCAGATCTCAGCGTCTCCGACACCGCGATCGTCTCGGTCGAGAACCGGGCCGCCGTCGGCGTCGAGCCGAGCAAGACTTGGCAGCCGGCCGCGCAGGGATTCCAGCCCGGTGCCGTCTCGACGCTCACCATCGGCGCGACCCAGGCCTCGAATGTGCCGGCGAGCGCGTTGCGCCTGCAGGATCCGGCGGATCCCGCGCTCGCCCCCGACGGCGCCGCCGCGCTGCACGCCGAGAACCCCTTCGCGCAGGTCGACTTCGCCGGCTTCACGGGCGACCCGCGCACCGCGCTTCCCGCCGGGGCCGATGCCGCGTCGGTCGAGGTGTACCGCCTGAACGAAGGCAGCTGGAGCTGGACCGCCTGGGAGCCATCGATCCCGAACGGCGAGATCGCGGGCGTCCGGCTCGCCTACACTGGCGAGATCGAGCCGGGCGCTGAGGCGTCCCAGGCCTTCGCGGTCGAGCAGCGGGCGACTCATCGGGTCACCGGCGAGAGCCTCTCGGGCGGTTACGCGATCTCGAACGATGTGCGCGCCACCGTCGAGGTGCCCGGTCACGACCCCGCCTCGAAGGATGCCGAGGCCCCGTTCGAGGTGCGCCCCCAGCGCATCGAGGTGCTCGCTCAGAAGCGCTTCCACGCGCTGCCCGACGGAGAGCCCACCACCGAGCTGCGCGAGGTGACCGTCGGCGAGCCCGTCGGGGTCGTGCTGCGCGGCGTCAACCAGCCCGCGCCGCAGAGCACAGTGCTCGACAGCCTGACGATCGCCGAGCCCGGCCAGGGCTCAGACGAGCGCTTCTTCGGCGACGAACTCTCCTTCGCCGGCTTCGATATGAGCACCCCGGAGCTTCGCGCTGCAGCCTGGCCGGCGGGCGCGTCCGGCGGCTCGATACGCTGGGCCTTCGACGACGGTTCGAGCGCCACGGTCGCCCTCGGCGATGCGGGCTCGGCGCTGCCCGATCCGGTGCTCCCCTCGGGCCGCTCGCTGCAGGGTTTTGAGGTCGTCTTCACCGGTGCGATCGAGCCGGGCGCCGCGAGCGAGATCCGATACCGGCTCGATTCGAGCTCGGCCGAGTCGTTCGTGCCGGCCGGCGGCCAGTCGTCGGCCCTGCGCAACACCATCGACGTCACGGGCGCCAAGGACGGTCTGGCCGAAGACACCGACAACGCCGGCGCCACCGTCTCGTATCTCGCGCCCAGGATTGAGGTGCGGCTCGACAAACGCGTCGGTCCCGGTGCCGTGCTGCCCGGACAGCGGGTCGTGGCGCAGCTCGACACCGAGGTGCAGACCTCGGGCGGGCGCACGAAGCCGACCGAGATCGTCGTCGAGGACGTGCTGACCGGCCCGGGCACCTTCTGGGACGCCTTCGACGCGCGCGAGATACTGCCTCCCATCGCCCGACCGGTGAACAACGGCGTGCAGTCGAGCCTCGTCATCCAGGCTTTCGACGGCGACGAGTGGACGACCTTCGCGACCGATCCGGACGAGGATCGCAGCGTGCCCGTGCCGAGCGGTACCGTCGGCCTGCGCTTCGTCTACAGCCATCCCGACGCCTTCGCGCAGATCAGCTACGTGAAGCCGAACATCGCCTTCACCGCGCGAGACACCCTCCGCAGTGACGGCAGCCCGACCGCCGAGCGCTTCGACTCGCCGGAGCTCTACGAGAACACGGCGACCGCCGAGGCCACCGGACGTCTCGATCAGCGCATCGTGACCGGCGATGACGAGGATGCCCGGCGCGTCGGCATCCGCGGCGCGGACGAGGGTACGGGCCCCGGCCCGGGCGGCCTCTGGGCCCAGAAGGCGTGGTCGCACGAGCTGCTGACCACCCAGTCGGGCGCGACGGCCTGGACCACGCAGAGCTGGGCGGTCACGCAGAACGGCTACGAGAGCGTGCGGCTGCAGGATCCGCAGGCGACCACCGCGAGCGGGGCCGGCACCGTCTTCGAGGCCTTCGACCTGACTCACATTCGCCCGATCCGCTTCGCCTCCGGCGGCTCGAACGCCACGATCGATCCGATGCTCCGATGGGATCTCGTGAGCGACGTGCAGCTGCTCAACAGCGAGAGCGGTGCATGGGAGAGCGTGACGCCCGTGCCGGGCGGCAGCTGGATGGACGCCGATGGCTTCAAGGGGCATCAGCTCACCGCGGCGGAGCGCGAGCGGACGGTCGGGGCCCGCCTGATCCTCGTCGAGAACACGGGAGCCAGGCAGGCCGCGCACGATCCGGCCGATCCCGAGCTCACCGCCCCCGCCCCGGGGAGCGGTATCGCCGCCTCGGCGGAGCCTCGGTCGTTCCGGCTCGACTGGCAGCTGCGCGACCGGGCGCGCACCTCGGACGGCTCCGTCAAGTGGGTGAAGAGCTCCGAAGCGTTCAACTGCTCCGCGCGCTGCGTCGACAACACCTTCCTGATCACCGCCTTCCCGGAGGACGGGGCGCCAGTGGAAGGTGCGGACGGCGATTCGATCCTGCTCATGGACGGCACCGCCAACGTCGACCTCGTGAAGCTCGTGCGGGCGATCGACCCCGCCACGGGCCAGCCGACGGGTGCCGCGGCGAACCGCGTCGACATGGTCGCGCCGAACCCCGGCGACGTCGCCCAGGCCGACTACCCGAAGGCGCGCTACACGCTCACCACGAGAAACAGCTCGACCGCGCCCTCGGGCGGACGGGGCGCGATGAAGCTCGGCAAGATCCGCGTCACCGACACCTCGACGCACCAGCTCGACCCCGAGCCGCGGTTCGACATGGATGGCAGCCCCTTCGCCGAGCGCGACTACGAGACCGAGGTGCAGGGCCCCGACGGCAACCGCTTCGACGAATTCACCCTCCTCGGCGTGAGCTTCGACGCGCTGCCCTCCTACATCGATACCGCTGAGAGCTCCGTCGAGCTGTGGCTCTACGATGCCGACGCCGTGCCCGCTCAGAGCACGCGCAGCTTCAGCCTGCAGCAGGTGCAGACCGGAGATCCCGGGTTCCTCGCGGCCCTGCCGAATGCGATCGGTGTCGCGATCACCTACTCGGGCGCCGATCCCGAGGCGAACGGCAACCGGATCCGCGTGGGCGACGATCTCGTCGCGCACCTCGACGTGCAGCTGCGCCAGTACTCCCGCCTCGACGGCGAACGGGTGCGCGGCGGCTCGGCCGACGACGTGCGCGACCTGCCGAACGTGGCGATCTCGCGCGGCTGGGACGCCGTGATCGACCCCGACAAGGAGCCGACCGACCGCGACGAGGCCGTCATCGGCCTGCGCAGCGGCGAGGTGCTCGTCGGGCTGGAGAAGCAGCTCTCGGTGCAGCACGGGGACGGCAGCGACCGCACCATCCACGAGACCGCGCCCGACGCGCCCGTGAGCGTGCTGCTCACGGCGAACCCGCTGGGCTCGACCGCCGCGCTCGACACGCTGCGCATCGAGGATGCCGCGCCCTCGTTCTGGGAGCGCTTCCGCTTCGTCTCCTTCGGCAGCCCCCGGTACCCGACCGACGCCGACGCGGCGCGCTTCGAGGTGCTCGCACCCGGCGCCGATGGCCCCGAATGGGTGGCCTACGCCGACTACACCGGCGACCCGGCCGAGATACGCGGCGTGAGCGTGACCTTCGCCAACACCTCGACCCCCGGGGCCCGGTTCCCACTCGGCACGACCTCGTGGGGTGCGGCCTCGTGGGGCGCCGCGACGCTGCCGTTCACGGTGCAGCTGCGCGACGGGGCGCAGGTCGAGTGGGGCGACGACGAGGAGCGCAACACCGCCTCTGCCGTCGCTCGCAACAGCGACTATCCGGAAGCCCGGGACGACGCATCGGCCTCCGTCGAGTTCTCGGCCGGCGTCAACCGGCTGCTCGTGAGCAAGCGCGCGCCGAACGAGCTCACCCACCGGGTCGACTCCCTCGCGAGCCTCCCCTGGAGACTCGTCTTCACCAACACGGGCACGAGCTACCTGCCCGTCGAGCGCGTCACCGACCTCCTGCCGACCGAGCTCGGCTGGGACGGCGAAGATCCCCGTTTCACGAGCACGCCCGGCCCGAGCGGGGCGAACGGACTGACTGCCGACCCCGCGGTGATCGATTGGCGGCTCTCCGACGACGGTCGCGCACTCGACTTCGTCTGGCCCGCGGGCGCCCGCATGGCGCCGGGAGAGACGATGACCATCGAGCTCGGCCTCATCCTGCAGCCGATGCCCGCCGATGAGCAGGCGGTCAACGAGGTCGTCGTGACGACCGGCGTGCCCCTCGATCTCTGCGAGCAGCCCGACGATCACGGGCAGCGCCCGCAGCGGCCCGGCGCCGCGAACGAGTGCTCGAACACGAACTTCGTGCAGCCCAGGGTCGGCACCGTGATCGGCGCAGTCAAGACCGTCAACGGGGAGCCCGCCGAGACGCTCGGGGAGAACCTCGTAAGCGGGGCGCTCGACGTGCGCACCGGTGAGGAATGCAGCGCGGGCAACTATCTGCCCATCGGCTCCGGCTACACCCGCAACCCCTGCGCCTCGTACACCGCGGTGGGCGCGCACGACAGCTGGCGGCTCGAGCACATCAACTCGGGCACCAACCCGCTGTCTCGCATGACCCTCGTCGACATGCTGCCCATCCCCGGCGACAAGATGCTCGCCGGCGGCGCCCCGCGCAGCTCCACCTTCCGGCCGGTGCTCGCGGCGGATCGTGCGAGCGAGCTCTTCGCGGTCACCGGGCCCGAGGGCATGAGCTACGCCGTCGAGGTCACCACCGATCCGGCTGCCTGCGTGGGCTCGGAGCCCGGCGGTTCGCTGTGGAGCGGAGACCCGGAGTGCGCCGACGCGGGAGCCAACCCCGGCAACGTGTGGACGCCGCTCGACTCGTACGAGGGTGCGATCGAGCAGATCGCCGGTTTCCGCATCCACGTCGACATGGCCGATCGCCCGCTGCCGCCCGCCGGCCGGGTCGTGGTCGAGTTCCAGACCGTGAACCGGGTCGTGCAGCAGGCCGAGCAGGGGCTCTCGCCCGAGCTCGCGCAGTTCGCGGAGCCCCAGTTCGCCTGGAACCAGAACGGCGTGATCGCCTGGGACACCGCGGGCAACCGCGTGCAGCTGCCGGCTGCTCCGCAGCGCGCCGGCGTGACCGTCAAGACGGGCTCGCTGCTCGTCTCGAAGACGGTGCTGGGCGAAGGCGCGGAGCACGCCCCTGACGCCTTCGAGATCGAATTCGCCTGCACCGTTCCGAGCGGAGTCGCCGAACCCGAGCGCGTGCCGCTCGACCTCGGGGATTCGGCCGTGCTCACGGTGCCCCGCGACGACTCGATCGAGCTGAGCGGCCTGCCGATCGGCGCCGACTGCACCGCCCGTGAGCGAGGCGAGCTCGGAGCGTACGGCGAGAGCGGCCGCTCCATCGAGGCCGCCCCGGGCGTGACGCCCGCGAGCGACGGGCGCTCGGCTGAGATCCGCATCCGCGAGCACGGGGACGGGCCGACGGAGCTGCGCCTGCGCAACACCTACTCGCTCGGCGGGTTCACCGTCGAGAAGGCGGTGCGGAGCACGAACGAGCACTCGGTGCCGGGCGCGCGTTCGGATTTCCGCTACGACTTCGAGCTCGAGTGCCTCATCGTGGGCGCGGAGCAGCCTCTCGTCCGGAGCTTCAGCCTGAAGCCCGGCGAGCAGCACACGGAGTCCGAGCTGCCCGAAGGCGCCGAATGCACCCTCACCGAGACGCGGGACGGCGGGGCGGCGTCGACGACGATCGCGATCGCCGGCGAGCAGACCGCCGGAGTGAGCCGTGACGGCATCGTGATCGGCGCCGAGGGGGCTCACGCGCTCGTCACGAACGCGTTCCCGGGGGTGCCGAAGCCGATCGAGCCGACGAAGCCGAACCCCGAGCCCCCGACCGAGCCCGAACCGGAGCCCCCGGTTCCGGGCGAGCCTTCGACACCGGGTACGCCTTCCGAACCCGGATCTCCGATCGAGACCACGGGAGCGGAGCTGCCGCCGGCCATCACGGCGCTGGTCGTCCTGCTGCTGCTCGGCGGGGGAGCGCTGCTGCTCGGCGCTCGCCGTCGCCGTGCGGCCGTGGACGGAACGGATGTCGGCAACCAGAATTCGGGCGCGACCCCGCGCCCGCGCGAAAAGGACGTGCGACCCGCACCCTGACGCGATCAGACGGGCTCCGTGTCCTGCTCCCGGATGCGGAGTCCCCTTTCCAGGCGGCTCAGTCCCGCAGCTGCCGGAAGGCGGCCCCCACGGCCCTCGCGACGTCGAGCGCCGTGACGGGGCCGCCTTCGCCTCCGCCGTCGGGGTCGCCGGCCGCATGCCTCGCCGCGGTGTCGTGCAGCAGGGCGGCGGTGGCGCCGAGCGGGGCGAGCAGCCCGGGGTCGCTCTCCACCTCCCGCGCGTGCGCTGCGACGAGTGCGCCGAGGATGCCCGCGAGCACGTCCCCCGTGCCCGCAGTGGAGAGCCAGGGGGTCGCCGGCCCGGATGCGATCGCCCGGCCCTCGGGCGGTGCGGCGATCGTGCGAGAGCCCTTGAGCAGCACGGTGACGCCGAGGTGAGCCGCGAGTAGGCTCGCCGCCTCGGCAAGATCACCCGCGCGGCCTGTGCCGCCACGTCGCTCGGGAGGCTCGCCCAAGCCGGACGACCGCCAGAGCGTTCGGAACTCCCCGAGGTGCGGCGTCACGACGACCGGTGCCGACGGCCGCCGTGCCACGAGTTCGAGTGCACCGGCGTCGACGACGACGGGCGCGTCGCCCGCGAGCAGCGAGCGTAGAGCCTCGCGCTCGGCGAAGCTTCGGGAACGAGGATCGGTGCCGCTCCCGAGGAGCCAGGCGTCGCAGCGGGCGCGATCCTCGCCCCCATCGCCCGAGCACACCGTCTCGGGTCTCGCCGCGAGGATCGCCGCCGCCGGGGTGGGCAGACCGTGAGAGGGCGGCGGATCGTCGAGCGGCGAGAAGTAGCGCACGGAGCCGATGCCCGTGCGCCAGGCCGCCTCGGCGCCTAGCACGGCGGCCCCCGGGTACGCGGCTGAGCCGGTGCGCAGGCCGAGCACGCCGCGCGAGTACTTGTGCGACTCCGGGCCCGGCACCCGCAGCAGCGCGGCGGCCTCGGCCGCGCCCCAGCGGATGACGAGCCCCTCGCTCATGACGTCGCCCGCGCCAGGTAGTCGCGCAGCGCGCTCTCCACCACACCGAGCGAGCGCTGCGCCGCCTCGCGGCGATCCTCGAGGGAGCCCTGATCGGAGAAGGTGTCGATGTAGACCTTGAGCTTCGGCTCGGTGCCGCTCGGGCGGATCATCACCCGGCTGCCATCGGCGAGCTCGTAGGCGAGCACATTGGCCGGCACCTCCGCGACATCCGGTGCGAGCAGGTCGCGCACCCGGGCCACCGCGACCCCGCCGAGCTCCGCCGGAGGGTTCGCGCGCACCCAGTCGGCGAGCAGGTCCGACTCCGCCATGCCGCCGAGCCGCACCACCACCTGGGAGCTCGAGAAGTGGCCGAAGCGCATGCTGGCCTCGTCGAGCAGGTCCCGCAGCGTGCGGCCCGCGGCCTTGCACTCGCGGGCCATGGCGATCGCATCGGCGCTCGCCAGGATGCCGTCCTTGTCGCGCACGACCTCGGGATGGGTGAGGTAGCCGATCGCCTCCTCGAAACCGAAGAGGAGGCCGTCGACGCGGGAGACCCATTTGAAGCCCGAGAGCGTCTCGGCGTAGTCGAGGCCGTAGTCGCGGGCCACGGCGCTGAGCGCCGGTGATGAGACGATCGTGCAGGCCAGCGCACCGCGCGGAGACTCCCCGGCCCCCGCGGCGCGCACGCGCTCGCGCTCCGCGGCGCGCCAGCCGAGCAGCAGGCCGAGCTCGTTGCCACTCAGACGGCGGTAGCCGCCCTCGGCCTCGGCGTCGGGCAGCGCGATCGCGAGGCGGTCGGCGTCGGGGTCGTGGGCGACGACGAGCTCCGCATCCATCTCGCGAGCGGTGCGGAAGGCCAGGTCGAGGGCGCCCGGCTCCTCAGGATTGGGGAAGGAAACCGTGGGAAAGGCGCCATCGGGACGATCCTGCTCGATCACCGGCGTGACCGCGGGAAGACCCACTGCCTCGAAGACCTCCTGCGCGACATCGGAGCCGACGCCGTGCATCGCGGTGTAGGCGATGCGCAGCGGGGTGCCCGCCGCCAGCGGCTCGGAGCCGCCCGCTACGCGAGGCAGCCCGGTGCGCACGGCATCGGCCACGCTCGTCACATAGGCCTCGCGCACCTCTGTGCCGGCCACCGCGTACTCCTCCGAGCGCGGCAGTTCCGCGAAGGGACGGGCCGCAGCGAGCTCGATCCGGGCCGCGATCTCGGCGTCGCTCGGCGGGATGATCTGCGAGCCGGCGTCCGCATCGCCGAGGTAGACCTTGTAGCCGTTGTCGCGCGGCGGGTTGTGGCTGGCGGTGATCATGACGCCGGCCGAGACGCCCAGATGGCGCACGGCGAAGGCGGTGACCGGCGTGGGCATCGCCTCGGGCAGCAGCACGACGGCGAGGCCCGCGCCTGCCATGATCTCGGCGGCGTCGCGGGCGAAGAGCTCGGAGTTGATGCGGCCGTCGTAGCCGATCACGACGCTCGGCGGGTTCGAGGCTTCGCCGCGCTCGGCCCGCTGCAGCAGGTAAGCGGCGAAGCCGGCGCTGGTCTGCGAGACGACCACCCGGTTCATGCGGGCGGGGCCGGCGCCGAGCTCGGCCCGCAGGCCCGCGGTGCCGAAGGCGAGGCGCCCGGCGAAGGCGCTGCCGAGCCGAGCGAGGGCCTCGGCGCCCTCGGCGCCATCGGCCCGAGCGGCCGCGAGCAGGGCCTCGGCCTCCGCCCGCGTCTCGGGGTCGGGATCGGCGGCGATCCACTCGCTCACCTGCGTGCTGAGCGTCTCATCAACGGCCATGGCCCACCTCTCGTGCGCCCCGGGGCGGGGATTTCGATTCACTCAAACTACCACGCGCGGTTCGGCGCGATCCGGGACGTCGAGACCGGGCTTACGCCAGCGAGAGGAAGAGCTTCTCGAGCTCGGCGGCGTCGAGTTCGCCATCGCCGTCCGGGTTCGTGAGGCACTCCTTGAGCGCGGTCGAGACGACGAGGAAGCCGGCGCGGTCGAGAGCCTTGGAGACGGCGCTGAGCTGCTGCACGACGTCGCGGCAGGGGGCGTCGTTCTCGACCGCGGCGATGACCGCGGTGAGCTGGCCCTGGGCGCGCCGCAGCCGATTGACGATCTTGCGCTGGGCCTCGACGGCATCGGGGGAGCTTGCATTGTCCATGGGTTTCATGATACCCCTATGGGTATGATAAAAATACCCCCAGGGGTATCCTGAAACGTATTCGCGAGGAATTGAGCGAATGCGACGAACACGAAGGAGCGAACATGTGCCGTGCGGTCAGTTGCAAAGTGTGCAAGAAGACGACCTGGTCGGGCTGCGGTCAGCACGTCGCCATGGTCAAGGCGAGTGTGCCGGCCGGGCAGTGGTGCAACGGCAGCCACAGCCCCCGCGAGATCGAGGCGGCGAAGGCCGAGCGAGGCGACGGGTTCTTCGCCCGCCTCTTCGGGCGATGAGCATCCCGGCACCCTCCAGAGACACGCAGAAAGGCCGCAAACGCATGACCACCATCGAACTCACGCTCGACGACTTCGAGCGGACCGTGACGGCCGGCGGCATCGTGATCGTCGACTTCTGGGCCGCCTGGTGCGGCCCCTGCCGAGCCTTCGCCCCGGTCTTCGAGGCCGCGAGCGCGCAGCACGCCGACATCGTCTTCGCCAAGGTCGACACCGAGGCCCAGCGCGATCTCGCCGCCGGCTTCCGAATCACCTCGATCCCGACGCTCATGGTCTTCCGCGACGGCGTCATCGTGTTCTCGCAGCCGGGCGCGCTCGCCGCCCCGCAGCTCGAACGGGTCATCGAGAGCGCCAGAGCCCTCGACATGGACGAGGTTCGCGCGCAGCTCGCCGCGCAGCAGGCCGGCGAGCACCCCGACGGAGCCCGCATCTGAGCCCGCTCCGCCCCTCCATCATCGACCCCGAACCACAGAAGGAGCACCGACCATGTGCGCACGAGTCACCTGTCATCACTGCAAGAAGCCGACCTGGGCCGGCTGCGGCGGCCATATCGAGGAAGCCCTCGCAGGCGTGCCCGAAGCGGATCGCTGCCATTGCGGCGAATGACCGCCCAGAGATCGAAGAGACGACCGAAGGACTGAGGATCGCAATGCTGCTGGAACGCATCTACGACGAGGATCTCGCCCAGGCGAGCTACTTCATCGGCTGCCAGGCGCGAGGCGAGGCCATCGTGGTCGACGCCCGCCGCGACATCGAGGTCTACCTCGACCTCGCCGCCAAGAACGGCATGGCCGTCACGGCGGTCACCGAGACCCATATCCACGCCGACTACCTCTCGGGCACCCGTGAGCTCGCCGCCCGCACGGGTGCGCAGATCTACGTGAGCGACGAGGGCGGCCCAGACTGGACGTACGGCCCCGAGTTCGACGGCGGCCCGCACGGCCCGGCCGTGCGCATGAAGCACGGGCACGAGATCGTGCTCGGCAACATCGTCGTCGAGGCCGTGCACACGCCCGGACACACGCCCGAGCACCTGTCGTTCCTCGTGACCGACGGGGCGCAGGCCGACGAGCCCGGCTTCATGCTCACCGGCGACTTCGTCTTCGTCGGCGACCTCGGCCGCCCCGATCTGCTCGACGAGGCGGCGGGCTTCGTCGACACCCGCTTCAAGGGCGCGCACGACCTCTTCATCAGCCTGCGCGACCGCTTTCTCACGCTGCCCGACTATGTCCAGGTACTCCCCGCCCATGGCTCGGGCTCGGCGTGCGGCAAGGCGCTCGGAGCGATCCCGGCGAGCACCGTCGGCTACGAGCGCAACTTCTCGTGGTGGGGAGGCTATCTCGCGTCGAACGATGAGCAGGGCTTCGTCGACGAGCTGCTGAGCGGCCAGCCGGACGCGCACGCCTACTTCGGGCGCATGAAGGTGCAGAACAAGGTGGGCCCGGCTGTGCTCGGCGAACTCCCCGAGCTGCGCAAGTACACGGCCGAGGAGGTGCGCACCGCACTCGCAGACGACAGCGTCGTCTTCGTCGACACCCGCCATCACCGCGAGGTGCACGAGGGCACGGTCGAGCGCTCCCTCAACATCCCGGGCGTCGCGAAGGCCGCGAGCTACGGCGCCTGGGTCTACGACCCGGAGATCGAGGATCGCCCGCTCGTGCTGCTCGCCGAATCCCGTGAGCGGGCGGAGGAGCTGCGCGACCATCTCGTGCGGGTGGGCATCGACGCCGTGCGCGGCTTCGTCGTGTCGCTCGACGGGCTCGATCTCGTCACCCCCGAGCTCGTGCAGCCCGAGGAGCTCGACGGCTTCGACCGGGCGCTGCTGCTCGACGTGCGCAACAAGACCGAGTACGCGGAGGGGCATCTGCCCGGCGCCGAGCAGATCTCGGGCGGCCGTGTGCTCTGGCATCTCGACAGGCTCCCCGAGAAGCACGCCGGCAAGATCGTGAGCTACTGCCAGAGCGGGGTCCGGAACAGCGTCGCCGCGAGTGCGCTGCGTCGCGAGGGCTACGACGTCGCCGAGCTCGACGGCAGCTACCTCGGCTGGCTCGCAG
>JBEBTD010000037.1:0-13691 GCA_040393965.1 Leucobacter soli | reverse complement strand
CGTAGGCCGCCGACATGCGCACGAACACGGTGAGCCAGGCGAAGAGCAGGCCCGCAGCGATGAACTCCATCCCAGTGAGGTTGTAGTAGCCGATCGGGATCCACAGCACGACCGACGCGATGATGCCGAGCACGACGATGGCGGTGAACACCGCGAACTCCCTCGGCACGCCCGGCAGTCGGCTCAACGAGACGTAGGCGAACGCCCCGAACCCGACGACCATGCCAGAGGCCGCTCCGACGTGCACCGCGAAGTTCACGGCGTCGGGCACGAGTCCCACCACCATCATCAGCAGTCCGATGCCCGCGAAGAGCCAGCTGAGTGCCGCGACGAGCCCCGGCTGCGAGGCTCCGCGGGCAGCGATCCCACGTTCGAGGTCGTGCCCGATGTAGTTCGCGAGCACGGTGAGCACGAGGCCCGTGATGATCAGGGCCAGGTTGAAGCGGTACCCGGTGATGCCGTCGGTGTTGCCGAGCTGCGAGAAGTGCAGCTGCCACCACGACTCGTCGGGCGAGCTCAGCATCGAGGCCATTGTGCCCATGAAGAGCCCGAGCGTGGCGAGGGTGGCGAGGCCCGAGGAGGTCACGCGAGCGCCTGCGAGCGCCGCCGCATAGGAGACGGCTGCGGCGGCCGCTCCGGCCAGCACTCCCCCGCCGTACGGATCGACGGTCAGGCCGCGGAAGCCCATCTGGAAGAGCTGCGCGATCGCGATCACCATCAGGTAGGCCAGCATCCCCATCGCGAGGGTCGTGGCCACGGCGTCGACGATGCGTTTCGCGAGCGGCAGGCCGGCGCGCCAGGGAACGTGGCCGAGGCGCTCCTCGAGCCATAGGGATCCGCCGAACGAGGCAGCCGCGAAGCCTGCCGCGAACCAGGCGGCGAGCGTGCCGATCGAGTCGGGCCCGGCGAGCGGCACCCGCTCGCCGGCGTGGAGGATGCCCGTGCCGACGGCCGTGAGCGCGAACACGGCGATCGCCCACCCCGTCGCCCGGGTTTCCACGCGCACGGTGCCCGCGGCGGCGGTCTCGCTCTCCTGCTTCGTCACGGTTCAACGATGGACCCGTCCCGCGATGATCGCGTCGCGCACGAGCCATAACGTCGCACTCTCGCTATACTGCGCCAGTGGATGCATTCGACTCGGCAGCGGAGAGACCGGCGGCAGCGCCTGAGGCGAGACCGGCGGCGGCCGGGGCCGTCGGCTCGCCCGACGACGACCGCGAGCGCTACCGGCCCGAACCCTCGGTAGTGACAGCGCTGCGCAGCCCGCGTCTTCTCACCCGGGAGGCCCTCGCCGGCCTCGTCGTCGCGATCGCGCTGATCCCCGAGGCGATCGCGTTCTCGGTGATCGCGGGCGTCGACCCGAAGGTCGGCCTCTTCTCATCGTTCATCATGGCCGTCTCGATCGCCTTCCTCGGCGGCCGCCCCGCCATGATCACGGCGGCCACCGGTGCCGTCGCGCTCGTCATCGCCCCGGTGGCGCGAGAGCACGGCATGGACTACTTCATCGCGACGGTGCTGCTCGCCGGCGTCTTCCAGGTGTTGCTGGGGGTGCTGGGCGTGGCGAAGCTGATGCGCTTCATCCCCCGCAGCGTGATGGTCGGCTTCGTGAACTCGCTCGCGATCCTCGTCTTCCTCTCGCAGCTGCCGCATCTCATCGGAGTGCCCTGGGCGGTGTATCCCCTCGTCGCGCTCGGCATCGGGATCATCGTGCTGCTGCCCCGCCTCACGACGGTCGTGCCGGCGCCGCTCGTCTCGATCGTCGTCGTGACCGCGATCGTGGTGGCCTTCGCGGTCGCCGTGCCGACCGTGGGCGATCAGGGCGAGCTGCCGCGCAGCCTGCCCGAGCTCTTCATCCCGCAGGTGCCGCTCGCATGGGACACCTTCGCCATCATCGCGCCGTTCTCACTCGCGGTCGCGCTCGTCGGGCTGATGGAATCGCTCATGACGGCGAAGCTCGTCGACGAGATCACCGACACGCACTCGAACAAGACGCGCGAGAGCTGGGCGCAGGGCGTCGCCAACATGCTCTCGGGTCTCTTCGGCGGCATGGGCGGCTGCGCGGTGATCGGCCAGACGATGATCAACGTGAAGGTGTCGGGCGCCCGGACCCGCATCTCGACCTTCCTCGCGGGCGCGTTCCTGCTTGTTCTCGTCGTCGTGCTCGGCGACCTCGTCGCGGGCATCCCGATGGCGGCGCTCGTCGCCGTCATGATCATGGTGTCGATCGCGGCCTTCGACTGGCACTCGGTGCTGCCCTCGACGCTGCGCCGGCTGCCGAAGAGCGAGAATTTCGTCATGATCGCCACGATCGTGCTCGTGGTCGCGACCGGCAACCTCGCGATCGGGGTCGTGGGCGGCGTCTTCGTGGCGTCGGTGCTGTTCGTGCGAAGGGTCGCGCACTTCGTCACCGTTCGACGCGCGGTGCTCGACCCCGACGAGGATCGGCCCGCGCCCGTCGCCCACTACACGGTCGAAGGCGAACTGTTCTTCGCCTCGAGCAACGATCTGACGACCCAGTTCGAGTACTCCCGTGACCCGGATCGGGTGGTCGTCGACATGAGCGGCTCCCACATCTGGGACGCCTCGAGCGTGGCAGCGCTGGACGCGATCGTCACGAAGTACGCGCAGCGCGGGAAGAGTGTCGAGCTGATCGGCATGAACGAGCCGACGAGCGCGCTGCACGGACGGCTGAGCGGCAGACTCGGCGGGGAAGGCTAGAGACGGGCGCCGAGCCGCACAGCAGGCGCGTCGTGCGGCGCCTGCCGTGCGGGCTCAGGCGAACGCGCGATCGGTCGCGCGCACCGGGGAGGGCAGCACCGAGGGCGCCCCGCTCAGGAACTCGTCGACCGACGCTGCGGCGGCACGCCCCTCGGCGATCGCCCAGACGATGAGCGACTGCCCCCGCCCTGCGTCGCCGGCGACGAAGACGCCGGGCAGATCGGTCGCGTAGCGCGCATCCCTGGCGAAGGAGCCTCGAGCTCCAAGGCCGAGCGGGAAGCCCTGATCCTCTATCGGCGCGGGGCCGGTGAAGCCCATCGCGATGAGCACGAGATCGGCCTCGATGACCCGCTCGGTGCCGGGGATCGCCTCGCGTCCTCGCTCCGTGAAGCCGGTCTCGGCGACCTTCAGGCCGCGCACCCGCCCGGCGCCGTCGCCGACGAACTCGACGGTCGAGGCCAGGTAGCGGCGCTCACCGCCCTCCTCGTGCGAGCTGGAGACCTCGAAGAGCGTCGGGTGCACGGGCCACGGCTGCGACTCGCCGCGCTCCGTCGAAGGCTTGCGGCCGATGGCGAGATTCGTCACCGATGCCGCGCCCTGCCGGTGGGCGGTGCCCACGCAGTCCGCCCCGGTGTCGCCGCCGCCGATGACGACGACGTGCTTGCCGGCGGCGTCGATGGGCGAGCGCGGGACCTGAGGCGCATGGTCGATCCCGACTGCACCGAGGCCGGGGGCTGCCTCGGGACGTGACGCACGCGAAGCGTCGCTCTGCTCCAGCGCTTCGATCCGGTTCTGAGCCGTGAGATATTCCATCGCGTAGTGGACGCCGTCGAGCTCTCGACCCGGCAGATGCAGCGCACGGGGCACCATCGCGCCCGTCGCGACGATCACTGCGTCGTAGCGGCGGCGCAGCTCCGTCCAGCTCATGTCGCGTCCGATCTCGACGCCGGTGCGGAAACGGGTGCCCTCCTGCTTCATTTGCGCGATGCGGCGCTCGACGAGCTCCTTCTCGAGCTTGAACGACGGGATGCCGTAGCGCAGCAGGCCGCCCGGCTGCTCGTCGCGCTCGTACACCGCAACCGTGTGTCCGGCGCGGGTGAGCTGCTGCGCGGCGGCGAGGCCGGCGGGCCCCGAGCCAACGACAGCGACCGTCTTGCCGCTCAGGCGCTCGGGAGGCTGCGGCTCAACCCATCCGTTCGCGAAGCCCTGGTCGATGATCGAGTTCTCGATCTGCTTGATCGTGACCGCCGGCTGGTTGATGCCGAGGACGCATGCAGACTCGCAGGGCGCCGGGCAGGCACGGCCCGTGAACTCGGGGAAGTTGTTGGTCGCGTGCAGGCGGTCGAGCGCCTCTCGCTCGCGACCGCGCCACACGAGGTCGTTCCACTCGGGGATCAGGTTGCCGAGCGGGCAGCCCTGATGGCAGAATGCGACGCCGCAGTCCATGCAGCGCGAGGCCTGCCGGACCACCACGGTGGGGTCGGCCGGGTCGACGACCTCGCGCCAGTCCTTGAGCCGCAGGGCGACCGGGCGCTTGGGTGCGAGCTCGCGCTCGCGAACCTTCAGGAATCCGCGCGGATCAGCCACGGGTCACCTCCAGGATCTGCGACCAGGCCTGGTCGCCGTCGGGGTCGCGCCCTTCGGCGCGTGCGAGTTCGTGGATCTCGAGCACGCGCGCATAGTCGCGCGGGATGAGATGGGTGAAGCGGGCCCAGGCCGTCTCGGGGTCGGTCGCGATCTGGGCGAGCAGCGAGGAGGCCACCCGGGAGCCGGTCTGCTCGCGATGCCTCGACAGCAGCGCGAGCACCCGGTCGCGCAGCGCGGCCGCGGCGGGTATCGCCGAGTCGAGCGGCTGCAGTCGCAGGGCGCCGCTCACGAGCTCGGCCGAGTTCACGTCGAGGGGGTCGAGGTCGAGCAGCACCGCCTCGCCTCCCGACATGCCCGCGCCGATGTTGCGGCCGGTCGGCCCGAGGATCAGGGCGAAGCCGCCCGTGAAGTACTCGAGCGCATGATCGCCGGTGCCCTCCACGACGGCGGTCGCGCCCGAGCCGCGCACGAGGAAGCGCTCGCCCACGACGCCCGCGATCCAGAGCGCCCCGCTCGTCGCCCCGTAGCCGATCACGTTGCCCGCGATGACATTGCCGGCCGCCGGATGCCCGGCCTCCGGGTGCGGTCGCACGGTGATCTCGCCGCCCGAGAGCCCCTTGCCGACGTAGTCGTTCGCATCGCCGATCAGCCGCAGGGTGATCCCCGGCGGCAGGAAGGCGCCGAGCGACTGTCCCGCCGAGCCGGTCAGGGTGATGTCGATCGTCTCGGGGGCGAGCCCCTCCGAGCCGAACCGCTTCGTCACCTCGTGGCCCAGCATCGTGCCGACGGCGCGGTCGACGTTGCGGATCGGCAGGTCGATCACGACGGGTTCCCGGCGCTCGAGCGCGTCGGCAGAGCTGGCGATGAGACGGTGGTCGAAGTGCTCCTCCAACTCGTGCTGCTGCGCCACGGTCTGCCTTCGTGGCTCGTCCGCGGCGAAGCTCGGCCCGCGCAGGATCGGGGTGAGGTCGAGCCCCTCGGCCTTCCAGTGCCGCACGGCCTCGTCGAGGTCGAGGGCATCGGTGTCGCCGATCGCCTCGTCGAGGCCTCGGTAGCCGAGCGAGGCGAGGATCTCCCGCACCTCCTCCGCGATGAACTGGAAGAAGTTGACGACGTGCTCGGCTTGGCCCGTGAAGCGGCTGCGCAGCTCCGGGTTCTGCGTCGCCACGCCGACGGGGCACGTGTCGAGGTGGCAGACGCGCATCATGATGCAACCCGAGACGACGAGCGCCGAAGTGGCGAAGCCGAACTCCTCGGCCCCGAGCAGCGCGGCGATGACCACGTCGCGGCCGGTCTTGAGCTGACCGTCGACCTGCACGGTCACTCGATCGCGCAGCCCGTTGAGCATGAGCGTCTGCTGCACCTCGGCGAGGCCGAGCTCCCACGGCGCTCCCGCGTGCTTGAGCGAATTCATCGGACTCGCGCCCGTGCCTCCGTCGTGCCCCGACACGAGCACGACATCGCTGAGCGCCTTCGCCACGCCCGCAGCCACCGGCCCGATGCCCGACTGCGAGACGAGCTTCGTCGAGATGCGCGCCGACGGGTTCGCCCGTTTGAGGTCGAAGATGAGCTGCTTCAGATCTTCGATGGAGTAGATGTCGTGATGCGGGGGCGGCGAGATGAGGCCGACGCCGGGGGTCGCGTGCCGGGTGCGCGCGATCCACGGATACATCTTCTGCGGCGGCAGCTGCCCGCCCTCGCCCGGCTTCGCGCCCTGAGCGAGCTTGATCTGGATCTCAGCGGCATGCGTGAGATACATCGAGGTCACTCCAAAGCGGCCCGACGCCACCTGCTTGATGGCGCTGCGCCGCTCGGGATCGAGCAGCCGATCCTCGCTCTCGCCGCCCTCCCCCGTGTTCGAGCGACCGCCGATGCGATTCATCGCGATCGCGAGCGTCTGATGCGCCTCCGGAGAGATCGAGCCGTAGCTCATCGCCCCGGTCGCGAAGCGGCGCATGATCGCCTCGATGGGCTCGACCTCGTCGAGCGGCACCGGCGGGCGCTGCGGCGCGAAGCGGAAGAGGCCCCGGAGCGTCATCAGCCGCTCCTGCTGCTCGTTGACGCGAGCCGTGTACTCGGAGAAGATCTCCCGCCTGCCGGTGCGCGTGGCGTGCTGCAGCTTGTAGATGGTCTGCGGGTCGAAGAGGTGCGGCTCCTCGCCCCGGCGCCAGCGGTACTCGCCGCCGGTCTCGAGACGGCGGTGCGCGTAGTCGGCCTGGTTGTCGGGGTAGGCGCGGCGGTGCCTCGCTGCGACCTCGGCCGCGATCACATCGAGGCCGACGCCGCCGAGCTTCGAAGCCGTGCCGGTGAAGTAGCGGTCGACCACCTCCTGCGAGAGGCCGATCGCCTCGAAGGTCTGCGCGCCGCAGTAGCTCGCGACGGTCGAGATGCCCATCTTGCTCATCACCTTGAGCAGCCCCTTGCCGAGCGCCTTGATGAGATGGTGCACCGCCTCGTGCTCGTCGACGCCTTCGAGCTCGCCCGAGCGCACGAGGCCCTCGACGCTCTCCATCGCGAGATAGGGGTTCACCGCTGCGGCGCCGTAGCCGATGAGCGCGGCGACGTGATGCACCTCGCGCACATCGCCCGCCTCGGCGATGAGCGCCACGCGCATGCGCTCGCCTTCGCGGATCAGGTGGTGATGCACGGCCGAGATCGCGAGCAGCGACGGCACGGGCGCATGATCCTTGTCGCTGTCGCGGTCGGAGATGATGAGGAACTCGGCGCCGGCCTCGATCGCCGAGCTGGCCTCGAGGCACATGGCCTCCAGTCGATCCGCGAGGCCCTTCGCATGCGAATCCACCGGGTAGAGCCCGCGGATCGTCACCGTGCGCTCGCGCTCCGGATCTTCGCCGAAGTGCTGGATGCGCGCGAGATCGTCGTTGTCGATCACCGGGAAGTCGAGGATCACCTGGCGGGCGTGCTCGGGGCCCTGGCAGAGCAGGTTCGGCACCGGGCCGATGCTCGTCGCGAGGCTCGTGACGAGCTCCTCGCGCAAGGCGTCGAGCGGCGGGTTCGTCACCTGGGCGAACTGCTGCACGAGGTAGTCGAAAAGCAGGCGGGGCCGGTCGCTGAGCACCGCGATCGGGGTGTCTGTGCCCATGGCGGCGAGGGGTTCGGCGCCCTCCCGCGCCATCGGGGAGAGCAGCACCCGCAGCTCCTCCTCCGTGTAGCCGAAGGTGCGCTGGCGCCGCACGATCGAGGCCGGCGGATGCACGAGGTGCTCCCGCTCGGGCACCTCCGAGAGCCGGATCAGGCCCTGTTCGAGCCATTCGCCCCAGGGGGCGGCAGCCGCGAGGCCCCGCTTCACCTCGTCGTCCTCGCGGATCGTGCCCCGCTCGAGGTCGACTGCGATCATGCGGCCCGGCTGCAGGCGGCCGCGGCGCACCACCCGTTCGGGCGGGAACTCCAGCACGCCGGTCTCGCTCGCGATCACGAGCAGGCCGTCGGCGGTGATCTGGTAGCGGCCGGGGCGCAGGCCGTTGCGATCGAGCAGCGCCACGAGCTCCCGGCCGTCGGTCGCGATCATCGCCGCGGGCCCGTCCCACGGCTCCATCACGAGCGAGTGGTACTCGAGGAAGTCGCGCAGCTCGGCCGAGAGCCCGTGCTCAAGCTCCCACGCCTCGGGCACCATCATCGCCATCGCGTGCGGCAGGCTGCGCCCGGACATCACGAGCAGCTCGAGTACCTCGTCGAAGCTCGCCGAATCGCTGCCGCCGGGCGAGCAGATCGGCAGCAGCGGCCGGATATCGCCGAGGGCCTCGCTCTCGAGCTGCGCCTCGCGCGCCCGCATCCAGTTGCGATTGCCGCGCACGGTGTTGATCTCGCCGTTGTGGGCGACCATGCGCAGCGGCTGCGCGAGATGCCAGGACGGGAAGGTGTTGGTCGAATAGCGGGAGTGCACGATGGCGAAGCGGGCCTCGAGCCGTTCGTCGAGCAGCTCGGGGTAGAACTCGGGCAGCTGCAGCGTCGTCACCATGCCCTTGTAGACGATCGTGCGGCTGCTGAGCGACGGGGCGTAGGCGCCCGTCTCGTGCTGCAGGCGCTTGCGGGTGCGGAACGCGGCCCGCTCGAGCTGCTGCTGATCGAGCGCCCGGGGCTCGCGCGCCACGAGGAAGAGCTGCTCGATGCTCGGCGCCGCTTCGCGCGCGGAGTCGCCGAGCACCTCGGGGCGCACCTCGACCTCGCGCCAGGTCAGCACCTCGAGCCCCTCCTCGGCGGCGATCGCGGCGATGCGGTACTTCACCGCCCGGCGCTCGGTGCTGCTGCGCGGCAAAAAAATAAGGCCGGTCGCGTAGCGGCCGGCCTGTGGGAGATGCACCCCGGGGGTGCGCTGCAGCAGCAGCGAGCGCAGGAAGCGATCCGGCAGCTCGCAGAGCACGCCGGCGCCGTCGCCCGTACCGGCGTCGCTGCCCACGGCACCGCGGTGCTCCAGGTTCTCGAGCGCCTCGAGCGCGAGCTCGACGATGCGGTGGCTGGGCTCGCCGGTGAGCGAGACGACGCTCGCGAGACCGCACGCATCATGCTCTTCCGCGGGATCGTACAGGCCGATGCGGGCGGAACGAACCTGCGAGACTGCGCTGCTGAACACCATCGACGTCCTCTCGTCTGGAGGGAAGGCTGCAGCCGTGTGAAACACATCGGGGACAGCAGCGACCCGGGCCGATTTCGGAGTTTTTGAGATTAGCACACTCCGAAACGCTCCCGTGACAGATCGACCGCCCCGAAACACGCTCGAATCGAAACAGTTACGGCATCGTAACCGAAGGGCAAAAACCGTGAAACGTGGAGCGCGCAGACTGAGCGAGTCGGCGGCCGCGCCGGCGGATCCTCGACCCGATCGAATGAAAGGCGGCGACAAGATGGAACTCGCACCGCAAGACGTGTGGACCCTCGCGAGCACCGCGCTCGTACTCATCATGACCCCGGGCCTCGCCCTGTTCTACGGAGGGCTCGTCCGAGTGCGCTCGGTGGTGAACATGATGCTCTTCAGCGTGAGCGCGATGGGCGTCGTGGGCGTGCTCTGGGTGCTCTTCGGCTACAGCATGAACTACTTCGCCGAGGGCGAGAGCGGCTTCGCCGGCAGCCCGTTCAAGGACTTCGGCCTCGTCGCCACCGCACCCGCCGACTTCATCGGCGTCGGCTTCGGCGCCGTCTTCGCGATGATCACGACCGCCCTCATCTCGGGCGCGATCGCCGACCGAGTCGGCCTCGGCTCGTGGGTGCTCTTCGCCGGTGTCTGGGCCACCCTCGTCTACTTCCCCGTCGCCGCGTGGGTCTGGGGCGGCGGATGGATCCAGAACCTCGGCGCGACCCTCGGCACCCCCGACGTCATCGACCTCGCCGGCGGCACCGTCATCCACATCAACGCGGGAGCCGCGGCGCTCGCGCTCGCCCTCGTCGCAGGCAAGCGCCTCGGCTTCGCCCCCGGCTCCCACAAGCCGCACAGCGTGCCCCTCGTCACGATCGGCGCCGCACTGCTGTGGTTCGGCTGGATCGGCTTCAACTCGGGCCTCGCGACCGAGACCGGCGAGGCCGGCCTGATCCTCGTCAACACCCTCGCCGCTCCCGCAGCCGGCATCATCGGCTGGATTCTCGTCGATGTGCTGCGCGGCAAGAAGCCCGGCGTCGTCGGCGCGGCCTCGGGCGCGGTCGGCGGGCTCGTCGCCATCACCCCCTCCGCCGCGAACCTCTCGCCCCTCTACGGCCTGCTGCTCGGCCTCATCGCCGGCATCGCCTGCGCCTTCGCGATCGACTGGAAGTACCGTCTCGGCTACGACGACTCGCTCGACGTGGTCGGCCTGCACCTCGTCGCCGGCGTCATCGGCTCGCTGTACCTCGGCTTCTTCGCCTTCGACGACGGCCTGCTCGTCGGCGGCGGCGCCGGGCTGCTGCTCGTGCAGACCGTCTCGGTGCTCGCGGTGATGGTCTACTCCTTCGTGGTGTCGCTGCTGATCGCCCTCGGCGTGAAGCTCGTCACCGGCCTGCGCGTCCCGAACGAAGTCGAGGAGGCCGGCATCGACGAGCTGGCCCACGGCGAGACGGCGTACGCGCTGGTAGAGACCGAGGTCGTTACAGCGAAGTAACGGCCTCGCCAAACGGGGCGGGCTCGGACGGTGTCGCCGGGCCCGCCCTTTCCCCTTGGGCCTCAGCCTCGAAACTCACGCCGCCAAGATCATACGTTCGCCTCGAGATCCTATGTTTCTGCGGCGTTTTTTCGTAGGATCTCGGCACGAACGTAGGATCTCGGCGGATTCAGAGCGAGGGTCGAGATTCCGGTGCAAAGGTTCCGGGCAGAGAGTCAGGGCCGAGGTTCCGTGCGAGGATCGCGACCGCCCGCGGAGCGCCCGACCCCTCAGACCCGGGCGACGAGCCCGTGCTCGAGGCCGGCCAGCCGGTCGGCCGTCTCGCGGATGAGTGCCTGCATCGCCGCGCCCGCGTGCGACGGCGCCATATCGCTGCGGCGGGCGACGCTGATCGTGCGCGTGAGCGCGGGCGAGGCGAGCGGGGTCGCCCGCAGCGCCGGGCGGTCGACCGCGACCATCGCCGGCACGACCGCGACCCCGATGCCGCGCTCGGCGAAGCGCAGAGCCGCGTCCATCTCGACGCCTTCCACGGCGACCGTCGGGGTCAGCCCCTCCGCGCCGAACGCCGCGTCCATCGCGACGCGCAGATCGTAGTTCTCGTCGAACCAGACCTGCGGCACGCGTGCGAGTTCGGCGAGTGAGATCGCGCGTTCGGGCACGAGGATCGCGTCGCCTTCGGCTCCGCCCGGTTCGAGACCCGCCCCACATGCCCCACCTGCCCCGTCTGCCCCGGCGAACGGATCCGGCCGATCCGCTGCCGAGACGACGACGAGGCGCTCGCTCAGGATGGGTTCCCGCTCGAGCACGGCCCGTGCGGCACCCGATGAGACGCTCGTGACAATGAGCGCGAGGTCGAGCGCGCCCTCCATGAGCGCGGCGATGAGGCTGCGCGATCCTCGTTCGAGCATCTCGACATCGATGCCCGGGTAGCGCTCGCGGAACTCGGCCAGCACCTCCACGACGAGGCTCGTGCACAGCGTCGGCGTCGCGCCGAGGCGGATGCGGCCGCGGCGCAGCCCTGCGAGCTCGGCCATCTCGCTGCGCGCGGTCTCGGCGTCGGCGAGCATGCGCCGCGCGATCGGCAGCAGCCGCTCCCCCGCGGCGGTGAGCGCGACGTTGCCGCGGGCGCGGTGGAAGAGCCTGGCGCCGAGATCCGCCTCGAGCGCCGAGATCTGGCGGCTCAGCGAGGGCTGTGCGAGATGCAGCTGCTCGGCGGCCCTGGTGAAGTGGCCGAGCCGGGCCACCTCGGCGAAGCCCCGCAATTGCTCGAGATTCATGATTCATAGCCTAAACGCATCGTCATCATGAAATCTATTCATTGGAGTAATCATCGGTGGCTCCCTAGCGTGGTGCCCATGAGCTACACCACACCCACAGCAACCAGCACCCGAGCCGGCGAACGCCTGCTCTCGACCTCCGTGCTCGTCATCGGCACCGGGGGCGCCGGCCTGCGCGCCGCCATCGAGCTCGCCGAGCGCGGCGTGCAGGTGCTCGCGGTCGGCAAACGCCGCAAGCACGACGCCCACACCACCCTCGCCGCCGGTGGCATCAACGCCGCCCTCGGCACAATGGATCCCGAGGACAGCTGGGAGCAGCACGCCGCCGACACTCTTCGCGAGTCGTACTTCCTCGCCGACCCGGCGATCGTCGAGGTCGTCGCGAAGAACGCCGCCCGCGGCATCGAAGACCTCGAGCGCTGGGGCATGCCGTTCGCCCGCGAGGCCGACGGCCGCATCAGCCAGCGCTTCTTCGGCGCGCACAAGTACCGCCGCACCTGCTACGCGGGCGACTACACGGGCCTCGAGATCCAGCGCACTCTGCTGCGCCGCGCCCGCGAGCTCGACGTGCCCATCGTCGACACGATCTACATCACCCGGCTGCTCGAGAGCGACGGCCGCATCTTCGGCGCGTACGGCTTCGACATCGTCGACGGCAGACCGGTCGTCATCCACGCGGATGCCGTGATCCTCGCCGCCGGCGGCCACAACCGCATCTGGCGCAACACCTCCTCGCGCCGCGACGAGAACACGGGCGACTCGTTCCGGCTCGCCGCGCTCGCGGGGGCGAGGATCCGCGACGCCGAACTCGTGCAGTTCCACCCCTCCGGCATCCTGGAGCCCGCGGAGGCGGCCGGCACCCTGGTCAGCGAGGCGGCGCGGGGCGAGGGCGGCATCCTGCGCAACGCCCTCGGCGAGCGGTACATGGCGAAGTACGACCCCGAGCGCATGGAGCTCTCGACCCGAGACCGCGTGGCCCTCGCGAGCTACACCGAGATCATCGAGGGGCGCGGCACCACGAACGGCGGCGTCTTCCTCGACGTCTCCCACCTGCCGCGCGAGACGATCCTCGAGAAGCTGCCCCGGGTCTACCGCACCATGATCGATCTGCAGATGCTCGACATCACCGAGCAGCCGATCGAGATCGCGCCGACGGCCCACTACTCGATGGGCGGCGTCTGGGTGCGGGCCGAGGATCACGGCACCGGCGTCGACGGGCTCTACGCGATCGGCGAGGCCTCGTCGGGCCTGCACGGCGCGAACCGCCTCGGCGGGAACTCGCTCATCGAGCTGCTCGTCTACGGCCGCATCACGGGCGAGGACGCGGCGGCGTACGTCGCCGGCCTCACCGAGGTGCGGCGCTCCCCCGAGGCCGTCGCCGAGGCGCGCGCGGAGATGCAGGGGCTGCTCGGCGGCAGCGCCGCGGCCGGCTCGCACGAGAGCCCGCGACTGCTTCAGCGGGCACTGCGCGATCTCATGACGGAGCACGCGGGCGTGGTGCGCAGCGAGGCGGGCCTGCGGGCGGGCATCGCGAAGCTCGACGACCTCGAGGATCGCGTCGCGCATCTGACCGCTCACCCCGACATCGCGGGCTTCGACGATCTCGCCCATGCCTTCGACCTCTACGGATCGATGCTCGCCGCACGCGCGACGCTCGAGTGCGCGCTCGAACGCCGGGAGACCCGCGGCTGCCACAACCGCTCCGACTTCCCCGAGCAGAGCGACGAGCTGCGCGGCAGCTTCATCTGGACGCCGGGCGGCGGCGTGACCTTCGAGCCCGTGGCCGAGGCGCCGGATTCGTTCCGCGAGCTCGCCCACGCCGCGGCGGACGACTCGGTCAAGGGCAAGCTCGTCGAGTAGCCGCAGCTGAGATCCCTCCCCGGCCCGAGCTCTCCCAGCAGCCCGATCCTCCGAGCTCTCCCCGCAGCCCGATCCTCCGATCTCTCCCCGCAGCCGGTCACTTACCGCCCTAGAAACCGCGGCGGAAGGGCAGGTAGTGTCCGGACGCGGAGGAGCGGAGGAG
>JBEBTD010000036.1:0-14404 GCA_040393965.1 Leucobacter soli | reverse complement strand
TGGCCGGATCGACCTCGGCGGCGAGCGCGTCCATGATCGACTGCGTGCGGGTGTCCTGCCACACGATCGCGTCGGCGATGGGCTCGCCCGTGGCCGCATCCCACACCACGGCAGTCTCGCGCTGATTCGTGATGCCGACGCCGGCGATGCGTTCCGCGTCGAGCCGCGCCTTCGCGAGCGCCTCCCGCAGCAGTTCGCGGGTGACCCGCCAGATCTCGTTCGCGTCGTGCCCCACCCAGCCGGGCCGCTCGAAGATCTGCCGGTGCTCGCGCTGCGCGCTCGCCACCGCACGAGCCCGCCGGTCGAACACGATCACGCGAGTGCTGGTCGTGCCCTGGTCGATCGCGACGATGTGATCCTTCGCTCCGGTGTGCTGCGCTGCCATGACCCGAGCCTAGCGCCACCGCCCTTCTTCGGTCGGAGTTCTGCACTCCGTCGGAGAGAGTCCGGGGAAAGGCTCCGACCGAGTGCAGAACTCCGACGGAGGGGCGGGGCGCGGAGGGGTGCGGCGGGGCAGCGGGCGCGGCAGAGCAGGGCACGGCGGCGCCGCACCAACCGGCGCCGAGTACTCGAAGTAGACTGGGGCGCATGGCTGATTCCCTGCGCGTAGCGTCCGTGAACGTGAACGGCATCCGTGCCGCATTCCGCAAGGGCATGGGCGCCTGGCTCGAGAATCGAGGCGTCGACGTGCTCGCCATGCAGGAGGTTCGCGCGCAGGACGAGCACCTGCTCGAACTGCTCGGCGACGAGTGGCACATCCTGCACGACCCCTGCGCGATCAAGGGTCGTGCCGGCGTCGCGATCGCAAGCCGCGTCCCCGCATCGGCGCATCGCATCGGCCTCGGCACCGACGATCTGCAGGAGACGGTTCAGTCGAGCGGCCGCTGGCTCGAGGCCGACTTCGACCTCGGGGGCAAGCCCTTCACCGTGGTCAGCACCTACGTGCACTCGGGCGAGGTCGACACCCCGCGCCAGGAGGCCAAGTGGGCCTTCCTCGACGCGATGGGCCCCCGCCTCGCCGAGCTCGCCCTCGAGCGCGAGTACGCCGCGGTCGTGGGCGACCTCAACGTGGGCCACCGCGAGTTCGACATCAAGAACTGGCGCGGCAATGTGAAGCGCGCAGGCTTCCTGCCCCGCGAACGAGCCTACTTCGACCGCTTCTTCGGCCCCCTCGGCGAGAACGTGCTGGGCGTCGACGGCACCGAGGGCGCCGGCTTCGGCTGGGTCGACGTGGGCCGACGCTGGGCCGGCGAGGTCGACGGCCCCTACACCTGGTGGTCGCAACGGGGCCAGGCCTTCGACAACGATACGGGCTGGCGCATCGACTACCACGTGGTCACCCCGCCGCTCGCCGACCGCGTCACGAACTATGCGGTCGACCGCGCCGCGAGCTACGCCGAGCGATGGTCCGATCACGCGCCCGTGGTCGTCGACTACACGGCCTGATCCTCGCCCCTCACCTCCGGGCGACCCGCCCGCCGCCCTGCCGCCTCGAAGGTCGCCGGGTTCACGAACACACCGCATCCCACCATTGATCCTGCGACTTCGCGCAGAATGACGGGGAGGCGAACGAGAGAAACGCAGAAGCACGAACATGAGCAACGAACACCACAAACCCGTCATCTTCAGCGGCATGCAGCCCTCGGCCGGCTCGCTGCACCTCGGCAACTACATCGGCGCGCTGAGCCAGTGGACGGTGATGCAGGAGAGCTACGACGCCTTCTTCTGCGTCGTGAACCTGCACGCGATCACCGTGCCGCAGGATCCGGCGGATCTGGCCGAGCGCACCCGCGCCACCGCGGCCCAGTACATCGCGGCCGGCATCGACCCCGCGAAGTCGACGCTGTTCGTGCAGTCGCACGTTCCGGCGCACGCCGAGCTCGCCTGGGTGCTGAACACGCTCACGGGCTTCGGCGAGGCGAGCCGCATGACCCAGTTCAAGGACAAGTCGCAGAAGCAGGGCGCCGACGCCGCCTCGGTGGGCCTCTTCACCTATCCGATCCTGATGGCCTCCGACATCCTGCTCTACCAGGCCGACTCGGTGCCGGTGGGCGAGGATCAGCGCCAGCACGTCGAGCTGACCCGCGACCTGGCGACGCGCTTCAACAGCCGCTTCGGCGAGACCTTCACCGTGCCCGAGGCGCAGATCCAGAAGGGCACCGCGAAGATCTTCGACCTGCAGAACCCGACCGCCAAGATGTCGAAGTCGGCCGAGAGCGAGGCCGGGCTCATCAATGTGCTCGACGAGCCGAACGCGACGAAGAAGAAAATCATGCGCGCCGTGACCGACGCCGACGGCGAGATTCGCTTCGACCGCGAGAACAAGCCCGGCGTCTCGAACCTGCTCACCATCTACTCGGTGCTGACCGGCCGCATGGTCGAGTCGCTCGAGCGCGAGTACGAGGGCAAGGGCTACGGCGATCTGAAGAAGGGTCTCGCCGAGGTGGTCGAGCAGACCTTCACGCCGGTGCGCGAGCGCACGAACGAGCTGCTGTCCGACAAGGCCGAACTCGACCGCCTGCTCTCGGGCGCCGCGGATCGCGCGA
Organism: Leucobacter soli; assembly: GCA_040393965.1. Lineage (GTDB taxonomy): Bacteria > Actinomycetota > Actinomycetes > Actinomycetales > Microbacteriaceae > Leucobacter > Leucobacter soli_C. Next base: position 11,858 of record JBEBTD010000036.1, on the reverse strand, counting down.
ACGAGGTCGCCTCGGCCACCCTCGCCCGCGTCTACGACGCGATGGGCATTCTGCGTCGCTGACGAGGATCGGCATCAGGCCGTTCTGGGCCGATGCCCGTGCGCTCGCAATCGGGTTCGATGCGGTCAACGACGATGCGCCTGGGCGCGGCCATCGTGAGCTCGATCGATTCGACATCGACACGCTCGTCATTGCCGTGCACGCCCTCTCGATAGCGCTCATAGCTCCACTCCGGGCCGAGCAGGCCGAAGCCGAAGAGGGTTGCCCAGCTCTCGCAGAGTACGCGCATCCGAGGCGCCCTCCGCCAGGATCGGCACGGTTGGTGCGATCGTGTTGCGCGACACCGCGTGCGCGTAGCCTGCGATGCCACCGAGATGCGGGAGCGCTGCATCGATGAGCGCGGGATCCAGCAGTCGCGCGGCGAGCGCGGAATTCCCCGATGCCCCGCAGCCGATCCGCGCGGCGACGAACGCCTCCCAGAGTTCGCCCAACACGATCTCTGGCTCAGCCGAATCGATCCGCTGCAACACTTCACCGACTCGGCGGGCCAAGCCGTCGGAGCCGTAGGGAATAGATGCATGCCCGGGGCGACCCCGCAGGGTGAGGCGCCAATCGGTACCGCTCAGTCGCGCGACAAGCGATGCCCTGCCGGGGCCGATTCGAACACCCGAATGTCGAGGTGATCCGAGAGTGCACCCGTCGAATCGACGAGGAAGCCCTGAAGCACCCGCACGTTGCAACTCTCCTGACCCGATTCGCGCGAACCGCCGTTGACGCAGGCCTCGCGAATCAGCTCCTGCAGCAGCTCGATCGCCGCGCGCTCCTGGTAGCGGCGATGGCTGCATGTTCCCTCGTTCAGTATGGCCCGCGCAGGTCACGGTCTCTCGGGATCTCAGCCTCGCTGCGGCTCCGTCGGCGGGATCGCGGCGAGCAGCGATCTGGTGTACTCGTGCTTTGGCTGCCGGTATAGTTCAGCGCTGGTACCTGCTTCGACGATCTCACCGCGCCGCATCACCATCACCCGATGACTCATCTCGTGTACGACCGCGAGGTCGTGGGCGATGAACAGATAGGCGAGTCCGAGCTGCTGCTGCAACTCCTTCAGCAGCTCCATCACATCCGCCTGAATCGAGACGTCGAGCGACGCGGTCGACTCGTCGAGGATCAGCACATCCGGCTCGCAGGCGAGTGCCCTAGCAATGCACACTCGCTGCCGCTGCCCGCCCGACATCTCGTGCGGAAAGCGATCGGCGAACTCGGCATCAAGATTGACCGAGGCGAGCAGATCGACGATGCGATGCGCTCTCCCCTGGGCACCACCCGCGAGACCGTGCACGATGAGCGGCTCGGCAATCGCATCACGCACCTTCATTCGCGGGTTCAACGCCGAGAAGGGATCCTGAAACACCATTGCCAGGCGGCGGCGCAACTCTTTGCGCTCCTTACCCTTCGCCGCGGCGATGTCTCGACCCGAGAGCAGCATCGAGCCTTTCTCCGCCGAGACCTGGCCGGTGAGGGCTCCAGCGATGGTCGACTTGCCGGAGCCCGACTCGCCCACGAGGCCGAGTGTCTCGCCCTTGCGCATCTCGAAGCTCACGCCCTTGACCGCATGCACCCAGGTGTTGCCCGCCGGCGTCTTCACGGGGAAGCGCACATCGAGATCACTCACGGTCAGCAGCACCTCTTCGGCGACCTTCGAAGGCACCGGCCCCGGGCGCTCGAGCGAGGGGCGGGAGGCGAGCAGTCGCCGGCTGTACTCGTGCCGGGGGTCGTCGAAGATGTCGAGTACCGGCCGCTGCTCGACGGGGTCGCCGTGCAAGAGCACGGTCACGTCGTCGGCGACCTGCCCGATCACGCCGAGATCATGGCTGATCCACACCACACCCATTCCGCGCTCGTGCTGCATCTCCTTCACGAGGTCGACGATCTGCGCTTGCGTCGTCACGTCGAGCGCGGTGGTGGGCTCATCGGCGATGAGCACCTCCGGGTCGCAGGCGAGCGCGACTGCGATCATCACTCGCTGCCTCTGCCCGCCGGAGAGCTGATGAGGGTAGGAGCCCAAACGCTGCTCTGGATCGGGCAGCCCGACCGCTTCGAGCAGCCCGATGGCCCGCTTACGAGCCTCGGCATGGCTCATGCGCAGATGCAGCTTAGGCCCCTCCGTGAGCTGCCTCTCGAGCGTGAGCAGGGGGTTGAGCGAGGTGCTGGGATCCTGGAAGACGAAGCCCACACGATTGCCGTGTATGCTGCGCAACTCAGCTTTCGAGGCACGTACCAGGTCGATCCCACCGAGCAGGGATTGCCCGCTCACGCGCTGGTGCGGCAGATCGAGCAGCCTGGTGGAGCTCAGCACGCTCACCGATTTACCCGAGCCCGACTCGCCCACGATACCGACGGTCTGTCCCGGGTGCACGTCGAAGCTCAGCCCGTGCACGATCTCTTTCTGCCCGATGCGCACCTTGAGATCGCGAACGGAGAACACTGCTTGCGTCGCGGCAGTCATGCGCGGCCACCTCTCTGCTCGATGACGCTTCGTCGCTGGGGATCGAGCACGTCTCTGAGGCCGTCGCCGACCAGGTTGAATGCGAGCACCGTCACGAAGATCGCGGCACCGGGGAACACGCTGAGCCACCATGCGCTGCCGAGGAAGGCCTGCGCTTCGAAGAGCATGCGTCCCCATGAGGGCTGGGGAGGCTGCACCCCGAGGCCGAGGAAGGAGAGCGCGGCCTCGGAGAGAATCGCGAAGGCCAGCGAGAGCGAGGTCTGCACGATCACCGGCCCGGAGATGTTCGGGAGGATATGGGTGAGGAGCACCCGCGCATGACCAGTCCCCATCGTCTGCGAAGCGAGCACATAGGGTTCGGTGCGCACGCTGAGTGTGCTCGCCCTCGCGATACGCGCGAAGATCGGCACGTACACCACGCCGATAGCGATGGTGGCGGTGCCGGCGCCCGGCCCGAGCATCGCGACGATGGCGAGCGCGAGGATGAGCATGGGGAAGGCGAACAGCACGTCGGTCACGCGCATGAGCAGATTGTCGAGAAACCCACCGGCGTAGCCCGAGATGACGCCGAGCCCGACCCCCACGATGAGAGCGATCGCGACGCTGATCACGGCGACTCTGAGCGATACCTGGGCCGACACGAGCACCCGTGAGAAGACGTCTCGTCCGAGTTCGTCGGTGCCGAAGATGTGCTCGGCGCTCGGCGCTCGGAGCGCGTTGCCGACATCGGTCACGTTGATTCCGTAGGGCGCGATGATCGGGCCGAGGATCGCAGCGAGCAGCATGACCGCGAGCACGATGCTGCCGACGAGGCTGATGGGGTTGCGCAGGAACAGCGCAAGTGCGGAGGCACGAGGCTTACGGCCGTCTTGAACGGCCATCGCAATGGTGTCTGGGGCGTTCATGAGAGTCGGATCCTCGGGTCGATGAGTGCGTAGAGCAGATCGACGATGAAGTTGACCAGCAGGAAGATCAGCGCGATGAGCAGCACGGCTCCCTGGACGACGGGGTAATCTCGGGAGGCGACCGAGTCGAAGACCAGTCGGCCGAGACCCGGCCAGGCAAAGATGACCTCGACCACGAGCACGCCGCCGAGCATGGTGGCGAGCTGGATCCCCGCGATGGTGAGCACAGGGATGAATGCGTTGCGTGCGATATGCAGCCCGACGACGGTGCGCTCTTTGAGCCCCTTCGAGCGAGCCGTGCGCACGTAGTTCATGTTTGCGACTTCGAGCACCGCCCCGCGCACATAGCGCGTCATGATGGCCCCGGCAACGACACCGACCGTGACAGCCGGCATGATGACGTGACGCAACCAGCCGCCGGGATCTTCACCGAAGGGCGTGTACCCGGAAGACGGCAGCATGCCGAGCACGCTGGCGAACAGCGTGATGAGCAGCATGCCCATCCAGAAATCGGGAATCGAGACGCCGAACTGGCTGAACACGCGCACGAGCCCGTCGCTGAACTTGCCCTCGTTCAGCGCCGAGTAGGTGCCGGCCGGGATAGAGATGAGCAGTGCGATCAGCAGGCCCATCGTCGCAAGCGACAGGGTTGCGGGAAGCCGGTCGAGGAGCAGCAGGGTGACGGGGTCACCGTTTCTGAAGCTGACGCCCAGGTCTCCGGTGAGGGCATTACCCGCGTAGCTGAAGAACTGTTGGATGAGCGGCCTGTCCAGCCCCGACGCGGCGCTGAGCGCATCGTAGGCCTCCTGCGTATACCTGGTACCGAGCGCAATGCGCACCGGGTCGCCGGGCACGAGGTGGATCAGGATGAACACCAGCACGAGCACCCCGAACAGCACCACGATGGTGTGAAGGAGGCGCGAGAGTAGGAACTTGAGGGTCGCACCGCCGCGCCTGGTTCGAGGCGCTTGTGCTGATGTCGTCTGCGTCATGATCGTATGCGGCTACTTCGCGAGGGACACATCCGAGAAGCGCACCGCGCGGTCGCTCCGCACGCTGTAGTTCTCAAGCTTGTCGCTCCAGGCCTGGACCACCGAGGGGTTGTAGAGGTAGATGTAGCTGGCCTCGTCGGCGATGATGGTGGCAGCCTCGGCGTAGATCGCCTTGCGCTTATCGGTGTCGGTCTCGATGCGCCCGGCGTCGAGCAGCTCGTCGACCTTCGCGTTCTTGAAGCCCTGCGCATTGCTGGAGCCGTTGCTGTGGTGCTGCGAGTAGTAGAAGTCATCGGGGTCGATGTTTCCAAGCCAGCCCATCATCAGCATGTCGAAGTTACCGCTGTTCTGCTCATCGAGCCAGGTGGCGAAGTCGGGCTGACGGATCGAGACCTCGATGCCGAGGGGCTCGAGATTGTCGGCAATGATCTGAGCGGCTGTGACCGTCTCGGGGTAGTCGGTCGTGGCGAGCAGATCGAGCTTGGCCCCGGTGACACCGGCCTCATCGAGCAGCTTCTTCGCCTGTTCGATGTCGGTGCTGAAGGGCTTGTACTCGGTGTACCAGAGGCTCTGCGTGGGAATAGCGAGCTGGTTGACCTCTGCGGTGCCATAGCCGGCGACCTGCGCGATGGCGTCACGATCGATCGCGTAGCCGATGGCCTGGCGCACTCGAATGTCGCTCCAGGGTTCCTTGGCCTGGTTGAGCGCGAGGTACCAGTAGTCGGTGCTCGGCTCGATGCCGATGTTCAGCGCTTCGCCCTCGAGCTGAGAGAGCTGCTGAGTTGGGATCGAATCGGTCCAGTCGATCTCACCGTTCTTCAGCGCGGCGATGGCGGTTGAGCCCTCCGAGATGAAGCGGTACTTCACCCCGTCGATCTTCGGGGCGCCGCCCCAGTAGTCAGGGTTCGCAGCGAGCTCGATCGAGTCGCTCTGCGTGTAGTTCGCGACGCTGAAGGGGCCCGTGCCGACCGGGTGGTTGGTCACCTCGCCGCTCTCGATGTTCTCCTGCTGCACGATCGCGACGCCCTTGAACCCGCCGAGGCTGGAGAGCAGGTTGGGCGTGGGCTGGGCGACCTTGATGACGACGGTGTGCTCGTCGGGGGCCTCGATCGATTCGATCGCGCCGAGGCGCCAAGCGTTCGAGAGCTCCTCGTCAATCATGCGGTTGTACGAGTAGAGCACGTCGGCCGAGGTGAAGGGCGAGCCATCGTGGAACGCGACGCCCCCGCGCAGCTTGAAGGTCCAGGTGAGCTGGTCATCGCTCAGCTCCCAGCTCTCGGCGAGCGCGGGCTGCATCTCGAGGTTCTCGTCGGGCATCACAAGGGTGTCGTAGACGTTCTCGAGCACCTGGAACGAGAAGTAGGAAGAGGTCTTGTGGGGGTCCAGCTGGTCGGGCTCGCCTGCGATGGCCGCCTGCATCACGCTGCCGCCGCTCGTCGTTTCGCCACCGGCCCCACCGAGATCCACACCTTCACCGCTCGAGCAGCCGGTGAGAATGAGGGCCAGCGCGCTGGTCAGCGCGGCTCCGGTGAGTAGCATTCGTGTCTTCATTGGCACTTCCTTCATTGAGGCGGATAGGGCTGCCATCATTTATATGATATCTTCATCATTATTTCAACCGGACATTTTTTGATCCGCTAAGTTACCGGATCCACAGGCACCAATGAAGGAGCGCTCATGACATTCACCATCGCGGTAAGCATTCCCGAACACGGCCTCCTCGGCATCGCGACGGCGAGCAAGGCGCTTGCGGTCGGTGCCGGCGTGCCGGAGCTCCGCCCGGGGGTGGGTGTCGTCGCCACGCAGGCCTATACCAACCGAGCGCTGCGACGCTACGCCCTCGACTCACTCGAACGCGGGCTCTCGCCCGAGTTCATCGTACGATCCCTCAGCCAGGTGGATCCCCACCCCGAGCGCCGACAGCTCACCGTGATCGACGCCCAGGGCCGCTCGGCGACCCACACCGGCAGCGAATGTAGTTCGCATGCCGAGTCGATCCAGCGAGGCCACACCGTCGCAGTGGGCAACCTGGTAGCCGGCGCCCCTGTGCTCACCGACATGCTCGACGCCTTCTACGCGACTCCCGCCCCGACCACTCAAGACATGCTCGCGCGCAGACTGCTGAGGTGCTTGAGCGCCGGAGATGCCGCGGGCGGCGACGTGCGCGGGCGGCAGTCGGCAGCACTGATGGTCACCGAGCATCGGCTTTCGGGCGTGATCGCACCGAGCGACAGCATCGATCTGAGGGTCGACGATCACGAGGATCCCCTCGCAGAGCTCGGGCGCCTCTACGAGCTCTTCGCCCTCGAAGCGGCGCGATGAGCCGCTCGACGCTATTCGAAGGGCGTCACCGCACCGATGACCACGCACTCGGTATCCGTGACGTTCGCCCACCAGTGCGGTACCGAGCACGAGTAGGTCATCGAATCGCCCGCAAGAAGCTCCACCCGGCGCTCACCGTGCACCACGGTGAGCACGCCGGACTCGACCACCACGCACTCCGTGCCCATGTGCCGGAAGGCTTTGCCCTCGTTGCTGAACCCCGGCGGGATCAGACTGCGGATAACCTGCAGAGATCCCTGCGCACTCGGCGTCAGCAGTTCCCGCACCACCTGCTGATGCTCCGGCTCGGACTCGAGCAGCGGCAGACGATGCCGGTCGCCCGCGCGCACGACCGCATCCTGCTGCCGCTCGGATTCGCTCATCAGCTGGGAAAGCGGCAGCCCGAGCGCCTCGGTGACACGTCGCAAGGATCGGTAGGCCGGGTTGCCGAGGCCTCGTTCCAGCTGACTGATGAGACCGAAGCTCACACCCGATCGCGTGCTCAATGTTTCAAGGCTGAACCCCAGCCGCTGACGTTCGGCACGCAGCCGCAGCCCCAGCGCGACGAGTTCGGGATCCTTGGCGACACGCGTACTTCCCATCCGATCAGGATAGCGTTCCCCGCGGCCGAGGAGCTCGCGCGATGACCCCAGGCGATCGCGACCTCGATTCGCTCGCGAACGACTGGGTCGAGACCCGCACGCGGCTCAACCCGGTGCTCGGCACCCGAATCGGGCTGCCCGGGCCCGACCTCCCCGACTACTCGCCCGAAGGCCACGAAGAAGTCATCGAAGCGGCCCGGCAGTTGCATCGCATGCTCGCTCTGAGCCCACCGCAGACCTTCGACCAAGAGGTCACCGCGCGGGAGCTACGGCGCGAGAGCGAGCAGCTGATAGCCGAACACGACGCTGACATGCTCATCGGCAAACTCAACGTGATCGACTCGCCGGCGCAGGAGATCCGCAACTCCTTCGACCTGATGCCGAGGCACGACGAACAGGACTGGGAGGCCATAGCTCGCCGACTCGGCGAGGTGCCCAAGGCGCTTGCGGGCTATCGGGTGAGCCTAGGCGAGCGGGCGCGCTCGGGGCCGCCGGTCGCACTGCGCCAAGTACACGCCGTGGCGAGACAGGCGGAACAGGTCGCAGCGGGTCTGTTCCGCCGACAATTCGGCGACGCCCCGGTTTCCGACGCGCTCGGCGCGGAGCTGCGTGTGCGCGCTACGGAGGCCGAGCGCTCCTACGCCGAGCTCGCGACATTCCTACAGGATGAGCTCGCCGGCGCCGCGACCGATGAGGATGCTGTGGGTCGTGAACGGTACGCGATCGCCTCGCGCGGGTTTCTCGGCACCGGCATCGATTTCGAGGAGTGCCACGACTGGGCGCTCGAACTGCTCGCAGATCTCACCGATCGGCAACGAAGCCTGGCCCGAGCGATCACCGGAGGAGACTCGCTGCACGAGGCCTTCGAACGGCTGAACCGCGACCCTGACTATCTGTTGCAAGGTGTCGACGCGCTGCAGGCCTGGCTGCAGGAGGTGAGCGATGAGGCGATCGAGTCGCTCGCCGACGCCTATTTCGAGATTCCGGCGGGTCTTCGCAGACTCGAGTGCCGCATCGCCCCCTCGCAGGACGGCGGCATCTACTACACCGAGCCCTCGCTCGACGGCCAGCGCGCGGGGCGGATGTGGTGGTCGGTGCCGGCAGGGATCACCGAGTTTCATACCTGGCGCGAACGCACCACCGTCTACCACGAGGGAGTGCCCGGCCACCACCTGCAGATGGGAGGGGCCGCGCTCGCGGAGTCGAGCCTCAACGTCTGGCGGCGAAGTGTCGCCGGCACCTCGGGGCATCGCGAGGGGTGGGCGCTATACGCCGAGCAGCTGATGCACGAACTGGGGTACCTCGATGATGCCGGGTCGCAGCTCGGCATGCTCGATGCGGCGCGCATGCGCGCCGCGCGCGTCGTGCTCGATATCGGGCTTCACCTCGGCCTGCCCCGACCCGATGGCATGGGGGCGTGGACGGCAGAGTACGCATTCGCCTTCATGCGACAGCACACCGTGATGAACGAGAAGTCGCTGCGCTACGAGGTGCTGCGCTATCTCGGCTGGCCCGGGCAGGCGGCTTGCTACAGCCTCGGCCAACGCGAATGGGAGCTGGCCCGCTCTGCGGCGGAGCACCGGGCCAAGGCCACCGGGCAGCCCTTCCGGCTCCGGGACTTTCACACCCGCACCCTCGCACTCGGCGGTATCGGGCTCGACACCCTGCGCTGGGCCACCTCCCATTCACCGGCCGGAGTACCCGAATGAGCACACACATGAGCACACACATCGGCCGAACCAACGCCCCGGAGACGCGCCCGGAAGCTCTTGGCGAGATCGTCGAGGCCTCGATAGCGAAGGGCCTGGTAGCCGCCGGCAGAGGCTCGGTGACGACGCTAGTGCCCGAACTCGCCTCGGCACCGGCAGAGGCCTTCGGCTTCGCCATCGCGCTACTGAACGGCACCACCATCGTGCGCGGAGACACGGCAACCTTCTCGCTGCAGAGCATCACCAAGCTCTTCGCGCTCGTCGCCCTGCTGCGCGAAGAGCCCCAGGCTTGGAACGACGTGGGCTGGGAGCCGACGGAGCAGGCGTTCCGCTCGCTGGCCGAGCTCGAAGCGCGAAACGGGCAGCCGAAGAACCCCTTCGTCAACGCCGGGGCGCTCGTGGTCACTGACATGCTGCATTCGCGCAACGGCGATGGGCTGCACCCGACGCTCGAGCTCATCAGAGAACTCTCCGGCAATCCGAGCATCCGCTTCTCAAATCGCGTCGCACGCTCCGAGCAGGCTCACGCACACAGCAACTCGGCCATCGCGCATCTGCTCGCCGAAGCCGGACGCATCCAGACCCCGATCCCCACCCTGCTGCGCGCATACTTCAGGCAGTGCGCTATCGAGGCTTCCGCTGAGGACACGGCGCGCGCCGCCCTGTTCCTCGCGGCGAAGGGCCAGCAGCGACACGTACTCGACTTCGAGAATCGCCGCCGCGTCAACGCCGTGCTCCTCACCGCTGGCATGTACAACGCGGCGGGAGATCTCGCCTACCGAATCGGCATTCCTGTGAAGAGCGGCATCGGCGGCGGTATCGTCGGCGTGCTCCCCGGCGTCGGCTCCGTCTGCGTGTGGAGCCCACCGCTCGATGGGAAGGGCAACTCCATCGGAGGCCTCGCGGCGCTAGAGCACTTCTCGCGCAGCGCCCGATGGTCCATCTTCTGAGCGCGAGCGCTGAAGCCGAACACCGAAACCGCGCGCCAAACCCGAGCACCGTACCGAGCAGAAACGAAGAAACGTCATGCACGAGCAGCAGATCGATGAGACCCCGCTTTCGGGGACGGCACGCATCGCCAGAGACCTGATCCGATTCGACACGAGCAACTACGGCGGAGGGAACGCTCGCCCGGAGCGCCCTGCCGCCGACTACGTCGCGGAGCATCTGCGCTCACTCGGCCTTGAACCGCGCATCATCGAGTCGGCCCCCGGTCGCGCGAATGTCATCACGCGGATCGCTGGCATGGATCGCGGTCTTCCGGCGCTCGTGCTGCACGGCCACCTCGATGTCGTTCCGGCGGCCCCGGAGGCCTGGAGCGTGGACCCCTTCGGCGGCGTCATACGCGATGGGATGCTCTGGGGTCGCGGTGCCGTCGACATGAAGGATATGGACGCGATGATGCTGAGCGCCGTCGCGGAGATCCTGCGAGCAGGCAAGCAACCCCGACGCGACGTGATCCTCGTGTTCTTCGCTGACGAGGAAGACGGCGGAGCGTTCGGCTCCCACTACCTGGTCACCGAGCACCCGGAGCTGTTCGCAGGTGCGGGCACGGCGATCAGCGAGGTCGGCGGGTACTCGGTCGAGGTCGCAGGCAAACGCGCTTACCTGATCCAGACCGGAGAGAAGTCGCTCGATTGGATCCGGTTGCGCGCCCGAGGTACGGCAGCACACGGGTCGCGGGTATGGCACGACAACGCCGTCACCGCGCTCGCAGAGGCGGTTGCCGCACTCGGCAGGCACGAATGGCCGGTACGGCTGTGCGGTACCACGAGCGAACTCGTAGCATCACTCGCAAGCATGCTCGACGAACGCGCGAGCGACCCCGAAGCACTCGTCAAGAGGCTAGGCCCGGGCGGCGGGTTCGTCGATGCGGGGCTGCGCAACACCGCGAACCCCACCCAGCTCTCGGCGGGATACAAGCACAATGTCATCCCCGACCTCGCCGAGGCACTCGTAGACGTTCGCTCGCTCCCCGGCGACGAGGCAGGGGCGCTCGCAGAGATCGCGCGAATCGTGGGCCCACATATCGAAGTGGAGGTGCTGCGATCGGACATCAGCCTCGAAGCCCCCTTCAGCAGCGAGATCGTAGACGCGATGGCGGCGAGCCTGCGCCACCAGGATCCTGGCGCACATGTGCTGCCCTATCTCCTACCCGGAGGCACCGACAATAAGGCCCTGAGCCGCCTCGGCATCTCCGGCTACGGTTTCGTACCGTTGCAGTTGCCCCCCGACTTCGACTTCCCGAGCATGTTCCACGGCGTCGATGAACGGGTTCCCCTCCAGGCACTCGATTTCGGGCATCGCGTGCTCGTCGACCTGCTGGTCGGTTACTGAAGCTCCCACTTGTCCAGGCCCAACGGCTCACCCGAAGCGGCGAGCCCGGCGGCGCGTCTCCATTGACGGCCCTCCTCGATCGGAAGACCGGTGCCTTCGCCCTCGTGCACCTTCGGTCGGAGCTCTGCATTCGGTCGGAGCTTTTCACCGATTTTCTCCGACAGAATGCAGAGCTCCGACCGAACGACACCCTCGATATCCGGTGAGCCAACGCATCAGCCTGTTTCGTAACTCTGGGCAGGTTTCGCGAACAGACAGGGTTCCCGGGTCGCGCCCCGACCCCGGGACCCAGTAGTGACTGGGCGGCGCCCCCCAACGCACCCCCCACGCCCCCCCCAGGAACTTGCCGTGATGCAGGTCGTCGAATGCCTGCACCGCGTCGTCGAGCGGGTAGCGCACGACCTCGACGCCGATCTTGCCGGCCTGCGCGAGGGCCACGGCCTGGCGCATGTCGCTGCGGGTGCCGCCGTAGGCGCGCTCGATGTTCA
>JBEBTD010000035.1:0-14448 GCA_040393965.1 Leucobacter soli | reverse complement strand
GCCCGAGCGAGAAAAGGTATCAATGTCGGAGACAGCTGCAACGAACACGCAGCGCATGCTTGCCGGTCGATACTCGATCGGTGAGTTGCTGGGGCAAGGCGGCATGTCTACCGTCTACCGCGGCACCGATGTGAAGCTCGGGCGTCAGGTCGCAATCAAGATCATGCGAGCCAACCTGGCTGGCGACGAGCAGTTTCGCACCCGCTTTCGGCAGGAGGCGCAGTCGGCATCACGGCTCGCGCACCCGAGCGTGGTGCGCGTGCTCGATGCGGGCGACGACCTGATTCAGACACCAGAGGGCCCGCAGCGGCTTCCCTTCATCGTGATGGAGTTCGTCGACGGGCAGAACCTGCGCGAGCTCACCGCCAACGAGCAGCTCACCCCGGCAGAGGCGTGCCGAGTCGTTGATGCCGTGCTCTCGGCGCTCGAGTACTCGCACCGCGCCGGTATCGTGCACCGCGACATCAAGCCCGCGAACATCATGATCACCCGCAGCGGCCAGGTGAAGGTGATGGATTTCGGCATCGCCCGCGCGGTGTCCGAGACCTCGTCGACGGTGCAGCAGACCACCGCGATTCTCGGCACAGCTGCCTACTTCTCGCCTGAGCAGGCCAAGGGCGAGACCGTCGATACCCGCACCGACCTCTACTCGACCGGCGTGCTGCTCTACGAGCTGCTCTCTGGCGACGTGCCCTTCAAGGGCGACACCGCCGTCGCGGTCGCCTACCAGCACGTCAGCGAGCGGCCGCAACCGCCGAGCGAGCGCGACCCCAAGGTGTCGCCCGAGCTCGACCGTGTGGTGCTGCACTCGCTCGCGAAGGATCGCGCGCGCAGGTTCCAGTCGGCCTCAGAGTTTCGCAGCGCGCTAGGCCTCGCCGCCGCCGGCACCATGCCCAGGCTAGACACGACTGCCTCGCAGTCGAACGTGCTGTTCGAGGCCGAGAGCGAAGTCTCCGAGTCCGACCTGGCGCTGCGCCGCCTGTCTGAGACAGGTGCATCGACTCGCTCGCAGAGCCGCCCGCCGGTGATGTGGATCTGGGCCGCGATTCTCACCGTGGTCGCCGTGGTCGCGGCGGTCGTGTTCTGGGTGGCCACGATGGCACCAGGATCACTGGTGCCCGCGAACACCCGCGTCGTGCCAGAGCTCATCGACGTCGCGAAAGCCGATGCCGTGAACCAGCTGATGGGTCTCGATCTCGTGCCCGTGGTGCAAGAGATACCGAGCGACGACGTGGCTGCTGGCCGCGTGATTCGCACCGACCCAGAGGCCGGTGAGCGGGTTACCTCGGAGACGAAGGTGAACGTCTTCGTCTCGATCGGCCCAGAGAATCCCGAAGTGCCCGAGTTCGCGCGCCTGTCGCTCGACGAGTACACGGCAGAGCTCGAGGCAGCTGGCCTCACGGTCGGCAGCGTCACGAAGATCGACGACCCGAACCAGCTGGCCGGTGTCGTGCTCGACGTCAACCCGAAGCCCGGGCAGACACTCGGTCGCGGGCAGGGCGTCGAAGTGACGGTCGCCAGTGGCATGCTGATGGTTCCCGACGTGAAGGGGCAGGCACTCGAGGTCGCCCGCTCTACGCTGTCAGCGGCTGGCGTTCGCACCGTCACCCCGGTGCCGCGCAGCTGCTCGATAGAGCCCGGCTTCCCCGTGGTAGACCAGTCGGCCGTCGGACAGCAGCCTCAGAGCACACCAGTCGAGATCTTCTACTGCCAGGGCTAAGCCGGCGCGAGAGCCTGCGCGTGCTGGCGCCTGCGGGCGCGGAGCGCCCGGATCCTCGTAGAAACTAGTTCGCGGCGATCAGAGGCGACAGCGAGGCCGCGGTCTCGGCCGCGTTCGTGACGCCGCACACGACGAGCCAGTTGCCGAGCTGACGGTACCCGCCCTCGGTGAGCACCGACTCGGGGTGGTACTGCACGCCATAGACGGGCAGCTCGCGGTGCCGAAGCGCCATCACGATGCCGTTCGCGGTCTCTGCCGTGATCATCAGCTCGCGCGGCACGGTCGAGCGCACGACCGCGAGCGAGTGGTAGCGGGTGGCATCAAACTCGGAATTCACGCCCTCGAAGAACGAGTCACCAGCGTGCCGCACGCGCGAGACTTTGCCATGCATCAACTCGTCGGCATGGGTGACCGTCGCACCCATCGCCTCGGCGATCGCCTGGTGTCCCAGGCACACGCCGAGTAGCGGCACGCCGGTGCGAAGCGCGATACCGACCATCGGAATCGAGAGGCCGGCATCTGCCGGGGTGCCGGGGCCGGGCGAGATGAGCACGCCGTCGAACTCGGTCGCGAGCTGCTCGAGTTCGCCGACGCTCACCTCGTCGTTTCGGATCACGCGAGTCTCTGCACCGAGCTGCTGCAGGTAGCCGTTCAGCGTGTAGACGAAGCTATCGTAATTGTCGATTACCAGAATGCGAGTCATGCCTCAGCCCACCGTCGAAGTGTCTTCAGATAGCAACTGCGCGACGTACGGGTACGCGTACGTCATCAGCAGGTATACGAGCAGGCCGAGGGCTGCCAGCATCGCGATCACGCGCAGCCAGGCCGGCCCCGGGAAAAATCGCCAGATCAACGAGAACATCAGCTCGCCACCTCTCCGACCTCGGGGTTGTACTTGAGAAGCTCTGCGGGGGGCCCTGCGCTCAGAGGCTGGAAGTCATCGAGCACCGCGTAGGCGATCGCGCGCTCGGCGCTGCCCCAGTTTTTCGGGTGGCAGGTCGTGAGGGTGAGAATCTGGTCGGTCACCGACACCGTGTCTTGCGCAACGCGCGGGAACGGCCAGAGCACCTCGATCTCGTAGTCGTAGACGTACTCGAGCGAGCGGAAGCGGTAGGTGTACCAGCCCTCTGCGGTCTCGACGAAGAGGGGGTCGCCAATACGCAGATTCATGACCTCTTTGAACGGGGTCGTGATGGGGCCAGAGCGGTGGGCGGCGACCACGAAGTTGCCAGTCTCGCCGGGCATCTGCGTGGTGTCGTAGCGACCGATGCCCTTCGATGCCTTGTTCAGCACCGACCCCATCGAGGTGCCCTCGGCGAGCTGGTTGGTGAAGGTCGCGCTGAAGGCGGGCACGTAGAGCACGCCGAAGACTTCACCGTTGCCGACCTTCGGGGTGACTGGAATCTCACCGTCCCACTTCTCTTGAGTCTCAGCCTTGGGCGTCTCGATCTGCTCAGGTCGCCACTGCGCCGCGGTCTCGGCGGCAAGGGCCCGCTGTTCGTTCGCGACGACGACGCTCGTCTGCCACGGCTCCCACAGCAGGTAGCCGCCGATAGCGAGGCCAGCGAGCACCAGCACCTCGCCGAAGACGGTCAGCATGCTCAGTTTTCCGCGGCCTCTGCGGGCCCGTGGCCGGTGGCGGTGCCGAGACCGCTTGGATGCCGTGTGGCTGCCGGGCTCACCCGCGTATTCATCGTCGACTGACTGCCCGCCCGGTGCACCCGCAGATGCCGAATCGGCCGGGTTGGGGAACCCCAAACCGGCCTCAGCCGACTGCTCGGGCGTGGTCATGAGCCCATTCTAGAAGTGGCGACTGGGAGTGGGCCTGCGAAACTGGGTAGAATCTGATCCATGGCAGCTGCGAAGAACGACAAGAAGCGCGATTCCAAAGAACTCGCGCGGCAAAACCGAGCCGAGGCGGCAGAGATTCGCCGCGAGGCGCCGAATCCTGTGTGGTTCAAGCCCCTCATGTTCGGGTTCATGCTGCTCGGCCTCATCTGGATCGTGCTCTACTACGTGACAAGCGCCAACCTGCAGCTGCCCATCCCTGCGCTCGGCCAGGGCAACATCTTTGTCGGCTTCGGCCTCGTGCTCGTCGGGTTCATGATGACCCCGTGGTGGAAGTAGCTTCGCAGCCCCTCCACCGATAAATCACACCGGTGTAATTCCTCCCCAACTGGGGAGAAACATGTGGATAACTCGCGCGGACCACGCCAGATACCTCAGCGTCGAACGAACCCGGCGCGCTCTAGCGCTGCGCAGCTTAGTCATATTGGAAGAGATAACGCCTGTGGCTAGCCGAGCGCGATCGGCATCACAGCGAAGTAGGCGAACGAGAGCGCAACGAGCGCCGCGCCGATCGTGACGAGACTCAGCACGCGAGCGTTCTTCTTGCGCGGTCCGCGGGTGCGCAAGAGCGCCCAGGTGGTCAGCGCACCGACGACCATGCCGCCGAGGTGAGCCTGCCACGAGATCGAGACACCCGGCATCAGCCCGATCGCGAAGTTGATCGCGATCAGCACGGCGAGCGAGGTGATGTTGACCCGCGCCGCCCGATACGCAACGAGCGTGGCCGCAAGCACGCCGAAGATGGCGCCAGATGCGCCGACGGTCGCGGTCTGCAGCGCGACGATCGGCTCTGGCGCCACGTAGACCCAGAACATGACGGCGAGGGAGCCGCCGATGCCCGAGAGCAGGTAGAGCGCGGTGTAGGCCGTTCTGCCGACAATGCGCTCGAGGTTGCGGCCGAACAGCCACAGCGCGTACATGTTGAACAGAAAGTGCAGCAAGAAGCCGGTCGAGTGCGTAAACACGGCGGTGAGCATGCGCCACGGCTCGAACATCTGCGGCAGTGAGTACAACGGCGCGTACCAGAGTGCGCTCGTCACCTCATTGCCGCCAAAGTAGCTGCTCAGCAGCTGCGCCACGAACACGAGCGCACAGAGCGCCATGATCGCGTAGGTGACGACAGGGGCATCGGGATCGGCGAGGCGGCGAACGGTCGCGCGCGAGGATCGGGTCGCGCGCTGCGCGACCCCTGCCTTCGTTTCGCGCGTGCAATCGGGGCACAGTACCCCGACTGCCGAGACTACCTGGCAGTCTCCGCAGATCGTACGACCGCAGCGCTGGCAGAGCGTGAAGCTCGCCCGGCCCGGGTGACGGTAACACACGTCTCCGGGCCCGGGCTCGCGACGCTCACCGAACTGCGGCGCACCGCCCTCGCCGAACGACACGAAACTTAGGCTTCGACGATGTCGATGCCGGTCATGACGACCTCATCGAGCGGGCGATCACCGGGGCCCACGGGCACAGCGGCGATAGCGTCGATCACGGCCTTCGAGGCGTCGTCTGCGACCTCACCGAAGATGGTGTGGTTGCCGTTCAGCCATGCCGGAGCGATGGTGGTAATGAAGAACTGCGAGCCGTTGGTGCCAGCGAGGCGGCCCGTGAGGTCGGGGCGCTTGCCCGCGTTGGCCATGGCCAGCTGGTAGGGGTGGTCGAAGACAAGCTCAGGGTGAATCTCGTCGTCGAAGACGTACCCGGGGCCGCCGGTGCCGGTGCCGGTGGGGTCGCCACCCTGGATCATGAAGTCCTGAATGATGCGGTGGAAGATAACGCCCTCGTAGAAGCCCTTCTGAGCCAGATCTACGAAGTTCTTCACCGTCTTCGGTGCGTGATCACCGAAAAGGTTCACCACGACATCGCCGTGGTTGGTATGAATGGTCGCGACTGCGGTGTGAATGGTCATGCCCTAAAGTCTAGGCGCTTGATTCTGCAGTTTTCATACGAGCCGGGGCCCCAGACACAGGTACCCGCTGTGAATCTGCTCTACTGTCTGAGGCGACAATGGGCGTGTCAGTGTAGCGTGGAGGCACGACACCGCACCGAGTTTCACACCGGAGGTTCCCAATGTCACTCTCACGTAAGCGTCAGCGCGAGCTCAAGCGACTTCGCGGGCAGGCCGAAGATCTGCTGTCACAGCAGCGCGAAGTACTCGGGCACGCGAACGCCGTAATGCAGGAGGCGGGCCGCCAGGCCAAGCACCTGAATGAAGAATTCGTGCTTCCCCGCGTCGGCGAGGCCTACGAGAACGTGCGCCCGGTGGTTGACCGTGGTGTGCAGGGCGCGCGCCGCGCAGCCGATAATGTGCGCCTCATCGCAGCCCCGGTCGTGGCCGCTGCCCTCGCGAGCACCGTGCGTGGCTTGCAGCGCATCGAGAGCCGCGAGGCCCAGCAGGCCGCCCGCCAGGTGCAGGTGTTCGGTGAGCAGCGTGGGCTTCTGAAGCCGGCCAAGAAGAAGGGTGCCTTCGGCACCGTCGTCGCGATCGGTCTTGGCATCGCCGCGGCCGGTGCAGTCGGGTACGCCGTCTGGCAGGCATTCCGCAGCGACGACGAGCTGTGGGTCGCCCCGGAGAGCGACTAACCCCTAGTTCTTGGCGGTCGGTCGGCGCTGCCCACCGCGGCCCCGACCCTTGGCGTCGATTCCCGCCATGCGCATGCCCGTCTGCACGAGCGAGAGCGTGCGCAGCGAGCGCACCTCGCGAATCGGCACCCAGCGCGCCTCGTCTGAGCTGCCGTCAACCTCGTTGGTGAGCGGGCCCTCCTTCACCGACGCGCGGTAAACAATGCGAATCGTGTGCAGTTCGGGGTCGGTGCCCTCAGGCACCTCCTCACGCACCATCACGCGAGAGTCCACGCCGATGAGCTTGCCGATCTTCGCCTCAAGGCCAGTCTCTTCAAGCACTTCGCGCACGACTGCGTCGCGAGGATCCTCGCCCGGATCAATCCCACCGCCCGGCAGCGTCCACCCGTGAAGGTGCCCACGGCGCCAGTGGGTGAGCAGCAGCTTGCCCCGGCGTTCGACTACTGCATACGCAGCCACCCTCATATCCATGAGACACCCGCTACACGCCACACCCCAACCGCGGCCAGAGGCGACCGCGGCACATACGGCGCGCAAAGCGATGCTTTGCCCCAAGCGCCTTGGAGCATACGCGCCACCCTCATGTTCATGCCTAGAGCCTAGCGTCAGCCGCTGTAACGCCAGCCGCGAGCCCATCTCTCGAGCCTCGCAAACGCTTCGTCTCGCACCGCGGGAGCCGAGAGAAACACGTCGTGCAACGCGCCGTCGATGCGCTCGACCGT
The DNA here is from genome assembly GCA_040393965.1 of Leucobacter soli. GTDB lineage: Bacteria > Actinomycetota > Actinomycetes > Actinomycetales > Microbacteriaceae > Leucobacter > Leucobacter soli_C. The sequence goes on along the minus strand of JBEBTD010000035.1, from coordinate 7,584 downwards.
CACCGACGGACCGAGCTTCAGCGACGCGCGTGCAATGACGTCAACCTCAAGCACGGTGTCGGCGCTCAGCATCTCGTCGCGCCACGAGAGCGCGAACTGCGACCGAGCCGACAGCAGCGTGCACACGGGTGCGCCGACATCGAGCCCCGCTTCGACCGCCGCGTGGCCTTCAAGAATCGCGTGCAGCCAGCCAGAAAGTATCGGTGGCGAATGCCCCGGTCGCCACTCGATGTTCAAGTCGGCGAGATCGTCTGGATCTGTCGCCGTCTGCTGCGCCTGCAGGTAGAAACCGAGATCGATCTGCGGCAGCGCCACCTCGTACGGGCGCCGCTTCGCGGTGAGGCCGACAACGGGAGCCAGTGCGCGCCGCACTGCACCCGACAGCTGCAACTCGAGCCACGGACTATTGAGCACGAGCGCATCGGCCTCACCTCGATGCCGATCGGCCCAGAGGCTGAGCACGAGGCCGCCAGTCGAATGACCCATAAGCACGAGCTTTCGAGCCTGGCCCGGTGTCTCGCGGATGCGTTCGATCGCGTGGCCGATCTCTTCGTCGTAGAGGCTGAGATGACTGATGTAGCCCGGGGCTTGGTCAGGCCTCAGACTGCGGCCGTAGCGGCGCAGGTCGAGGGCGTAGAAGTGGGCGCCGCGGTCCGTCCAGAACTTCGCGAGTCGACGCTGAAAGAAGTAGTCACTCCAGCCGTGCACGTAGAGCACGTCGACCTGTTCGAAGGGGCGCTGGTTGCCGAAGAAACGATCCCAGAACGGTGGCTTCGCCGGCAGGGAGCGCACAAGCGTGGCAACGACCGGGCCGTTCTCATCGTCTTCTAGATCGATGTCGGTGCACTCGAAGCCTGCACCCAGCACGTCTTCGCGCCACACGGTCATACCGTCAGTCTATGAGCGCGGCTCACATAGGTGCCGAGGCGCGAGGCGCGGCCGCGTTACCTGCGCCGCATGCCCGCCACGGCGACCACCGTGTTGCTGGCGACGACCAGGGCGATGCCGACCCACTCCTGAGGGGTGAGGCGCTCGTGCAGGATGACGAAGCCTGCAAGTGCCGCCCACACCGGGTGCAGGCTGGCGAGCGTGCCGAACAGGCCAGGGCTGATGCGCCGTAGTGCGATGAGGTCGACCGTGTATGGCACGAGCGACGAAAGCAATCCGCAGATCACGGCGAAGCCGATCGCCCAGAGCGGCGGCGGGTGCGCGATGAACCAGAAGACTCCGATGGGCAGCCAGATCACGCCCGCCACGATGCTCGCCGCGGCGGTGCCCTGCACCCCGGGCAGTTCGGCCCCGAGGCGGCGGCTCAGCAGAATGTAGAACGCCCAAGCCGCGGCGGCGATGAGCGCGAAGACGATGCCCGGCAGGTTCGTGGTCGGCCCAGGGTTCACCAGCACGACCACACCGACGGCTGCAAGCAGGGCGCCGAGCAGGTCGACCACCTTGCGCGAGGTCGCTATCGCGACCGTCAGCGGCCCGAGAAACTCGAGGGTGATCGCGAGCCCGAGCCCGATGCGCTCAATCGCGAGATAGACGGTGAAGTTCATCACCACGAACACGAGGCCGAGGCCGATGATGTGCGGCCAGAGCCGCCGCGAGATCGTGCGCAATCGCGGCTTGCCCACGAGCATCAGTACCGCCGTCATGATGAACTGACGCACTACCACCACGCCGACCGGGCCGATCGCGGGGAATGCGAGGGCACCGACCGCCGCACCGGTCTGCGTGCTCGACGAGCTGGCGAGCGAGAGCAGCACGCCGGAGCCGACGCGGGAACGCTGAGGCTCTTCTTGGCCGGCGCTCACCTGCCGCGCTCGCCGATGCGCACGACGAGACCCTTGGGCGCGACGCGGGCGATCGCGGCAAGCACCTTGTAGCGAGCGGAGGGAATGGAAAGCGGCTTGCCGCGATCCGCGTCCCTGAGCGACACCGCGACCACATCGGGAGCCTGCAGCCACATCCAATCGGGAATGCCCTCTTGGCCAGGGGGCAGGCCGAGACGCTCGTGGAAGTTCGTGTGCGTGAAACCTGGGCAGACCGCGGTGACGGTGACGCCGCGGGGCCCGTAGCGCGCGTTGGCCCAGCGCGAGAAGCCGACGAGCCACTGCTTCACCGCCGAGTAGGTGCTGCGCGGTATGAACGCGGCGACCGAGGCGACGTTGATGATGGTGCCCGACTTGCGAGCGAGCATGCCCTGCAGTGCCGCATGCATGAGCCGCATCGGCACCTCATTGTGCAAGCGCAGGTGCGCCGTTTCGGCTTCGATGTCGTTGCGCTCGAAGGCGAGAGGCAGCCCGAAGCCAGCATTGTTGACGAGGATCTCGACCGGGCGATCCTCGCTCTCTAGGCGCAGCGTGACCGCCGCCATGCCCTCCGGGGTGAGCAGATCGGCTGGGAGCACCTCGGGGCGCCGGCCGTGCGCCTCAAGGATCTCGTCGGCGACGGCTGCGAGCGCCGCCTCGTCTCGGGCAACCAAGACGAGCTCGGTGCCGCGGGCCGCGAGCTGCCGCGCGTACTCGGCGCCGAGCCCCGAGCTCGCGCCTGTGATCAGGGCCGTGGTCATGGTCTCACCCTAGCGCGGGGTGTGGTTCGGAGTTGCTCCCTGGACGAACGAGGCGAGGCTCCGAGCGCCGGCCGTGTGCGGCACAGTTGCATAAGGTGAGGTGGTGGAACCTAGGAGAATCGAACTCCTGACATCCTGCTTGCAAAGCAGGCGCTCTACCAACTGAGCTAAGGTCCCGTGCGGATCTGCGAGTCCGCCGGTAGGCCGCCCGAGGGCTGCCCGCCTGTCAACTATAGCTTTCCGTCCTCGACGGCGCAAAAGCCCGCCGACGGCGGGCGCGATCCTCGTCGGGGCTGCTCGAGCCGGCTCCTTCGGCCGCTCAGCCCTGGCGCCCCTTGATGCGCGGGTTCTGCTTGTTGATCACGTAGACGCGACCCTTGCGTTTGACCACTTGGGCGCCGGGCTTGTTCTTCAGAGATTTGAGCGAGCCGCGAACCCTCATCTTCCACCTTCTTCAAGTTCTTCAAGTTCTTCAAGTTCTTCAAGTTCTTCAATCGAGAATGGTTATCATTAGTTTAGCGGGTACTCCCCCGTGAAGCGAACGAAGGAGGAGAGCCGTGGATCAGGTCGACGTGATGGCAGTGGTCGGATCCTGCGCGCCCGAACGGCACCGCTATGCGCTGCGCCTCGCCTCTGCGACGAGGCGCATGCTCAATCCCGCAGCCCGCCTCGAGCACGAAGCCGATCCCGCGCACGCCGCAGCGATCCTCGCCCCGTGGAGCGACCAGCCCGACGGCACGGTGATCGAGTACCCCGCCACCACGGCCGCAGCCGAGATCATCGGCGCCTGCGCCGATCCCGAGAGCCCGACCCGCCTTCTCGGCCTCATCTGCGTGGTCGACGCCCCCCCACCTGATCGACGACCTCTCCGTCGACGACTTCCTCGTCTCCGACCGAGACGCACGCGGCAGGCCCATCGACCATGTTGCCAGAGCCTCGCTCACCGTGAGCCAGCTGGAGTACGCCTCGACGATCGTGCTCGTGAACTGGGAGAACCTGACGACCCCGGAGCTCTCGACCACCATGGCGCTCGTGAGCTCGCTCAGTCCCCGCGCCCGGCTGCGCCTCGACCGGAGCGGCATCGGCTCCCCTGCGACGGAGACGCCAGAAGCGAAGGACACGGCGATGCGACCCGCGCAGGATCGCGCCGGCTGGATGGAGGTGCTGAACGGCACCTCCGATCCGCGCATGACCGACCCCCGCGTGAGCACGGTGCGCTACGAACAACTGCGCCCGTTCCACCCCGAACGCCTCGCGGATGTCCTGATGCGGCGCTTCGATACCGGCGAGTTCGGCCAGGTGATCCGCTCCGCCGGCTTCTGCCGACTCGCCACTAGACCTGCAACCGTGCTGCAATGGGATCACGTCGGGCGCATGATCGCCTTCCACCTGCTCGCCGACGACGACCGGCTCAGCACGAGGATCGCGGCCGACGGGGGTGCGCACGAGGCAATCCGCAGCGATGAGCCAATGGAATCGTTCGCCATCGGCCAGGAGCTCGCGTTCATCGGCCTCGACCTCGACGCGAACGCGCTCCACGTTGTGCTCGACTCCGCCGCGCTCACCGACGACGAGCTGACCGCCGGGCCCGCAGACTGGGCGCGCTACCCGGATCCGTTCCCCGCCCACGAGCCCGCCGACGACGCGGCGCCGTGAGCTCCCGTGGCGGCCGCCGCATCCCGACAGCCGCCACGGGGCGCGTACCGGGCAAGGCGACGGATACGACGAAAGCCAGCCGATCTCTCGACTGCCATTACGCGGCTTGGTGTTCCTCGCGCTTCGCGCTCAGAAACCACTGCGTTGGCCTCGGAAATAGAAGCGAGCTTTCATTTCGCTCGGCCTTCTTTGTGGTGGGGCTACCAGGACTTGAACCTGGGACCTCTTCATTATCAGTGAAGCGCTCTAACCGCCTGAGCTATAGCCCCTTGACCAAGCATCGACTCTACCGGAACTTCGGCGAAAACCGAAATCGGCCGCATGCGGCGCGTGCGGCGAAGTCGAGGCTCAGTTGCTCGTGAAGCCCAGCTGGAATCCGCCGAGTGCGCGAACCAGCAGGTTGTAGATGAGCGAGCCCACCGCGCCGAAGGCGGTGCCGACGATCACGTTCAGCACGCCGACGACGAGCGCGAAGGTGACGACTGTGCCGAAGCCGAGCATGTCGATGAGGCTCATCTGGTCGCTCACGATGTCCATGAAGAGCTCGTCGAGCTTGGCAAGCACACCGGTCGACAGCAGCACCGTGTAGATGAGCACCATCGAGACGACGCCCACGATCGCCGCGCAGAGCGAGACCAGGAACGAGAACTTCACCGACGACCAGAAGTCGATGTAGACCAGCTTCAGGCGAACCTGCTTGGCCGGAGCCTTCTTGCGGGTCTTCTTCGCAAGCTTGTCGGCGACGGTGTTACTCATTCACGTTTTCCTTGCTCTCGGTCTCGGGGGCTTCGGCTTGCTGCTGCTCGCCGTCGGCCGCCTCGACTCCGTCGGCACCCTCGGCAACGTCGTCGTCGAGACCGCGCTCCGTATTGCGTGCGATGCCAATAATACGATCCCCCTCTGGGAATCGTGCAAATACGACCCCCATCGTATTACGACCCTTGGCCGGCACCTCGTCGACGCGGGAGCGCACGACCTTGCCGCTCGCCAGCACCACGAGCACCTCGTCGGTCTCGTCGACGATGAAGCCGCCGACGAGATCACCGCGCGCCTCGTCGAGCTTCGCGACCTTGATGCCGTAGCCGCCGCGCTGCTGCACGCGGTACTCGTCGACCGCGGTGCGCTTGGCGTAGCCGCCCTCGGTCACGATGAAGACGTAGCCGCCCTCCGCCACCGTCGAGGCGGTGAGCAGGGCGTCGCCGTCACGGAAGTTCATTCCCCGCACACCGCTCGTGGAGCGACCCATCGGACGAAGCGCCTGATCAGAAGCCGTGAATCGCACCGACATGCCCTGGCGCGAGACGAGCAGCACGTCGTCGCTGGCTCCGGCGATGAGTGCCGAGACGAGCTCATCGCCCTCGCGCAGCTTGATCGCGATGATGCCGCCGGTGCGGTTCGTGTCGTACTCGCCGAGCGCGGTCTTCTTGACGAGGCCGTCGCGGGTGGCGAGCAGCAGGTAGCCGTCTTCGAAGTCGCGCAGATCGAGCACCTGCGTGACGGTCTCGTCGGGCGCGAGCGCGAGCAGGTTCGCGAGATGCTGGCCCTTGGCGTCGCGGCCGCCCTCCGGGATCTCGTAGGTCTTCGCCCGGTAGACGCGGCCGGTATTGGTGAAGAAGAGCAGCCAGTGGTGCGTCGTGGTGACGAAGAAGTGCTCGACGATGTCGTCGGCCCGGAGCTGCGCGCCCTTCACTCCCTTGCCGCCGCGGTGCTGCGAACGGTAGTTGTCGATGCGGGTGCGCTTGACGTATCCGCCGCGGGTGATGGTGACGACCATCTCCTCCTCGGGGATGAGATCCTCGACCGACATGTCGCCGTCGTAGCCGTGCAGGATGTGCGTGCGTCGCTCGTCGCCGTAACGGTGCACGATCTCGCCGAGTTCTTCCACCACGATGCCGCGCTGCTCGTCGGGCGAGGCGAGGATGCCCTCGTACTCCTTGATCTGCGCCTCGAGCTTCGCGGCGAAATCGAGGATCTTCTGGCGTTCGAGCGCGGCGAGGCGGCGCAGCTGCAGACCGAGGATCGCGTCGGCCTGGAGCTGGTCGACGCCGAGCAGCGACATCAGCCCCTCGCGGGCCTCCTCGACGGTGGGCGATCGGCGGATCAGGGCGATGACTTCGTCGAGGGCGTCGAGGGCCTTGAGGTAGCCGCGCTGGATGTGGGCTTCGGCTTCGGCCTTCTTGAGCCGGAACTCGGTGCGGCGGACGATGACCTCGATCTGGTGCTTCGCCCAGGCCGTGATGAAGCCGTCGAGCGACAGGGTGCGGGGCACGCCGTCGACGATCGCGAGCATGTTCGCGCCGAAGTTCTCCTGCAGCTGGGTGTGCTTGTAGAGGTTGTTGAGCACGACCTTCGCGATCGCGTCTCGCTTGAGCACGATCACGAGCCGCTGGCCGGTGCGACCGCTGGTCTCGTCGCGGATGTCGGCGATGCCCTGGATGCGGCCGTCCTTGACGAGGTCGGCGATCTTCACCGCGAGGTTGTCGGGATTGACCTGGTAGGGCAGCTCGGTGACGACGAGGCAGGTGCGGCCCTGCAGCTCTTCGATCTCGACGACCGCGCGCATGGTGATGGAGCCGCGTCCGGTGCGGTACGCGTCACGAATGCCCCGGGTGCCGAGGATCTGCGCGCCGGTCGGGAAGTCGGGGCCCTTGACGCGCTCCATGAGCGCCTCGAGCAGCTCCTCCTTGCTCGCGTCGGGGTGCTCGAGGTGCCAGATCGCGGCCTCGGCGACCTCGCGCAGATTGTGCGGCGGGATGTTGGTCGCCATGCCGACGGCGATGCCGGCGGAGCCGTTGACGAGCAGGTTCGGGAAGCGCGCCGTGAGCACCGTGGGCTCCTGCGTGCGGCCGTCGTAGTTGTCCTGGAAGTCGACGGTGTCCTCGTCGATGTCGCGCACCATCTCCATGGCGAGCTGGGACATCTTGGTCTCGGTGTATCGCGGGGCCGCGGCGCCGTCGTTGCCGGGAGAGCCGAAGTTGCCCTGTCCCTGGGCGAGCGGGTAGCGCAGCGACCAGGGCTGCACGAGGCGCACGAGGGCGTCGTAGATCGCGCTGTCGCCGTGCGGATGGTAGTGGCCCATGACGTCGCCGACGACGCGGGCGCACTTCGAGAACGACTTGTCGGGGCGGTAGCCGCCGTCGAACATGGTGTAGATGACGCGCCGGTGCACGGGCTTCAGGCCGTCGCGCACATCGGGCAGCGCACGGCCGACGATCACGCTCATGGCGTAGTCGAGGTACGAGCGCTGCATCTCGAGCTGCAGATCGACCTGGTCGATCTTGCCGTGCACGGCGAGGTCGTCCGTGGCCTGACGATCTGCGATCTCTGCTTCGGTGCGGTTCTCTTCGGTCATGTTTCCG
>JBEBTD010000034.1:0-14649 GCA_040393965.1 Leucobacter soli | reverse complement strand
CAGGAGAACCCGAAGACCCCCGAAAGGAAGTTCCTGAAGGGAGACGGAGAGGAGACGGCCCCGAACGCTACGGCTTCGTCGCGATGCTGACGATCTTCGGAACGCGCACGATCACATTCACGATCTGGCGGTCGCCGATCGCGCGCTGCACGCCGGAAGCAGCGAGCGCCGCCTCCCGAGCCTCCTGCTCGCTCACCGAGGCGGGCAGGGTGAGACGATCGCGCACCTTGCCGTCGACCTGCACCACCATGGTCACCTCGTCCTCGACGAGCAGCGACTCGTCGGCGGCCGGCCACTCGGCGAGCGCCACGGTCGGCTCGTGCCCGAGGCGCGCCCACATGTCCTCGGCCGTGTAGGGCGCGAAGAGCGAGAGGATCATCGCGATCGCCTCGGCGGATTCGCGCACCGCGGCGTCGGCCGCGCCTGCACCCGTATCGATCGCCTTGCGGGTCACGTTGACCTGATCCATGAGGCGCGCGACGAGCACGTTGAACTTGTAGTTCTCGACGAGAGAGGGCGCATCGGCGAGCAGCTTGTGCGTATGCCGGCGCAGCTCCTTGTCGCCGTCCGCGAACGACGCACCGGCGGGCGAAGCGACATCCCCTGCCACGCGCCACGCGCGCGCCAGGAACTTCGCCGAGCCCTGCACCGAGACGTCGGCCCAGTCGATGTCGTCCTCGGGCGGGCCCGCGAAGGCGAGGGTCACGCGCAGCGCGTCGGCTCCGTGGGACTTCAGCTCCGAGGCGAACTCGACGAGGTTGCCCTTCGACTTCGACATCTTCGCGCCGTCCTGCAGCACCATGCCCTGGTTGAGCAGGGCGGTGAAGGGCTCCTCGAAGTCGAGATAGCCGAGGTCGTGCAGCACCTTCGTGATGAAGCGCGAGTAGAGCAGGTGCAGGATGGCGTGCTCGACGCCGCCGGCGTACTGGTCGATCGGACCCCACCGCTTCGCGAGCTCGGGGTCGAAGGCCTTGGTGTCGTCCTGCGCGGAGAGGAATCGCAGGTAGTACCAGGAGCTGTCGACGAAGGTGTCCATCGTGTCTGGGTCGCGCAGCCAGGTCTCGCCGGTCTCCGGGTCGGAGACGGTCGCCCACTCGGTCGCGGCGCCGAGCGGCGACGAGCCCTTGGGCTTCAGGTCGAGGCCCTCGGACGCCGGCAGCTCGACGGGCAGCTCGCTCTGCGAGACGGGGCGCATCTCGCCCTCGCGCTCCCCCGTGCCGTGCAGGATCGGGATGGGCGTGCCCCAGTAGCGCTGGCGCGAGATGAGCCAATCGCGCAGACGGTAGGTCTTGGCGGCGCGGCCCGTGCCGCGATCCTCGAGCACCTCGATGGCGCGGGCGATCGCCTCGGCCTTGCGCAGCCCGTCGAGCGGGCCAGAGTTCACGAGCTCGCCATCGCCGGCGGTAGCGACGCCGCTCACGGCGGGGTCGGGCAGCGGGGAGCCGTCCTCGTCGCGCACGTCGACGACGACGCGCACGGGCAGCTCGAACTTCAGCGCGAAGTCGAGATCGCGCTGGTCGTGCGCAGGCACCGCCATGATCGCGCCGTGACCGTAGTCGGCGAGCACGTAGTCGGAGGCCCAGACGGGGATGCGCTCGCCGTTCACCGGGTTGATCGCGAAGTGGTCGAGGAAGACGCCGGTCTTCTCCCTGTCGGCGTTCTGGCGATCGATCTCGCTCTGCTTCTGCGTCGCGACGAGGTAGGCCTCGAACTCGGCCCGCGCCTCGGGCGAGGCGCTCGCGGCGAGCTCGGCCGCGAGGTCGCTGTCGGGTGCGACCACCATGAAGGTGGCGCCGTACAGGGTGTCGGGCCGCGTCGTGAAGACGGGCACCTTGGCTTCGCGCCCCTCGATCTCGAACTCGACCTCGGCGCCCGTCGAGCGGCCGATCCAGTTGCGCTGCATGTTCAGCACCTTGCTCGGCCACTGCCCCTCGAGGCTCTCGAGATCGTCGAGCAGGCGATCCGCGTAGTCGGTGATGCGGAAGTACCACTGCGTCAGCTTCTTCTTGACGACGACCGCGCCGGAGCGCTCGGAGGTGCCGTCGGGCAGCACCTGCTCGTTGGCGAGCACGGTCTGATCCACCGGATCCCAGTTGACCCAGCTCGCCTTGCGGTAGGCGAGACCCTTCTCGTACATCTTGAGGAACAGCCACTGGTTCCACTTGTAGTACTCGGGGTCGCTCGTGTGCAGCACGCGGCTCCAGTCGAACGACGGCGCGTAGATGCGGAACGACGCCTTCTGCTGCGCGATGTTCGCGTAGGTCCACTCGCGCGGATCGATGCCGCGCTTGATCGCCGCGTTCTCGGCGGGAAGCCCGAAGCTGTCCCAGCCGATCGGGTGCAGCACGTCGTAGCCGCGCCCGCGCCAGTAGCGGGCGAGCACGTCGCCGAAGCAGAACGCCTCGGCGTGGCCCATGTGCAGGTCGCCCGAGGGGTAGGGGAACATGTCGAGCACGTACTTCTTCGGCCGGTCGCTCGCGGCGTCGTCGCGCACCTCGAAGGGCTTCAGCCGATCCCAGACGGGGAGCCAGCGATCCTGGATCGCCTGGAAGTCGTAGGCGTCGCCCGCCTGCTCGGCGTCACTCGCCGCACCGCTCGCCTGCCGCTCGGTCATACCCACCTCTGAAACGTCGAAACCGTCGCCCGCCGGCCGCGAGCGCACACATCGTCCAATCGTACCGGTTCCGGGCCGGGTCAGGATCGCGCGAGCGCCGCGAGCAGCGAGGCGGCCTTGAGCAGCTTCTCGGCGTACTCGGCGGCCGGATCGCTGTCGACGGTGATGCCCCCGCCGGCCCCCGCTCTCGCGCGCACGCGGGGCGTGCCGAGGCCGCGCAGCTCGACGCAGCGGATCGCCATGGCGAGCTCGGCGTCGCCGCCCGAGCCGAGCCAGCCGAAGCAGCCCGAGTAGAGGCCGCGCGGCCCTTGCTCGAGCTCGGCGAGCAGTTGCACCGCGCGCCGTTTCGGGGCGCCGGTCATCGAACCGCCCGGAAAGCATGCCTCGATCGCGTCGACGATGTCGGCACCGTCACGCAGGCGCCCTGACACCGTGCTCACGAGCTGATGCACGCGGGGGTGCGTCTCGACGCGCAGGAATCCCTCGGTGCGCACCGTTCCGGCATCGCAGACGCGGCTGAGGTCGTTGCGCATGAGGTCGACGATCATCAGGTTCTCGGCGCGCTCCTTCGGGTCGGCGGCGAGTTCGGCGGCGAGGATCGCGTCCTGCTCGGGCGCCGCTCCCCTCGGGCGGGTGCCCTTGATGGGGTGCGTCGCGATCGTGCGCCCCCGCAGGCTGAGGAACCGTTCGGGACTCGTGCTCACGAGCGCCCGCCCCTCCGCGACGATGACTGCTCCCCGGGTCGCGGCTCCGGTGGCGCGCAGCCGGAGGTAGAGCGGCAGCGGGGCCGCGGCGGGGAGGTCGGCTCCGGCGAACTCCGCCTCGGCGGTATCGGTGAGGCAGAGCACATACGCCTCCCCCTGGCGGATCGCCGCTTTGCAGGCCTCGACCCGCGCGAGGTAGCCCGGCTCGTCGCAGCGCCAGCGAGCGCGCGGCAGCTCCGAGGGCGAATCCGGATGCGGAGGGCGAGGATCCGCCTCCGGCGGCGTCGGGCCCCCCGCGGGTCGGGGCGGATGCCCGAGGCTCGCGCCATGCCGCTCGAGCCAGGCGGCGAGCGCAGCGTCGTCCGGCCCGTGCAGTTCGGCGGCGCCCCGGGCGTGATCGAGCACGAGCACCGTCTCGGCTCCCAGCGCCATCGCGGGCGGGGCGTCGTCGTCCGCCGGATCCTCGCCCATGAGCGCGACGCCGAACTCGTAGCCGAGCGCGACGACCCATCCCGCTCCGCCGGCATGCGCCGTCGCCCGCAGTCCATGCAGGAACTCGCGCTCCCGGCCGCGTTCAGCGATACGGGTCTCATCGCTCTCTCCCAGATAGCTCCGGCCCGGGCCCGCATCGGGGTCGGGAGCCGCCCCGTCGAGCCAGAACCAAGCATCGGAGCGGGCGAGGCTGCGCGCGAGCGCCGCGATGTCGCGGGGCCATTCCACTGCTCGCACTGCCACGCGACCACACTACTGCGCCACGGCGAGGCGTGCGGGTGCGAGGATGGGGGCATGCCCGCCTCCCCGAAGCTGCTCGTCGCCGATTCGTTCCGCGTGCGCGTGAACCCTCGCACCGGCGACGCCGAAGCCCGCGACCTCAGGGGGCACTTCTCCCGTTTCGCGGAGGCCGCGCTCGACGCCTGGTGCGGTCGCCCCGCCTTCGACGGCACGGAGGCCGAGCTGCGCGCCGAGGCGCGCGAGACTTTGTTCCGGACCGGCATCATCCCGTCATCCGAGTTCGAGACGACGCAGATGCTGCTGGTGCCGCGGCTGCATACGGCGGAGGAGCAGCGGGTGCGCTCGATGCTCGATGCGTTTCTCGCCGAAGCGCGCTCCCGGATCGCCGGGTACGGCGCGGGCTGGCCGCGACTCGAGCTCTGGGGCGAACCCGCGGATCCGGAGCATCTCGACGCCCCCGCGGCACGCCCCGGGCTGCGGCTCTCGCTCCGGCCCCTGCCCGAACTGCACGAGACGATCGAGCTTCGCACCGCCGGCCATGTCGAGCTGGCGCACCCGCAGCGCAAGGGCCCGAACATCGCCCGCTTCTCCGAGCTGAACCGCGAGCTGGGCGCAGAGGCGATCCTGACCGACACGCGGGGCCGCGTGCGAGAGGGGGCCACCACGAGCCTGATCTGGTGGGAACCCGGGACCGGAGCAGCGGCTGAGGCCGCCCGCACGACGTCGCACGGCTTCGTCTCAGCGAGCGAGCAGCGGGTCGCCTCGGTCACCGAGTGGCTGCTCGTCGCGGCGGGCGGGCGCAGGGGATCGGGGCGGAGCGCGGATCGCGCGCCCCTCCCCCGCCTGCGACGAGCGCTCGCCACCCCCGAGGAGCTGACCCGGTGCGAGGTCTGGGCCGTGAACGCGCTGCACGGCATCCGCGTGGCCACGAGCATCGACGGGGTGCCGCTTTCGACTCCCGACGAGGATCGGCTCGTCCGGTTCCGCCGTGCGCTCGATGCGGCTTGGGAACCCGTGCTCGACGGAGCTCGATAGCTCCGCTGCGGCGCGGCGGCGGAAACCTCTTCCACAATTTCGAAAAGTGATATCATTTTTATATCACCGACCGAAGGAGATCGCATGAACACCCAGCACCACCCCGCGGAGGACGTCGTCGAACCCGTCAGCGCCGAGCCGGTGGGACACGACGGCATCCGCGTCGACATCGACGAACAACCCGCCTGGCATCTTGGATCCGGCCTCGCACTCACCGTCTTCCTGCTGAGCATCGTCGGCTTCGTCGGCGGCGTGGTGCTCTGCATCCGCGCGGGCATCCTGCTCGACGACGGCCACGGCATCGGCGGCCTGCTGCTCGTCGCAGGCATCGTGCTCGCGATCGCCTCGGCCCTCGCCTGGGGCATGCTCACCATCGTCTCGCCCGGCCAGACCTCGGTGCGCCAGTTCTTCGGGCGCTACGTCGGCACCGTGCGCCGCACCGGCATCAGCCTGGTCGCCCCCTTCACCACGGGCAAGAAGGTCTCGGTGCGCGTGCACAACTTCGAGACCAACGAGCTGAAGGTCAACGACTCCGACGGCAACCCGATCCACATCGCCGCCATCGTCGTCTGGCAGGTCGCCGACACCGCGAAGGCCGTCTTCGCCGTCGAGAACTACGAGGAGTTCATTCAGACCCAGGCCGAGGCGGCGCTGCGCCACGTCGCCACCACCCACCCCTACGACGAGCCCGGCCCCGGAGAGCAGTCGCTGCGCGGCAGCACCGATATCGTCTCGGCCGAGCTCGCCGACGAGGTCGCGGCGCGGGTCGCCATCGCCGGCCTCGAGGTGCTCGAGGTGCGCATCTCGTCCCTCGCCTACGCTCCCGAGATCGCCCAGGCGATGCTGCAGCGCCAGCAGGCCGGCGCGATCATCGCGGCGCGCGAGAAGATCGTCGAGGGCGCAGTGACGATGGTCGACCAGGCCCTCACCCGCCTCGAGAAGGAGGGCGTCGTCACCCTCGACGACGAACGCCGCGCCCAGATGGTCTCCAACCTGCTGCTCGTGCTCACGAGCGAGCAGCGCGCGACCCCCGTCATCAACGCCGGGTCGCTCTACAGCTGATCATGACCGAGCACGATCCGGGAGAGGCGCCCCGGGCCGAGGGCGGCCGCAGCAGGAAGCAGCTCCTGCTGCGGCTCGACCCCGCCGTGCATGCGGCGATCGCGAAGTGGGCGTCCGACGACCTTCGCTCGGTGAACGCGCAGATCGAAGTGCTGCTGCGGCGCGCGCTGAGCGACGCGGGCCGCGATCCTCGCCCTCAGCCGATGCGCGGGCCGGGGCGGCCCCGGCGAGAGGAGTAGCCCGCCGCCCGCGGGCGACCCGGACTCAGAGTTCGATTCGCTCGTGGCTGAGGCCGGCCGGGAGCTGCGTATGGGTGATGAGCACGACCGCTCGGTCGGCCGGCACCGCCCCCATCAGGTCGATCAGCAGGCGATCCGCCAGTTCTCGGTCGACACTCGCGGTCGGCTCATCGAGGATGACGACCGGGAAATCGGCGAGGATCGCGCGCGCCAGGGCGATGCGTTGCGCCTGCCCGCCCGACACGAGGGCGCCCCGCTCGCCGACCCTGGCGTCGAGGCCGCCGCGCTGCCGCGCCCACTCGGCGAGGCCGACCCGCTCGAGCACCTCGAGCAGTTGCTCGTCGCTCGCGGTGTCGCGGGCGAACTTGAGATTCTGCCGCAGATCGGCGTCGAAGAGATGCGGCTGCTGCTCGATCAGCCCGACCGTGCGGCGCACCTCGGCACCGCTCAGCTCGCAAGCCTCGATGCCTCGCAGGCGGTACGATCCCGCGTAGTCGAGCAGCCGCACGAGGGCGAGGGCGAGGGTGGACTTGCCAGAACCGCTCTCCCCTGTCACGACGAGCGTCTGGCCTGGGCGCAGTTCGAAGGAGACCCCGCGCACAGCGGGACGTTCGGCACCCGGATGGGTGACCGCGAGCTCCCGCACGGCCAGTAGCGCCTCGGCCCGTCCGTCCGGCACGAGGGGCTTCTCTCTCCGCGCGAGTGGGTGCTCGCCCGGCGCTTCTATCCCTTTGGGGTCGACGGGGATCTGCGGGGGCAGCGGCGTCTCGGTCAGCTCTGCGACCCGACGGGCGCTCGCAAGCACGGTGCGGCGGGCCACGAGGGCGGCGGGCACCTGCGCGAACACCTCGAAGACGGCGGCAGGCACGATCACGGCCGCGGCGAACAACGGCGCCGGGACGCCCGAGTCGTCGAGGCCCAGCACCGGGGCGAGCATCAGCAGCACGAGCACGGAGGCGACCCCGGAGGCCAGAGAGAGCAGCGCGGCCGTGAGCCCAGCGGAACGCACCCGGGTCGACTGGGCGCGGGCCAGCCTGGCCTCGGCTTCGGCGATGCGCCTACGCTGCGCCTCGAGCCCGCCGAACGCGCTCAGCACTTCGGCCGCCGAGAAGCGTTCGAGCAGGGCGTCGGCGAGAGCGGCGCGGGCCTCGCCGAGCTCGCGGTCGCTCTCGGCGGAGGTTCGCTGCGAGAGCCACGCGGACGCGCCGCCAGCGACGAGCAGCAGGGCCGCGGTGACGAGCGCGGCGATCGGCGCGATGAGCGCCAGCAGCACGAGGCTCAGACCGACGACGATCAGGCTGACAGTAAGGGGCTGCCGCACGCGCAAGGGCTCGTCCTGCAACTGGTCGACATCGTCGACGAAGGCGGTGAGCACGTCGCCTCGGCGGTGCGATTCGATCGCTCCGGGCACGCGCGGCACGAGCGCCTCGAAGGTCTGAGAGCGCAGCTCGGCCAGCTGGGCGAGCGCGGCGTCGTGGCTGGCGAGGCGCTCGGCATAGCGGAAGGCCGCGCGGCCGATCGCGAACGCGCGCACGCCCACGATCGCGAAGGTGAGGTGCAGGATGGGCGGCTGCTCCCCCGCACGGACGATCAGCCACATGCTGAGCGCGAGCAGGCCGACGACGCAGACATCGGCGAGCACTCCGAGGCTCAGACCGAGGATCGCGCGGCGACGCGGCGGCATCGCGCGGCGGAGCACCGCGGAGACCTGCTCGCGAGTGACTCGCTGCCGATCAGGCCCGCCATCCGGCCCCGTCTCCCGCGGCGATACCGGCGAGGCGGTTGCGCCCGTGCTCGATGCGCTCATGTCGCCTTCCCGATCCGTACGACCCGATCCGCGCCCTCGATGAGCGCCGGCCGGTGGCTGACGAGCAGCACGGCGCGCCCCTCCGCGGCCTCCTGGCGCAGTGCCTCGGCGACCCTCGCCTCGCTCTCGGCGTCGAGCGCGGAGCTCGGCTCGTCGAGCACGACCGCGCCCGCGTCGCGCCGCCACGCCCGATAGAGGGCTCGGGCGATCGCGACGCGCTGCGCCTGCCCGCCCGACAGGCCGGAGCCCTGCACACCGAGTTCGATCACGGGATCCAATGCGCCGAGACCCGCGGCGCCGAGCGCGCGTCGCACGAGCCCGGCGTCGGGCCGATCCTCGCCGAGCGCGACGTTTTCCGCGATGCTGCCCTGCAGCAGCCCCGGACGTTGCCCGACCCATGCGACGTTCTCCGGCCGGGAGACGACGCCACTCGCGGGACGCACGAAGCCGAGCAGCACCCCCACCAGCGTGCTCTTCCCCGAGCCCGAGGGCCCGACGAGCGCGACCACTTCGCCGGGCCGCACCTCGAACGAAATCGGGCCGATCGTCTCGGCCCCGCGCTCGACCGTGACGCCGCCGAAGCCGATCCCGACCGCCGCGGGAGACGCAGTCTCTGCGTTCGCCTCTGCCGCCGCAAGGCCGCGCCCGGCGGCACGATCCTCGTCGACTCCTTCGATGAGCTCGAACACCTGCTCGGCTGCCGCGAGCCCCTCCGTGGACGCATGGAAGGCGGTGCCGACCGCGCGGATCGGGATGAACGCCTCGGGCAGCAGGAGCAGCACGAAGAGGCCGAGCCCGAGCGGGAACTCCCCCGCGACGAGCCGGGTGCCGACGGTGACCGCGACGAGCGCGATCGAGAACGTGCCGGCGAGGTCGAGCACGAAACCCGAGAGAAAGGTGACGCGCAGCACCTGCATCGTGCGGCTGCGGTACTCGCCCGTCTCGCGCGAGATGCGCTGCACCTGCCTGGTCTCGCGCCCGAAGATCTTGAGGGTCGTAAGACCCTCGATCACGTCGAGGAACGAGCGCGAGAGGTGCTGCAGCTGATCCCATTGGCGCTGCTGCACGCTGCGCGTCGCGAGACCGATCAGCACCATGAAGACCGGAATCACCGGGAACACGATGAGCACGGTCACACCGCTCACTGGATCGGCGAGCAGCACGGCGAGCACGAGCAGCGGCGTCGCCACCATGGTCATGATGAGCTGCGGCAGATAGCCCGAGAAGTAGCCGTCGAGGGCGTCGAGCCCGCGTCCCAGCACGGTCGCCGCGTGAGAGTCAGCAGTGCCGCGCAGCGAATCGGGAGAACGGAGATCGATCGCGTCGAGGGCCGAGGATCGCAGCTGGGCCTTCACCTGCACCGCGCCCCGAGCGGCGAGCACGTCCATGCCCCACGCGGTAGCCGAACGCACGAGCAGGGCGGCCGCGGCGATGCCGAGCAGCGACGGCACCGAGCCGGTCGGATAGGCGCCCTCGCTCACCCGGCCGGAAGCGCCGCCCATGCCGCCGAGCACCGGCAGCACGAGCGCCGTGATCGCCTGCGAGAGGCACCAGCACCAGGCGATCACGGCGAGCGTGCGCAGGAGGCCGAGGAGCCCCCCGAACCCGAGGACGGCTCGGGCGCCGCGCGCGTAGCGCAGCAGTCTCGGGTCGAGGGGCTTCATCGGATCTATTCTAGGAGACCGCGTGGCCCTCCAAGACCTCGGGCTCGTCCGCGGGAATGTGCTCCCGCGAGAGCCGCTTGCGGAAGATCCAGTACGTCCACGCCTGGTAGGCGAGCACGAGCGGCATCGTGAACACTGCCATCCAGGTCATGAGCTCGAGGGTCTTCTGGGTGCTCGCCGCGGCCTGGATGCTCATCGAGAACGCGGGATCGGTGCTCGAGATCATCAGGTACGGGAAGAGCGACATGAAGATCGTCAGCAGCGCGAAGGCGATCGTCAGCGCGTTGAAGGTGAAGGCCCAGCCCTCGCGTCCGACCAGGTTGAACACGATGCCGGCGACGAGGGCCACCGCGGCGAGACCCGCGAGTGCGATGATCGGCAGCAGGTTCGGGCTGTCGAGGCGGAGCAGCACCGTCCAGAGGAGGAAGCCCGCGGCTGCGATCAGTGTGGCCAGCCCGGCCTTCGTCGCGAGCGCCCGCGCCCGATCGCGCATCTCGCCCGATGTCTTGAGCGCGATGAACACCAGTCCGTGGGTGAAGCACAGCAGCGTGAGCGTGACACCGCCCAGCAGGCCGTAGGGGTTGAGCAGTGTGAGCAGGCTGCCGGTGTAGAGCCATCCGCCCGTATCGAGCGTCTCGATCGGGAGTCCCTGCACGAGGTTCGCGAACGCGGTGCCCCAGAGCAGCGGCGGAAGCAGCGAGCCCCAGAAGATGAACTGGTCGAACCAGCGCGTCCACTGCACCCCCTTGCCCTGATGGCGGTACTCGAACGAGACGCCGCGCAGGATCAGGGCGACGAGGATGAGCAGGAGCGCCAGATAGAAGCCCGAGAACATGGTGGCGTACCACTCGGGGAACGCGGCGAAGAGACAGGCGCCCGCCACGATCAGCCAGGTCTCGTTGAGGTCCCAGACCGGGCCGATGGTGTTGATGACGAGACGCCGATCGACGTTGTCCCTGCCGAGCAGGGGCAGCGCCATGCCGACGCCGAAGTCGAAGCCGTCGAGCACGAAGTAGCCGATGAGCAGCACGCCGACGATGAGGAACCAGATGATCGAGAGATCCATTGCGCGTGCCTCCTAGTAGACCGTTGCGAGCTTCGCGTGATCGACGTCGCCCGACGACTCGTCGTCCGGTTCGTCGATCTCGGGCGGGCCCGCCTTCGCGGCCTTGGTGATGAGCTTGAACTCGACGACTGCGAGGCCGCCGTAGACGAGGGTGAACACGAGCATCGAGACCAGCACCGCCCAGCCGGGAACGCCCGGCGAGACGCCGCTCTCGGTGGTCATCACCCCGAACACCAGCCACGGCTGGCGCCCCATCTCGGTGAAGATCCAGCCGACGAGCGAGGCGATCATGGGGACGGGCGCGGTCCAGATGGCGACCTTCCAGGCCCAGGCCGGCACGTCGCGGTTCTTGCGGGTGATCCAGAGCCCCACGACCGAGACGAGCGTGGCGAAGGCTCCGAGGCCGATCATCCAGCGGAACGCCCAGTAGGTGACCCAGATGATCGGGGTGAACGAGCCGTCGCTCGGGCAGGTGAGCACGGTGGATCCGGCGCCGCAGTACATCTCGGTGTAGGCGGCCTGCAGATCGTTGATGCCGTGCACCGTGCTCGTGAAGTCTCCGTGGGAGAGGAACGAGAGCAGGTACGGGATGCGGATCGAGAAGATCTCGTGGAGGCCGTCGGGCGTGCCGAGGCTGAAGATCGAGAACGAGGCATCGGCGCCCGAGGCGTTCGAGTACAGCGCCTCGGCAGCGGCCATCTTCATGGGCTGGGTCTGCGTCATCACCATGCCGAGCGAATGGCCGGTCATGCCGACGCCGATGAAGGCGAGGATGTTCGCCCACAGGCCGAAGCGAAGGCTCGCGCGCATCTCGTCGACGTACTGGTTCCGCTTCAGGTGCCAGGCCGCGACGGCGACCATCACGGTCGCGCCGAACATGATCGAGGCGAAGATGGTGTGCGGGAACTGCCACACGGCGACCGGGTTGGTCAGCACGGCGACGATGTCGGTCAGTTCGGCGCGCTGGGTCTCGGCGTTGAGTTCGAAGCCGACGGGGTTCTGCATGAAGGCGTTCGCCGCGAGGATGAAGTATGCCGAGAGCATGGTGGCGATCGAGGTCATCCAGATCGTGAGCAGATGCACGCCCTTCGGCAGCTTGTCCCAGCCGAAGATCCAGAGACCGATGAACGTCGCCTCGAGGAAGAACGCGATGAGGCCCTCCATCGCGAGCGGGGCTCCGAAGATGTCGCCGACGAAGCGGGAGTAGTTCGACCAGTTCATGCCGAACTGGAACTCCTGCACGATGCCGGTGACGACGCCCATGGCGAAGTTGATGAGGAACACCTTGCCGTAGAGCTTGGTCAGGCGCAGGTACTTGACCTTGCCCGTGCGCACCCAGGCGGTCTGCAGAATGGCGACGAGAAAGCTCAGGCCGATGGTCAGAGGGACGAACAGGAAGTGGTACAGCGTCGTGAGCCCGAACTGCCAGCGGGCCAGCGTCAACGCGTCTAAGAATTCGTTCACGAGTTCTCCAGAGTGCTGAGCACGCCCACTCGGGACGCACTCCCATAGTGAGCTCCGGGAAAGGCTGGTAATACCTCGCGGATCTACCGGTTTTTGCCGGTCATCTGAGATTTTATCGAAGCTGAGTGTTCGCTGCGAATCAGTCTCGACGTGAAGTGAAACCTCACATGAAGGATCGCACAGCGGGACGATCGCGCCGCGGAACAGGGCCGCGAACACCCTCCCCTAGACTGGTCGGGTGACGGAAGCCAGACGCCCCGACAGCCGCCCGAAGTTCGCGGCGCGCCTCGACGACTGGGTGCACCGCTATCGCCAACGGCGCGCGCTCAAGCGCGGTCGCACGCCCGGGGTGATCCCCTACATCGGCTACGGCTCGACGGAGTGGGTGCGCGTACTGGGGCGCGTGCTGTACCTTCCCGCCACGGAGCAGGCCCCGGAGCCGATCGAGGACACCGCCTCGCTGAAGCCCGTCGTCGCCCAGGTGGCGCGGGTGCGGGGCTGGCGCAGCTTCATGAGCGTGCACGTGCCGCACCACCCCGTGCGCATGCTGATCGACGGCCATCCCGTCACAGAGGTCGCCTCCGATCGCGGCGGCGTCATCGACCACGTCGTCCCCGTGAACCTCGCCCCAGGATGGCACACGATCACGTTGCAGGCGAGCGGGCCGGCCGGCACCGTCGGCGAAGCCGCGCACGCCCCCGTCTACGTCGTCGACCCGGCTTCGCGCTTCGGCCTGCTGAGCGACGTCGACGACACCATCCTCAATACGGCGCTGCCGAAGCCGCTCGTCGCGGCGTGGAACAGCTTCGTGCTCGACGAGCACGCCCGCACTTCGACTCCCGGCATGCCGGTGCTCTACGACCACCTGCTGGCGGCGCACCCCGGCGCACCCGTGATCTACCTCTCGACGGGCGCCTGGAACGTCGCGCCTGCGCTCAGCCGCTTTCTCGAACGCAACCTCTACCCGATGGGCTCGCTGCTGCTGACCGACTGGGGGCCCACGACCGACCGCTGGTTTCGCAGCGGCAAGGAGCACAAGCTGCGCGAGCTCGAGCGGCTCGCGCGCGAGTTTCCCGAGATCGAGTGGGTGCTCGTCGGCGACGACGGACAGCACGACGAGGAGCTCTACCAGCGCTTCGCGACCGCGCACCCGCAGAACGTCGCGGCCGTCGCGATCCGACAGCTCTCGGTCGGGCAAGCCGTGCTCGCCGGCGGACGCTCCAAGGCGAGGCTGCACCGCAGCGTGAGCGGCGTGCCATGGGTCTACGGCCCCGACGGGGCCACGCTGCGCCAGGAGCTCAAGGGGCTCGGTCTGCTCTAGGCCGGCTGCGACCTCGAAGCGGGTGCTCCAGATCCGCGCCGGGGCACGGGAAAGGGGCGGTGTCGCCACCGCCCCTGATCCTCGTCGCGCCTGTCCCGAGATCGCAGCCTCGACCGCTTTCTCGAACAGACCCCGCGACGTTACTCCTGGAGAGCCGCCTGGATGTCCAGCGTGATCGTCACGTCGCTGCCGAGGAGCAGGCCGCCGGTCTCGAGCGGAGCGTTCCACTGGATGCCGAAGTCTTCGCGCTTGACCACGGTGGTCGCCGTGAAGCCGACCTTGTAGTTGCCGTAGGCATCGGCGCCGAAGCCGCCGAGCTCGAAGTCGAAGGTCACCGGCTTCGTAACGCCGCGCAGGGTGAGCTCGCCGTCGACCTTGAAGTCGCCGCCCTCGGCGCGCACTCCGGTGCTCTTGAAGGTGAACTCGGGGTGCTCCTCCGCGGCGAAGAAGTCGCCCGTGCGCAGGTGGTTGTCGCGATCGGCCTGGTTGGTGTCGATCGAGGCGACCTCGACCGCGGCCTCGACGCTCGAGTCGAGGGGGCTCTCACCCGTCACGATGGTGCCGGAGAAGCGGTCGAACTTGCCCTTCACCTTGCTGATCGCGAGGTGGCGCACCGAGAAGCCGACCTCGCTGTGGGTGGGGTCGACGACCCAGGTGCCTGCGCGGTAGCCGGGGATCTGATCGGCGGTGATGGACATGCTGCCTCCGTGGTGCGTTTCCGCTAATGCGGGGATTGGTTGATGTTTCAAGTAATCTCAATCTAGCAGAGTTTTACTTGAAGGCGCAACCAAACTTCGCGGAATTTCTCGGAAACGATCGACGCGCCTCCTGGCCCCGAAGTCGCCGCTCGTCGTCTCCCTCGCGCGTCGCGACCCGCCCTCTCCCCCGCGCGTCGCGACCCGCCCTCTCCCCCGCGCGTCGCGACCCGCCCTCTCCCCCGC
>JBEBTD010000033.1:0-14745 GCA_040393965.1 Leucobacter soli | reverse complement strand
GTCGAACATGAACATGAACGAGGTGCTCGCCACCCTCGCGACGAAGCATCTCGGCTCGCCCGTGCACCCGAACGATCACGTCAACGCCTCGCAGTCCTCGAACGACGTCTTCCCGACCTCGGTGCATATCGCGGTGACCGGCGCGCTCATCGAGCAGCTGAAGCCGGCTCTCGAGCATCTCGCCGCCGCGCTCGAGGAGAAGGCGGAGCTGTGGAAGAGCGCCGTGAAGTCGGGCCGCACCCACCTCATGGACGCCACCCCCGTCACCCTCGGTCAGGAGTTCGGCGGCTTCGCCGCGCAGATCCGCTACGGCATCGAGCGCGTCGACGCGGCGCTCCCCCGCGTCGCCGAGGTGCCCCAGGGCGGCACCGCCGTCGGCACCGGCATCAACACCCCGCTCGGCTTCCCCGAGAAGGTCATCGCCGAGATCGCGGCCTCGAGCGGTCTGCCCATCACCGAGGCGCGCAACCACTTCGAGGCGCAGGCCAACCGCGACGGCCTCGTCGAGGCCTCGGGCGCGCTGCGCACGATCGCGGTCTCGCTCACCAAGATCAACAACGACATCCGCTGGATGGGCTCGGGCCCGAACACGGGCCTCGGCGAGCTGCACATCCCCGATCTGCAGCCGGGCTCGTCGATCATGCCCGGCAAGGTCAACCCCGTCATCCCCGAGGCCGTGCTCATGGTGTGCTCTCGCGTCATCGGCAACGATGCGACCATCGCCTGGGCGGGCGCCTCGGGCTCCTTCGAGTTGAACGTGCAGATCCCCGTCATGGGCACGGCGCTGCTCGAGTCGATCCGCCTGCTGTCGAACGCGTCGATCGTGCTCGCCGACAAGACCGTCGCGGGCCTCGAGGCCAACATCGAGCGCGCGGCCGCCCTCGCCGGCATGAGCCCCTCGACCGTCACGCCGCTCAACCGGCTGATCGGGTACGAGGCGGCGGCGAAGATCGCGAAGCACTCGGTCGCCAAGGGCATCACCGTGCGGGAGGCCGTCGTCGACCTCGGCTACGTGGAGCGCGGCGAGGTCAGCGAGGCCGACCTCGACAAGGCGCTCGACCTGCTCTCGATGACGCATCCGGGCGTCGCCAAGTGACGCTGATGTCGTGAGACACCGGTATCCTGCGCGCAGCGGGACCGGCACGGAAGGGGTTCGATCCGCGAGGGTCGGGCCCCTTCCCCGTTCACCGTTCATACACCAGGATGTCGCATGACGGACGACGAGGATCGACCCGCCCGACATCCGCACGGGGTGTACTGGTGGCATGACCGTCGCCACGCCCTCGCTCCGACTACGCTCCGACATGCTCGCCCTCGTCGCCGCGGCGCTGGTCTGCGTGGCCGGATTCACAGCAGCGGTGATCGTGGAGTCCGCAGAGTCGGCCGCTGTGGCGACCGCCTCTGGGTACGCGTATCACGGCTAACGCCGGCGCGCCCCGCGAAGAGAAGGAGCCGTCGAGGACTGAAACGGTCATGGACGCCGAAGGCGAGTGGCCGGCCCCGGACGACAGCTGGGAGCAAGAGCCGTCCGGGGCCATCGCTGCGCGTGATTCGCATCTCGATCAGCGACTGCCATCTCATGAAGATGAGAGTCGGCGGCGGCGGAAAAGTGACGCGGCCGCGTCTCAGGGAATCGTCTGGGTGTCGAGCGGTGGCTCGGCGACGGTCTCCCCGGCCCCGGGCTCCGAGGGGTTCCCGCCCTCGGCCTCCTCACCCGGAGCGGCCTCCTCTTCGACCTCTTCCAGCACGAAGACCGTCTCCGCGGGATCCGGGCCGAACGGGCCGAAGATCGGGCCGTCGGGATCGAAGACGTCGAAGAGCACCTCGGCGGCGGGGCCCCGGTGCTGTTCCGCGCAGGCCCGGAACGCGAGGTAGTACGCGCCGCCCGAGAGCATGCGCATGCGTCGCACCGCTTCACCCCGTTCGTTCAGCGGAATCTCGGCGAGCTGACCGCTGTAGACGGAGGTGAGGCAGATCGTGCCCCGCGCGGGCCCGCGCACTTCGAACACCACGCCGGAGGTGCTCGACTCGGCGAGATCGAGAAACGCCATGTCCTCGAAGCCGCGGAGCAGGGGCCGGCTCACGGTGAATGCGCCCGACGCCGCTTGGGAGACCGCGTCCTCGGTGAACGCCCAGACACGGTAGTCGTAGCCGCCGTACTGCGATTCGGCGAGCGAACGCATGTCGAAGCTCCAACGCCCATCGGCTGCCGGCGTCACGGCGAAGCGCTGCGTCCAGGAGCTCTGCCAGCTCTCCTCCGGGCGGAAGACGAGCTCGACGGCTACCGATGCCCCGGCCGTCGCGGTGCCGCCGATCACCGGCGCGAGGTAGCCGTCGAAGGCGCGGGGAGTCGAGAGCCCCGCGGTCAGGATCGCCGCCGGTTCCCCTCCCGCAGACCCGTTTCCCTCACCCGGAGCCGCGGTGCCATCCCCGCCCCCGCTCGAGCCCGGGTCAGCGCCGCCGGACGGCGAATCCTCGCCACCCGGCGGGAGCGGCGTCGGAGTCCCACCATCGCCCGGGGTGCCGGGAGTGCCGGGAGTACCGGTTCCCGGCGCCTCGGCCTCGCCCTCGTCTCCAGGCAGCGGATCGGGGATCGTGCCCGGCGGTGCCGGAGTAGGCCGCTCGGGAGGCAGGTAGTGGTCGTCGACCCGCGCATCGCCGCCGACCCCCACCACCGCGATGCTCGCATCGGAGTTGCCGCGGCCCAACACGAGGGGCGCCTCTTCGGATGCGGAGAGCCGCTCGTCCTCCGCGCGCTCGCGAGCCGTACCGACAGCCGGGCTCCGCTCTTCGGGCACGGAGCAGTCCGCCGAGACGCACTCGTCTCCCATCTGTTCCGCCGCCGGGCTCCACTGTCCCAGCAGCAGCGTCGTGCTCAGCGCACCGCCCGCGAGCAGGGCGACGCCGGCGGCGACCGCGACAGCGGTACCCGCGGCGCCGAACGCCGTCCCTGCCGCACCCGCGCCGGCACCGGCCCCCGCCAGGGAAAGATGCGAGGCCGTCGGCAGCACGACGCCGAGCGCCGCGAACCCCGCGACCGAGAGCGCTCCTCGCCCGAGCGGCGGCGCGACCGCGCGCAGCTCCCGCTCGACGTCGCTGCAGCGCGCGCAGTCGGCGAGATGGTGCGCGACCGCGGCTCCCCCGCTCGACCCGCCGGCGAGCGAGGCGGGAAGGAGGCGAGCGACGTGCGCTTGATCCTCGCGCAGATCCTCGGGCACCCGCTGCATCAGCCACTGCACCCGGAGCCCCTGACGAGCCCGACGGTACAGCGCCGAGACGGCATTCGGCTTGATCGCGAACTCCGCCGCGATCTCGCGACGGCCACGGCGTTCGATCTCCGCGAGCCACAGGATCCGCTGCCACCGTTCCGGGAGCTGCTCGAAGGCCTCGAGCATGAGCGCCGCCTCGGTGCGATCCTCCAACTCGCTCAGACCGTCGTGAGCTTCGACCGCATCGACGTCGGGATCGGTGTCCACGAGACCGTGCTTCCGGTGCCAGCTCACGGCGGTGTTGCGCATCACGGTGAAGAGGTAGGCGCGGAAGGCGCTTCGCGGCCCGCTGTCGGTGGTCGTCACTTGGCGGTAGACCGCGAGGAAGGACTCCGAGACGAGATCCTCGGCCTGGCCAGGGGCGATGCGCTGCGCCACCCTCATCGCGGCCTTGACGTGCCGGCGCCAGAGCTCGGTGTACGCGGCGGCCTCTCCGTCTCGCAGCAGCGCGAGCAGCTCGGCGTCGTCCGCCGCAGACCAATCCCTCATCACTCATGCCCCCAGGTTCATGTGTACCACCGCATCCTCGATTCTGTATACGGAGCCGCGAAGATCCGTACAGCGCTATCCATCTCAAGAGAGTGGGGGATGGGCGAAAGGTGACGCGATCCGCCGAGAATATCTCGCGGGAGGCCTCCGCCGCCAGCAGGCGGCACCCGGCTCAGAGCGCGAGCGATCCTCGTACCGTCTTCGCGAGCGCCCGAGAGCTCGACGGATGGAACATGCCGGCCAGCACGTCGCGGTAGAGCCGGGCGAGCTCGCTGTCGGCCTGGAAGCCGCTCGCCCCCACGATCCGCATGGCGACATCCACGGCGCTTCGGGCCTCATCGGTCACGCGGTTGCGGGCGGCGGCGAGCGCGAGGAACCAGTCGTCGCGGGTTCGCCGCCCGTCCACATCGCGCGCGAGCAGCTCGATCGCGTCGAGGCTCCCCCGGTGCTCGAGCACCGCGGCGGTGAGTCTCGAAGCGACATCCGGGTCGTCGAGCCGCGGCGCCTCCGATCCGTCCGGCTGAGGGACGAGGCGGCCGGCGGCCTCGGTCGCGAGCTCGAGCGCCCGGTCGGCGATTCCCGCGTACACGGCAGCGGTGAGCAGCGAGAACGAGGAGAAGATCGCGAGCACGAGCGGGTCGCTCCCATCGTACGGGGGCATCTCGGCCGCGATGTCGTCGGCCTCGATGCGTACGCCCTCGAGCCGGGTCGTGTAGCTCTGGGTCGCTCGCATGCCGAGCGGGTTCCACTCGCCCGGATGCGAAATGGAGCCCTCGGCCGGCTGCGCGACCGGGTTTCGGAGGGCCGCGCCGTCTCGGCGCACGAAGCCGAAGACGAGGCGCGGCTCGCCCTCGGTCGCCACCCGCGCGTGCACGCCGAGGCGCGTCCACACCGGCGAAAGCGTCGTGAAGATCTTCGTGCCCGTCACGACGTAGCCGCCGTCGGCGTGCGGTTCGGCCGAGGATCGCGAATCCATGAGCACCGCGTCGTTGCCGGCCTCGCTGATCCCGAATGCGAAGACCTCGCCCGCGACCGCCTCCCGCAGCACCCGATCGAGCGGCCCCTCGCCGTCCGCCCCCGTCAGCCGATCGTGCAGGAAGCGCGCCACCTGCACCCAGACCAGATGCATGTTCACGCCGAGCGCCGTGGCGGGCGCATGAGCGGCGAGGCGGCGCTGCGCCGCGAGCAGCTCGGAGAGGCTCAGGCCCGCGCCGCCTAACTCGGCGGGCACGGGCGCCGCGAGGTAGCCGCTCTCGCGCAGCTCGGCGAGATCTTCGGCGAAGAAGGCGTTCTCGGCGTCGTAGCGGGGCGCCCGCGTGCGGAACCCCGCCAGCATGTCTTCGGGCAGCAGGTCGTCGATGATGGTGCGCTCGCTCACGCCTCCAGCCTATGCCCGTGCGAGAAAGCCCGGTCGAGGATCGCCTAATCCTCGAGCAGGCTCGTCACGAGAGCGGCGATCTCGCTGCGCTCGCTGCGCATCAGCGTGACGTGTCCGAAGAGCGGATGCCCCTTCAACTTCTCGATCACCGCCGCGATGCCGTCGTGGCGCCCGACCCGCAGGTTGTCGCGCTGCGCCACATCATGTGTGAGCACGACCTTCGAGTGCTGGCCGATACGGGAGAGCATCGTCAGCAGCACATTGCGCTCGAGTGACTGGGCCTCGTCGACGATCACGAACGCGTCGTGCAGCGAGCGTCCGCGGATATGCGTGAGCGGCAGCACCTCCACGATGCCGCGGGCCTCGACCTCGTCGAGCACGTTCTGAGAGACGATGGAGCCGAGCGTGTCGAACACGGCCTGACCCCAGGGATTCATCTTCTCCTGCTGATCACCGGGCAGGTAGCCGAGCTCCTGGCCGCCGACCGCGTACAGCGGGCGGAACACCATCACCTTGCGATGCTGCTGGCGCTCGAGCACTGCTTCGAGTCCGGCGGCGAGCGCGAGCGCCGACTTGCCGGTGCCCGCACGTCCGCCGAGCGAGACGATACCGATCTGGGGGTCGAGCAGCAGATCGATCGCGAGCCGCTGCTCCGCGCTGCGTCCATGCACACCGAAGACCTCGCGATCTCCGCGTACGAGCCGCAAGGAGGTCTCGCCGTCGACCCGGCCGAGCGCCGATCCTCGCGGCGAATTCAGGATCAGCCCGGTGCCGAGCGGCAGATCCGCCGTCTCGGCGACGCCCTCGAGACGCTCATCGTCCCAGAGCCGGGCCATCCCCTCCTCGTCGATGTCGAGCTCGGCGACGCCGGTGTAGGAGTCGTCGACCGCGAGCTCTGCACGGTACTCCTCCGCTCCGAGGCCGAGCGCCGCAGCCTTCACGCGCATCGGCAGATCCTTCGAGACGACCGAGACTTCGAGGCCCTCCGCCGCGAGGTTCTGCGCGACGGCCAGGATGCGGGTGTCGTTGTCGCCGAGCCGCATCCCGCTCGGCAGGCCCTCGGTGTCGCTGTGGTTGAGCTCCACGCGCAGAGTGCCGCCCTGCTCGCCCACCGGTACCGGGAAGTCGAGGCGCAGATGCTTCTCCCGCAAGCCGTCGAGCAGCCGCAGCGCCCGCCTCGCGAAATACCCGATCTCGGGGTCGTGCCGTTTCTTCTCGAGCTCGCTGATCACCACGACCGGCAGCACGACGGCGTGTTCGGCGAAGCGGAAGATCGAGCCGGGATCGCTCAGCAGCACGGAGGTGTCGAGCACGTAGGTGCGCTCGGCCTGAGGCAGCGCCTCATGGGTGCGGGGCGCCTGCGCGGCTGCGAGATCCTCGCCGGTGCCGGTCGCGGTCTGTGCGCTGCTCGAGTGTTGGATGTCGGCCACGGTGACTCCTTCTGCCCGGGTGTTCCGGTTCAGCGGGGTGGCCGTTCGCTTTCGTGGAAGTGGCCAGCCACCTCGACCAGGCGCGATGCCTGATGAGTCACACGCTACGCTTCCCGCCTGGTGTTTCCATGCGACGACACGCCCTCGCCAGATGAATGTTGAGTGACGACTCGTCAACGCCGACGCTTCCTTTCGTCCGCTCTCCCGCGCATCTGCCCCGTCGCCCCTCGCCGAGCGTGCACACTGTTGCCGAGCGTGCATGGCGTACCGGCCAACGGCGTGCACGCTCGGCAACAGTGTGCACGTTCGCGCCCGCGAGGGCGGGCGGGAAGGAAGGAAGGAAGGAAGGAAGGAGGGAAAGAACGGGAAAGGGAAGGCCGTTCAGCTGTGCTGCAGCCTCGCCCGAGCTGCGCGCGCCTTCTCGAGGATGGACGCCCGATCGAGCGTCAAATGCTCGCCATCGGCATAGACGTGCCGCCCGCCGATGAAGACGTGGCGCACGTCCTCCCCCGAGGCCGAGAACGCGAGGTGGGAGGCGAGCGACCCGCGGGGGGTCGCCCGGCTCGTGCCGAGGTCTACGGCGATCACATCGGCGAGGCGGCCGACCTCCAGGGCGCCCGTCTCGGGAAAGCCGATCGCCTCCGCGCCTCGACGGGTCGCGAGGTCGAGCACATCGGCGGCTTTGACGGCCTCGGCATCGTGTCGGACGCCCCGATGCAGGACGGTGGCGAGCTTGATCTCCTCGAACAGGTCGAGGGAGTTGTTGCTCGCGACGGAGTCGGTGCCGAGAGTGAGGCGCAGCCCCGCCTCGAGCATCTCCGGCAGCGGCGCGACGCCGCAGCCGAGCTTGAGGTTCGAGACGGGGTTGTGGCTCGCGGAGGTGCCGGTGCGGGCGAACACTGCGATCTCATCGGGGGTGAGGTGCACGCAATGGGCGGCCAGCACTTCGGCCTCGAAGAAGCCGAGGGCGTCCAGGTGCGCGGCCGGGGTCGTGCCGTACTGCGCGGTGATCTGCTCCACCTCGGCGAGCGATTCCGAGACGTGGATGTGGATGGGGATGCCGCTGCGCTTCGAGCGCTCGGCGATCTCGACGAGCAGCTCGGGCGGGCACGTGTAGGGGGCGTGGGGCCCGTAGGCCAGGTGGATCTGCTCGTCGCCCGCGAAGCGCTCGGCAAGGCGCTCGGTCTCGTCGAGGGTCTGCGCGCCGTCGAGGGGGCTCACCCCGGGCCAGCCGACGGCCTCCTTCGTGAACATCGCGGGGGCGGCGAGCACGCGCATGCCTGCCGTGCGCACCTTCTCGAGCAGCCCCTCATCCCAGTGGTACATGTCGGCGAAGGTCGTCGTGCCGGTCGAGATCATCTCGAGCATCGCGAGCTCGAGACCGGTCGCCACGTCGTCACGGCCGAGCTTCTGCTCGAAGGCCTGCACGGCGGCGAGCCAGGGCATGAAGCCCTCGTCGTCGCTGATGCCGCGCTGCACGGTCATGGCGCTGTGGGTGTGCCCGTTCACGAGGCCCGGCATGAGCGCGTGGCCGGCGAGGTCGTGGGTGACCCGGGATCCGGGGCGCGCGGGCCCGGCGTAGACGATGCGCCCTCGACCGTCTGCTTCGAGCTCGGCCTGCTGCACCTCGCCGCTCGGGGTGAGCATCGTGTCTGCGCGGAGGATCGTGTTCATGCTGCAAACCTATCGGTCGCGCGGATGAGGGCGTCGACGATGCCGGGCTCGCTCGAGGCGTGGCCTGCATCGGGGATCAGCTCGAACGCGGCTTCGGGCCAGGCGCGGTGCAGATCCCAGGCGGTGCGCGGCGGGGTGCAGACGTCGTAGCGGCCCTGCACGATCACGCCCGGAATGCCGGCGAGCCGGGAGGCGGCGTCGCGAATCAGCTGCCCCTCTTCCATGAACCCGCCGTTCGTGAAGTAGTGGTTCTCGATGCGCGCGAACGCCACTGCAGCGGCGACGTCGGCCCGCGCTTCGCCGACCGCCTCCTCGTCGGGGATGAGGCGCACGGTCGAGTTCTCCCACACCGTCCATTCGACGCCCGCGGGTATGTGCACGGCGGGGTCGGGGTCGAAGAGGCGGCGATGGTAGGCCGCCACGAGGTCGCCGCGTTCGCCTTCGGGGATGACGGAGAGGTAGTGCTCCCAGGCGTCGGGGAAGAGCTGCGATGCGCCGTCTTGATAGAACCAGTCGATCTCGCCGCGCCGCAGCGTGAAGATGCCGCGCAGCACGAGCTCTGCGACCCGCTGCGGGTGCGCCTCGGCGTATGCGAGGGCGAGGGTCGAGCCCCAGGATCCGCCGAAGACCTGCCAGCGATCGATGCCGAATGACTCGCGCAGTCGCTCGATATCCGCGACGAGGTGCCAGGTGGTGTTGCTCGAGAGGTCGGCCGCGGGGTCGCTCGCGTGCGGCGTGCTGCGGCCGCAGCCGCGCTGGTCGAAGAGCAGGATGCGGTAACGCTCGGGGTCGAAGTAGCGGCGGTGATCCGGGGTGCAACCGCCGCCGGGCCCGCCGTGCAGAAAGACGACCGGCTTGCCCTCGGGGTTGCCGCAGGCTTCCCAGTAGAGCTCATGCCCGTCGCTGACGGGCAGCATGCCGTGCTCGTAGGGTTCGATCGGCGGATACAGCTCGCGCAGCTGCGCGGGGCGTGGTGACGACGCGGTGAAGGGCGCTGACGAGGATCGCGATTTGCTCATGCGATCCACCTTAGGGCGCGCCGCGCCACCCCGCCCCGCCCCGGACTATCGGCTCGCCTCGGCGGCGAGCTGCGCCTTCGCCCGCTTGCGGAGCTCCTTCTCGTGCACGGGCCAGGTGCCGGCCGCGATCCGGGCGTCGACGTAGTCCTGGGCTTCGCGCTGCCGCTCGGCCTCGCCGCCCGTCGCGATGTCTGCTCGTAGCAGTTCGGGGGTGAGCTCGAACGCGTCGACGAGGTCGAGGGCGTGTTCGCGGATGCGACCGATGAGCCGGTCGATGTAGGCGGTGACGGCCTCGGCGCGGGCGCCCGAGAGACGGCCGTTGATGAGGTACCACTCGATGTGCCGCTCGATGAGGCTGAAGCCGAAGAGGTCGCGCAGCCAGGTCATCACGGTGAGGGTGTCGCCCTCGAATCCCTCGAGCGCCTCGGTGAAAGCCTCCCACTGCAGCAGCTCGCCGTGCGCACGGGCCGCCTCGATGAGCTTCGTCTGCTGCGCGTTGAAGGCGGCGGCGTTCGCGACCGCGCGCTCCTCGCGCGGCACGTCCTTGGTGGCGCTGCGCAGCGCCATCGCGATCTGCTCGACCATCGTCTCGACTCGGTCGGTCAGCAGTGAGCGCTGGGCCTCCGGATCGCGCACGCTTTCGACGGAGCGGGCCCGCTGGCCGAGGTCGGCGATGCTCTGACCCATCTGCCGCAGCCCGAAGCGAGCGGCGCCCTCGCCGATCTGTCCGGCGACGGCCTTCGCGATCGCGGCCACATCGCCGTCCTTGAAGCGGGCGGCGTAGTCGGTGAGCAGGCGCTTGCCGACGAGTTGCAGCAGCACGTTGTTGTCGCCCTCGAAGGTGACGTAGATGTCGAGGTCGTGACGCCAGCCGGTGAGCCGGTTCTTCGCCATGAAGCCGGCGCCGCCGGTCGCTTCGCGGGTCTCCTGCAGCGTGTCGAGCGCGGCCCAGGTCGAGAGCGGCTTCAGAGCGGCCGCGAGGGTCTCGAGGTCTTCGCGGTTCTCGTCGGTGTCGTTCGCGCCCGAGAACACCTCGTCGAAGGTCTCGAGCAGGCGGTGGCTCGCGAACTGCATGGCGTAGGTCTCTGCGAGGCGGGGCAGCAGGCGGCGCTGGTAATGGCCGTAGTCGAGCAGCACGGTGTCGCGACCGTCGGGGCCGGGGAACTGGCGCCGCTCGCTGCCGTAGCGCAGCGCGATCGCGAGGGCGCCCTTCATGGCGTTGACGGCGGCGCCGTCGAGCGAGACGCGCCCCTGCACGAGCGTGCCGATCATGGTGAAGAAGCGGCGGCCGGGGCTCTCGATGTGCGAGGAGTAGCTGCCGTCGGGAGCCACATCGCCGTAGCGGTTGAGCAGGTTCTCGCGCGGGATGCGCACGTTCGTGAAGTGCAGTCGGCCGTTGTCGATGCCGTTGAGCCCGCCCTTCACACCGTCGTCCTCGCTGCCGATGCCCGGCAGCATCTCGCCGTCCGGCGTGCGGATGGGCACGAAGAAGGCGTGCACGCCGTGGTTCACGCCTCGCGTGATGAGCTGCGCGAAGACGACCGCGGCCTGCCCGTGGAGCGCGGCGTTGCCGAGGAACTCCTTCCAGGCGCCCTTGAACGGCGTGTGGATCACGAACTCCTGCGTCTCGGCGTCGTAGGTGGCGGTGGTGCCGATCGAGTCGACGTCGCTGCCGTGGCCGATCTCGGTCATGGCGAAGGCGCCGGGTAGCTTCAGCGTCATGACGTCGGGCAGCCAGGTCTCGTGGTGGTGCTCGGTGCCGAGGTGCAGGATCGCGGCGCCGAAGAGGCCCCACTGCACGCCGCTCTTGATCTGCAGCGACGGGTCTGCGTAGACGAGTTCTTGGAAGCCGGCGATGTTGCCGCCGTGGTTGTCGGCGCCGCCGAGCGCCTTCGGGTAGGCCCGCTGGATCGCGCCGGCCTCGACGAGCAGACCGAGCTGTTCGAGCGCCCGCTCGCGATGCGCCTCCATCGTCTGCCCGGGGATCGTCTGGAAGCGGGGGTCGGAGGCGAGCGCGCGGCTCTCGAGCCGCTCCTTCTTCCACTTGCCGTACACGGCGTCGGCGACGACGGCCTGGTCGATGCGGGGCGTGTGGCTCATGACGGCTCCTTCGTGGGGTGCGAGCGTGCGGTCGCGAGTGCGCGACTCGGATGCTCCCACGCTAGAACCGACCACTGACACCCATCAAGCGAACGGCCCGTACCTCACAGAATGGCCGCGTGGATCGAGCACGGAAGTTGTGCGAGTCGCACAAGCCAGGGCCTCTTGAACTGGATGAAGTCGCCAGTCAGTCGGCTCAGAGCTCGAGACCGTAGAGGTTCGGCTCCGGCACGAGGATCACGCCGAACTCCTGCTGCACCCGCTGCACGACGAGGCGGGCGAGTTCGGCGACGTCATCGGACGACGCCGCCCCGCGGTTGGTGATCGCGAGCGTGTGCTTCGACGAGATCGCGGCGCCGGAACCCGGTAGGCGGAAGCCTTTGCGCACCCCGGCCTGCTCGATGAGCCAGGCGGCCGAGAGCTTCACCCGGCGCGGCTCCGCGTCGACGGACGGCACGGGCAGCTCGCCGAAGCCGAGCTGTTCGAAGGGGATGATCGAGACCTCGGGCCCCTCGTCCTCGAGGGGAAAGCGGGGCGCCTCGGGCGGCAGCGCGCGCGCGAAACTCTCGCTGACGATGGGGTTCGTGAAGAAGGATCCGGAGCTCCAGGTGTCGTGATCCTCGTCGTCGAGCACCATGCCCTTGGAGGCGCGCAACCGCAGCACGGCGGCCCTGAACTCGCCGAGCGGCACTCGCTCCCCCACCTGCACGCCGAGCGCCTGGGCGAGCTGACCGTAGCGCACCTGCGCCGAGAGGCCGCCCTCGCCGGGCTCGAGCACGAGGTCGATCGAGAGCACGACGCCTCCCCGCCCCTGCTTGATCGAGGAGGTGCGGTAGCCGAGCTCGAGCTCATCGGCGCCGAGGCGCAGCACCTCCCCGCTGTCCCGATCGAGAAACTCGATCGAGTGCAGCACATCGCTCAGCTCGGCCCCGTAGGCGCCGATGTTCTGCACGGGCGCTGCGCCGGCGAGGCCGGGGATGCCCGAGAGCGCCTCGATGCCCGACCATCCCCGTTCGACGCAGAAGGCCACGAGCGCATCCCAGTCCTGACCGGCCTGCACCCGCAAACGCACGCGACCGTCGAGGGTCTCGTCCATCACTCGGTCGACTCCCGAGTTGCGCACGAGCAGCACGGTACCGGGGTAGCCGGCGTCGCTCACGACGGTGTTCGACCCGCCGCCGAGCAGCATCCACGGCTCGCCGTCGCCCCAGAGCTCGAGCGCCCGCTCGACGAGGGAGGTCTTGTCCCGGGCGACGAGCAGACGCTCGGCCGGGCCGCCGACACGCATCGTCGTCAGCTGGGCGAGAGTCGGCTCATCGGGGTTCGCGGCCGAGGGGTCGGTCGCCGCCGCCTGCGTCACGCGAACGCCACCACCAGCTGGCTCTTGCCCAGCACGGTCTGACCGCCGAAGACGACTTTCAGGTCGATGCGCGCCGTGCGGGCCTCATGATCGAGTGCGCCGACGGTTGCCGTGACGCCCACCTCCGCGCCCTGCTCGGGGCCGACGGGGACGGGACGGGTGAAGCGCACCTGGTAGTCGCGCACGGAACCGGCGGCGCCGAGCCACTCGGCCACCGGCGAGGCGGCGGCGCCCATGGTCAGCATGCCGTGGGCGATCACGCCCGGCAGCCCCACCGAGGCCGCGAAATCGTCGCGGTAATGGATCGGGTTGAAGTCGCCCGATGCACCCGCGTAGCGCACGAGCGTGTCGCGGGTGAAGACATAGTCGCGCTCGACGACGACGTCTCCGACGCTCAGGCTCTCGAAGGCCGGGGCGCTCATGCGTCCGCTCCTCTCACGACGAGGGTGGAGATCGCCGTGACCACATGTGCGCCCGACGCGTCGCTGATCTCGGTCGACGAGGTGACCATGCTGTTGCCGCCGAGCGACTTGACGCTCGTGACGGTCATCACGCCCGTGAGCTCGTCGCCCGCGACGATGGGGCGGGTGTAGCTGAAGCGCTGATCGCCGTGCACGACTCGCGAGAAGTCGACCGCGGCATCGTCGTCGGCGAGCAGCTGCTGCAGCGTCGCGTCCTGCACCACGATCGCGAAGGTCGGCGGGGCGACGACATCGGCGTAGCCCGCCGAGCGAGCGGCCTCGGGGTCGTGGTGCTCCGGGGCACCGCTCAGCACGGCGCGAGCGAACTCGCGCACCTTCTCGCGCCCGACCAGGTAGGGGGCGGTGGGCGGATACACCTTGCCCTGAATCTCTACGTTCACCACGCCACCAGTCTACAAACAGCGCGACGACCCGAGCCGTTCGTAGGCTTCGGCAACGAAACGCGACGAGCTTTGTGAGGTATATCCAACGTGGCGGGCGCCGGCTGGAATATGCTGTAACCCATGTCGCGCATTCGTAAAGTGCTCATCGCCAACCGCGGCGAGATCGCCGTTCGCATCATCCGCGCCGCCGCAGACAGCGGCATCGCCTCGGTCGCCGTCTACGCGGATCAGGATCGCGACGCGATGCACGCCCGCCTCGCCGACGAGGCCTACGCGCTGAACGGCAGCACGAGCGCCGAGACCTATCTCGTGATCGACAAGCTGCTCGCGGTGGCCCGTCGCTCGGGAGCCGACGCCGTGCATCCGGGCTACGGCTTCCTGGCCGAGAATGCCGACTTCGCGCGCGCCGTGATCGACGCCGGCCTCGCCTGGATCGGCCCGAGCCCCGAGGCCATCGAGCGCCTCGGCGACAAGGTCAGCGCGCGGCACGTCGCCGAGAAGGTCGGCGCCCCGCTCGCGGCGGGCACGAGCGATCCCGTGCAGAACGCGGACGAGGTGCTCGCCTTCGCCGACGAGGTGGGCCTGCCGATCGCGATCAAGGCGGCGTTCGGCGGCGGCGGCCGTGGCCTCAAGGTGGCCTACGAGCGCGATGAGGTCGCGGAGCTCTTCGAATCGGCGACCAGAGAGGCCGTCGCCGCCTTCGGCCGCGGCGAATGCTTCGTCGAGAAGTACCTCGAGAAGCCCCGGCACGTCGAGACCCAGTGCCTCGCCGACCAGCACGGCAACGTCGTCGTGATCTCGACCCGCGACTGCTCGCTGCAGCGCCGCCACCAGAAGCTCGTCGAGGAGGCCCCCGCGCCGTTCCTCACCGAGGAGCAGAGGCGGGCCCTCTACGAATCGTCGAAGGCGATCCTGCGCGAAGTCGGTTACGTCGGCGCGGGCACCTGCGAGTTCCTCGTCGCGAAGGACGGCACCGTCTCGTTCCTCGAGGTGAACACCCGCCTGCAGGTCGAGCACTGCGTGAGCGAGGAGGTCACCGGCATCGACCTCGTGCGCGAGCAGTTCCGCATCGCCGAGGGCGGCGCGATCGACTACGACGATCCGGTGAGCCACGGGCACAGCTTCGAGTTCCGTCTGAACGGCGAGGATCCGGGCAACGGC
>JBEBTD010000032.1:0-15228 GCA_040393965.1 Leucobacter soli | reverse complement strand
GGCGAGTTCGAGCGGCGCGGGGTGCCAGCCTTCGGGCCGATCTGGGATTCGTAGGGCTCGCTCTCGGACGGTGTCGGCTCGCGGCGGCGTCGGCTCCCGATGGTCCGGCTTCGCGGCGGCGCCGGTTCGCGGCGGCGCCGAACCCGCGGCGCGACTCACTCGAAGCGGCGCGCCCACCGCAGGGTGGCGTGCTCGGCATCGACTCCGGGCGGCGCTTTGAGCAGCGCGCTCCGGCGCGACGGGCGCCCGTCCCAGCGCAGGGGGCGCAGCGCCGCGTCGACGACCCGGTACCCGAGCGGGGCGCCCTCGCCCTCGGAATCGCCGAGCTTCGGCATCTCACCGGCCCGCACGAGCACGCCGCCGTCGTAGCCGAAGAGCTCGGGCTCGGGCGCGTCGAGCGATCGGGCCGCCTCGCGCAAACAATCGCGCAACCCGGCGATTCCGCCGATGAGCTCGAGCGGATCCTCGCCCAGGATCGTCAGCCAGTCGACGCCGCCGATGCCGCTGCCGCCCGCGCCCCGTTCCAGGCGGTGGGGCAGGCCGAGGCCCGGGTACCGCTGCAGATACGGCAGGGCGCTCGCCGTATGCTGATGCTCCATCCACGGCTCGGACATGAGGCAGAGGCCGACCGAGCCGGCGTGCGGTCGGAGCAGAGCGGCTCCGCGAAGCGTTCGCTCGATGACCGCCTCCGGGCTGGCGAAGAACGAGGACGGCGACTCCCCCACGACGAGGCTCGCCCAGGGCTCGCGCGAAGCCGGGGCGGGCACGATCAGCGACAACTGCTGTCGCGGCGGGGCGGGGCTCGAGAAGACCCTGAGCGTCACCGCCTCGAACTCGGTCATGGCCGCCGCCCAGCCCTCTCGCAGGGCCGCGCGCAGCTCGCCTGCCGCATCGGGCGATTCGGGAAGCGGCCTCGCGCGGGTGTCGAGCGGCCCGATCCAATGGCTCGCGCCGTCGAGTTCGGCGAGCGCCGATGCTACGACGGGCCAGACCCGGTCGAGTTCTGCGGGATCCCCCTCATCAGGGCGGAAGTCGAACCGGCTGCCTCCGCGCAGCCGATACACGGGTAGGCCGGAATGGCGGTGCGGCACCGTCAGCTCGTCGAGATCCACACGCCCAGGTTAAGGCACGCCGCACCGGGGCCGCTTGCCATTCATTCGAAGATATGTTCGAATGATCGCATGAGATGGAGCGGGCAGAGCGTTGCGGCGGCGGAGCAGCAGCAGAGCGCGCTCCCCGGTCTCGAACTCGCGCAGCTCGCGGCCATGCCGGGCCATCTCCGCACCGTGCGCTCGCCGGAGTTCAAGGGCATGGTGTTCCACGAAGTGCTCGCGAAGAGCGCGCTCAACCGCGTGCCGAGCGCATCTTCGATGCCGTTCGGCCACACGATCAACCCCTATCGGGGCTGCTCGCACGCCTGCGTCTACTGCTTCGCCCGCGGCTCGCACCGGTACCTCGACCTCGACACCGGCCGCGACTTCGACTCGCAGATCGTCGTGAAGGTGAACGTCGCCGAGGTGCTGCGGCGCGAGCTCGCCAGACCGAGCTGGCTCGGCGATCACGTCGCGCTCGGCACGAACACCGACCCGTACCAGCGGGCCGAGGGCCGCTACCGCCTGATGCCCGGCATCATCGACGCGCTCGCCGCGAGCGGCACGCCGTTCTCCATCCTCACGAAAGGCACCCTGCTCCGCCGCGATCTGCCGATCCTCGTCGAAGCGCGCGAACGCGCGAGCGTCTCGCTCGCGATGTCCATCGCCATCGGCGACCACGAACTGCAGCAGTCGATCGAGCCGGGCACGCCGACCACCCGCGCGAGGCTCGACACGATCGCGGCGGCCCGCGAGGCGGGCTTCGACTGCCAGGTCTTCATCATGCCGGTGCTCCCGCATCTCACCGACTCCGTCCCGCAGCTCACCCGGCTGCTGCGCGACATCAGCGAGGCGGGAGCGAGCTCCGTGCTCTACGGGCCATTGCACCTGCGCGCGCACGTCAAGCCCTGGTTCTTCGAGTGGCTCGACAGGGATCACCCGGAGCTCGTGCCCGCCTACCGCTCGCTGTACCCGGGAGCG
This sequence comes from Leucobacter soli, assembly GCA_040393965.1. GTDB lineage: Bacteria > Actinomycetota > Actinomycetes > Actinomycetales > Microbacteriaceae > Leucobacter > Leucobacter soli_C. Next base: position 13,156 of record JBEBTD010000032.1, on the reverse strand, counting down.
AGCGCGCGGGCGCCGAAGCAGTACCGGCTCGAGCTCGCGGCGCGCATCCGACCGCTCATCCGTCGCTTCGGCCTCGAGCGGCAGACCCCGCGCTCCGCTCGGCCGGCAGAGATGCCGGCCGAGGCCCTGCGCGCCGCCGCGGCGCAGGCCCCGGGGCTGCCGGCTGCGCCGACACTGTTCTGAGCCGCGGCCCGCCTGCCTCAGCCCCCTCGGGCGAGTCTCTCCGCGACGATGAACGGCAGCGGTCGCACGGGGAACCGGACGGTGGGCGGCACCGCTTCGAGCCTGTCCTGCAGATAGTCGCTCAGCACCGGCTGGCAGGTTCGCCCCTGGCAGATGCCCATGCCCGTCCGAGTCCAGAGCTTCACGCTGCGGAAGTCTCGCGCGCCGTGCTCGATCGCCTCGTCGATCTCCGCCTGGGTCACTCCCTCGCAACGGCAGACGGTGGCTCGCGGGGAGACCCCTGTCAGCGGCGGCTGCGGGTAGAGCGTCCCCATGGCCGCCTGGAAGCGCACGATGCGCGCGTACCGGCGGCGCATGCGCGCCAGCTCAGATGAAGGCACCCGCCGGTCGAAGAAGCGGGCGAGCACGTCCGCTGCGGCGAGCGCGCCCTCGAGCTGGGCGGCCTCCTTGCCCTGCACGCCGGCGCAGTCGCCGACGGAGTAGAGGCCGGGCACGGAGGTCTCGAACGAGCCGCTCCGTACGGGCTTCCAGAATCGCGTCGCGGGATCGAACTCGACCTCGGCGCCGGCCTGCTGCACGAGCTCGCCGGACGAGACGAAGCCGTAGCCGAGCACGAGGCTCTCGCAGTCGATCGTCCGGGTTCCGGAGCCGGGCGAGCGGGTGCCGGAGACTCTGACGCCCCGGACCGAACCCTCTCCCAGGATCTCCTCGACGCGATGCCCGGAGAGCACCCTCACCCTGTGGCGCAGGATGTTGATCGCGTACTTCGCGGCGTCGCGCATGACGTTCCCGGGCATCGAGGTGGCGAGCGCGGCCGCTCGGCCGGGCGTCAGATTTCTCAGCACCGAAGTCTCCTCGATGATGGCGCGAACGCGCACGCCGGCGTCGAGCAGCTGGCTCGCCGTCGCGAGCAGCAGCGGCCCGCTTCCGGCGACGACGGCACTACGGTAGGGGAACACCTGGCTGCCCTTCAGCAGCGTCTGCGCCGCGCCGCACGCGAGCACGCCCTTCAGCAGGCTGCCCTCGAGCGGACGGATCCGCTCCCGCGCACCGATCGCGACGATCGTCGCGACGGGGGCGAACTCTTCGAGCAATCCGTTGCGCGAGACGACCGGTCGATCCCCGTCGAAGCCGTGGCAGATGCTTCCGCCGTGGAAGGCGACCGTGTCGCCGAGCTCCGCCCGATCGCTCCGGCGGTCGGCCGCGGAGGCGCTGAACGAGCGGCGGGTGATCGCGCCCCCTGGCCGGGGGTTCTCGTCGACCAGGTCGACGGGCGCACCGTGCTCGGCGAGCATGCGCGCGGCCGCCATCCCGCCGGGGCCGGCGCCGATGACCATCGCGCGCCGCCGGGTCGAAGCACGGTTCGAAGTCTCACCAGTCATAGCTGTCGCCCTCCTGCACCTGCGTGATGCACGAACGCACCTGCTCGTGCCCGTTGCGCGTCACCACGCAGGCGTAGCAGCTCCCCATCCCGCATATCACCGGAGGAGCGCTCTCGGGATCCTCGTCGAGCGCGGCGGCGAGCACGGAACGACCGGAGGCGACCGTGCACGGCCTCCCCCGCAACTCGATCTCCACGACGGTGCCGCCCGGCTGCTCTCCCCCGCGGTCCGGTGCGCCGGCTCCTTCGGGAGCGCCCGTGGCGCCCGATGGCTCTCTCGCCTCTTCGATGCTCATGCGAACAACCTCTCCAGCCCGAACTGCCGCCCGGCTTCGACGATCACGGGGTCGGCGGCGCGGTCGAGGATCTGCGAGACGATGATCTCCGCGGTGGCCGGGGCGAGCGCGATGCCGTCCCCCTCATGCCCGGCCGCCACGTAGTAGCCCTCGTGCCGCGGACTCCGCCCGACGAAGGGCTTGTGATCCGGGGTCCACGGGCGCAACCCCGCGAAGCTGCGGATGATGCTGACGTCCCGCACTCCCGGCAGGATCGCGTTCGCCCGGTTGACGAGTTCCGCGACCCAGCCGACCTCGACCGACAGATCGAAACCCGCGAACCTGCGCATGCTGCCGAGCAGCATGTTGCCGTCCATGGTGGGCTCGGCGAGGAACGCGAAGCTCGGCGTCTCGCTCAGGTCGTCGTTCTTCTTGTTGGTGACGTACGCGGCTTCGAGCAGGTTCACGCCGACTCCGGGCGAGAAGCGCTCCGTCACGACGAGGATCCCCTGGCGGGGTCGGATCGGGAGCTCGGGGAAGCCCTGTACTTCGAGCTGCGGGGCCCACACGCCCAGCGTGTTGACCACTACAGGGGCGGCGTAGTCGGCGCGATCCGTTCGCACACCGGCCACTCGGCCGTCCGGCGAGAGCAGCACGCTAGACGCGCGCTCGCCGAAGACATGGCGCACGCCGTTCCGCTTGGCCTTGCGCGTGTTGGCCGCGACGACGCCCGGCGGATAGATCGCCCCGTCGCTCGCGCAGAAGACACCGCCCGCCACGATCGGGCCGAGCGCCGGTTCGAGCTCGCGGCACTGGTCGCCGTCGAGAGCTTCTGCCCGGATGCCCACGTTCGCGAGTTCCTCGACCCTCGCGGCGTTCACGGCGACGTGCTCCGGATCGGTCACGAACATGAGGGATCCGTTCTGATCGAACTTCAGATCCGTCTCGAGCTCGCGCTCCATCTCCTTGTACGCGTTCACGCACCATCCGGTGAGCTCGATCGAGAACTTGCTCATCTTCGTCTGCGAGAGCACGTCCCCGTCGCATCGCCCGCTGCTGCCCGCGCAGGGCGCGTGCGCCTCGATGACGATCACGCTCATGCCGGCGTCGCTGAGCCGGCGGGAGATGAGCGCGCCCATGATCCCGTTCCCGAGCACGACGGCATCGCCTTGCATTCCAGACATCGCATCCGCCTTCAGCTGGCACCAGGCCAGACCTCTTGGTTCGTTCCGCCCGGGCGGACGCCTCGCGGCATCCGCCCCGCGGCCCTCCTAGTAGCTCTCTTCGAAGAGCTTGCTCCTGATCATGTTCAGCGACTCCAGCACATGCTCCTCGGTCACCCTTCTCGCCCGCTCGCCGTCTCCGGCGAGGATCGCGTCGATGACCTCGATGTGCTGATGGGCCGAACGGATCAGATCCTCCTTGCTGTACAGCCGCGCAAGGTTGAAATTGAAGTGATAGGTGTTGTTCATGTTGCTGTAGCGGGTCAGCCGCGGGTTGTTCGCGCAGTTCACCACGAAGTCGTGGAACTCGTTGTTGCGGTAGACGCGCTGCTCCAGGTCTCCCTGGCGGTGCAGCTCGAAGACCTCGCGGAAGTCCTGCAGCTCGCGCCGCTGCTCCGGCGTGGCGGCCTCGGCGGCGCGTCTTGCCGCATGCCCCTCGATGGCGAGACGAACCTCGTAGATCTCGACGATCTCGGCCTCCGTGAACTCGTGCACGATCCACCGCCGACGTACGAGATCCACGAGACCGTCCGCCACCAGTCGTTGCAGCGCCTCGCGGACCGGAGACCGCGAGACCCCCAGTTCCTCGGCTATCTCGACCTCGATCAACATCTCATTCGGGCGAATGCGTCCTTCTGCGATGCTCGTCCGCACGAAGGAGTACACCACGTCGGCGATTCGTTCCGTCGCCACGGCTTTGGCCGCTTCGCCGTTCTTCATAATGTCGACCTCATCGTTGTTCAGTACACCGGACGCTCGCTGTCACCGTTGAGAGCCGCATACCAGGCGGGTACGGGCGGGGTAACAGCGATCATATGGGGAACTTCGATATCGACATAAGTCGGCCGAGGATCCGCCGCGAACTCCTTCACCACGGCCTCGAGCTCCTCCAGGCTGGTGGGGCGAGCGGTTCTCGTGAAGCCGGACGCCTGCGCCACGGGCAGCGGGTCGATCGTGCCCGGATCGACGCCGAAGTACTTCTTGTCGTAGTAGAGGTGCTGCAGCATCTTGATCCACCCGTAGCTGTGGTTCGTGAACTGCACGTACAGGATCGGCAGGTTGAAACGGCTCACCGTCTCGAGCTCGCCGCACGACATCCCGAAGCTCCCGTCCGCGGTGAAGGAGACGACCGGGGCGCCGGTTCCGAAGTAGCCGCCGACGGCCGCGGGGATGGCGTATCCCATGGGGCCGTGCCCGCGGGGAATGACGATCCTCCGACCGGTCTCGGCGACCGGCCAGTAGTTGGCGACGTTGGGAGTCGGGGTTCCGGGATCGGCCAGCACGCATCCTACCTCGGGCACGAGGGCCGCGATGAGCTTGACGCAATCGGCCGGGATGAGCCCGTCGGCCGGGCCGTTCTCGACCTGGCCCGGTGTCTCGTGCGGGTCGGTCACGTCCTTCCTGGCCTCTGCGATCTCCGCGAGACGAGCCTCGCGAGTCCCTTCCGGCACCTCGGCGACGGCCTCGATGAGCTGCCCCAGAATGGTTTTCGCATCGCCGATCAGCGCGACGCCATCGGGGTAGTTGACGCCCGCGATGGCGCTGTCCACATCGATGTGGATCGGGAAGACCGATCCTCGTCTCGGGCAGGTGAAGCCGTTGGTGTTCGTGGCGTTGGCCCTCGTGCCGACGAAGAGTGCGACATCCGCTTCCGCGAGGTGCGCGTTCACGCCGGGCTGGCCCCCGTTGTTGCCGCTGATGCCCAGCAGGTTCGGATTGTCGTCGACGACCGTGCCCCGCCCGTGGATGCTCGTCGCGATGCCGGCGCCGAGCTTGCGAGCGAGCTCGGCGACCTCGGCTTCGGCCTGCGAGGTGAATACCCCTGACCCGACGATGATCACCGGCTTCTCAGCCCGCTGCAGCCTCGCGGCGACCCCCGCCACGAGCTGGGGGCGCGCGCCGATGCGCTCGCCGGGAAGCCGGGTGAGCTCCGGATCCGGCACCGTGCCGGTGAGCGAGGAGAGCTGGTCGAGCACCTCCTCGGGGAAGATCAGCGCGACCGGCCCGGGGTGGCCGGTCGTCGCCTCGAGGATCGCGGTTCGCACCATGTTCGGCACCTGATCGACCTTCTCGACGATCGCGCGCCACTTGGTGACCGCGCTGAAGAGTGCGAGCTGGTCGATCTCGGTGAGCGCGCCGGTACCGCGACTGCGGGTGTGGATGTCCGAGGTGATCAGCAGGATCGGGATGCCCGAGGCCATGGCTTCGCCGAGGCCGCCGACCGCGTACGTGGTGCCCCCGCCGCTCGACACCTCGGCGACGCCCACCCGCCCGGTCACTCGGGCGTAGGCGTCGGCCATCGCGACCGCATGACGCTCGTCTCGGACGAGGATGTGCTTCAGCACGTCCGAGTGATCGTAGAGCGCGTTGTAGAGCCCGACGCCCGTGTCACCAGGCAGCCCGAAGACGGTGTCGACGCCGAAACCGGCGAGTGCGTCGACGATCAGTTCGGCGCCGGTGCGCTTGTTCTCAGCCACAGAGTTCTCCATTGTTCGATTCATTGTTCTGTTCAGACCCACTTCTGGAACGGGTGCGAGAGCGCGCCCTGCATCCAGTTCGCGGCGGTGATCGCGTCCCAGACCGGCAGCCGGGTCTCGAGTCTCACGCGCTCGGAGTAGGGAGGCAGGTTCGTGCACTCGAAGACGAAACCGCCGATCCTGCGGTCGCCGCGAACGGCCGCGAGGCAGGCGTCGAGCACCTCGTCCTCGGCGCGCTGCGGATCGAGCGGCCCCTCGTCGCCGACGACGACGGGGTAGAAGTGGTGCCCCTCCTCGAGGCCGACGATCACCAGCCGCTCGCGCTCCTCCTTCGAGATGCCGGCGCCTTCGAAATGGGCCTCGGTGAGCGTGCTGCCGTTGACGGTGAGCACGCAGAGCGAGGACGAGGGCGGGATCACTCGGAGCGCCAGCGGGATCTGCATGAGGCTCGAGCTCAGGAACGGCACCTGGAGCTCTTCGGCGATCTCCTTCTGGAAGATCGAGAGAAAGCCGCAGGAGGTCATGAGCGCTCGTACGCCGCGGGAGATCAGTTTGCGTCCCGAGTCGAGGAAGTTGGGCAGCAGCCCCTCGGCCGACTGCTCCACGACGTGCGGCACCGGCGCGCCGCCGGTCACTTCGTAGTGCACCGGGAAGTCGAAGGTCTTCCCGTTGGCGATGTCGCCGACCGGACGCGGGAAGTCCGCGTCGAGCAGCATGATGCCGAGTTCGACGCCGTAGGTCGGCTTTCCCCGCTGCAGGTACTTGGTGGAGTCGGGTCGCGTCATTTCTTCTTCCCCTTCAGGTTGACCCAGCGCAGCACGGGCTTGCCCGCGAGGTTGATGATGTAATTGCAGCCGGCTCCGAGCAGACCGATCGTGATCATCGCCGCGATGACGTACGAGAAGAGGAACTGGTTGTAGGTGTCCATCAGCACGTAGCCGACGCCAGACTTGGCGCCGAGCGCCTCCACGATCACGACCGTCGTCCACGAGATCGCCATCGCGACCTTCAGACCGGTGAAGATGCTCGGCATCGCCGCCGGCAGCACCACTCGGAAGAGCACCTGCCGTTCGGAGGCGCCGAGCATCCGGGCAGCGCGCATGTACGACTCGTCGGCGTAGTGCACCCCGTCGACGGCATTCACGTAGACCGGGAAGAAGGTGGCGAGGGCCGTGAGGAAGAACGCCGGCTGGTCGCCCGTGCCGAAGAGCAGCAGCGCGATCGGCACCCAGGCGGTCACCGAGATGGGCCGCAGCGCGTTCACGAGAGGATCCAGCAGCTTCGAGACCGGCATGAAGCGTCCGACGAGCGTTCCGAGGATCACGCCGAGCACGGCGCCGATCGTGAAGCCGATCAGAATGCGGAAGCTGCTCACCCCGACGTGGTGGAGCCAGGTGCCCGCATAGACACCGGACACCTGGCCCACCCCGAACATCCAGTTCAACAGCGCGGCGACCGTCTCCGTGAAGGACGGGAACATGCCGTTCCCGAGCACCTTCATACGTCCGACGACCTCCCACACCGTCAGGAAGATCAGCGGCCCGATGATGTAGAGCGAGTCGCTCGGCGTGAGCCGCGACCGCTTCCTCCCCACGGCCCGCTCGGCGATATTGGTATCGTCCGGGCCCACGACGACGTTCGCCGTCGTGCCCGTTGTCACCGCGTTGTTCGTCATGATTACTGGTTACCGCCGTTTACGATGTAGTCGTCGAGTCGATCCGAGAAGTCCTGGGAGACCACTCCGATGCCGTGCAGCGACTTCGCGATCGCCTTCACCTCGTCCGGATCGAACGACGTGACGGCGCTGACGTTCTCGATGGCCTCGGAGAGGATCTCGGGATCCGAGCTCGAGAGCTTCATGAACTCGTCGATCCAGAACTGCTTGTCGGAGTTCACCTTCTCCTTGGCCTTCTCGAACGCCGAGAGCACGGCGTCCACGGCCTCCGGGTGCTGCTCGAGGAACTCGTCGGAGACCGCTAGACCGCTGTTGAGGCGCCAGGCGTCCTCGTAGAAGGTGTCGGAGATCGCGGGGACTTCGTAGCCGAACCCGCGGATGATGCCTTCGGCTGCCGAGGGCTCCCAGACGCTGATGACATCGACGTTGCCGTTCATCATCGCGAGGATCATGTCGGGCGCGCTGCCGATGTTGACGAACTCGGTGTCCTTCTCGATGTCGATGCCGTGCATCTCGGCCGCCAGCACGAGCTGCTGGTACTGGGTCGAGCCCTGAGCGGTTCCCACGCTCAGGCCGCGGATGTCGTCCCAGGACTTCACGTCGACGCCCTCGCGCACGAGGATGCGCGTGCCGCCCTCCGAGATGCCCGCGACGTACTTGTAGTTGATGTCGCCGCGGTCGAGCGCGGAGATGGTGTTGTTGTACCCCATCGGCATCATGTCGATCGAGCCGCCCTGCATCGCCACCATCATCTCGTTGTTGGTCTTGAAGGGGCTCAGGTTGATCTCGATGTTCTCGTCTTCCAGGAACTGCTCGGTCACCGCCCAGTGGGTGGAGTGGATCGTCGGAACCCAGGCCGCGTTGATCACGACCTTCTCCGCCGACCCTTCACCGCCCTGATCGGCCGAGTCGCCGCTCGCCGGCGAGCAGGAGCTGAGGCCGACGGCGGCCAGCGCGACGGCGGCGATCGCCGCAATGTTCTTGAGTTTCATTTTCCTTCTCTCCTTCTGGCACACTTCACTGTGTGACGTTCGTGTGTTCCGCCCGCCCGTTCGGCGTTCAGTGGTGCAGCAGCCCGAGCAGATGCTGCTTGAGCTCCTGGAACTCGGGCGATGCCGTGACCTGGTAGTTGCGCGGGCGCTCGAACCGTACGTCGATCTCCTCACGGATCTTTCCGGGGCGGCCGGTCATGATGATCACCCGATCGGCGAGCAGAAGCGCCTCGTCGATGTCGTGGGTGATGAACATGACGGTTCGCTTGTCCTGTTCCCAGATCTGCAGGAGCAGTTCCTGCATGCTGATCCGGGTCTGCGCGTCGAGCGCGCCGAAGGGCTCGTCCATGAGCAGCACGTCGGGATCGTTGATGAGCGCCCGTGCGATGGAGGCGCGCTGCTGCATGCCGCCCGAGAGCTGACCGGGGAGATGCTTCTCGAATCCGTCGAGCTTGACGAGCGCGAGCATCTCCTCGGCCCGCTCCCGGTACTGCCGCTCCGACATGCCTTTGACCTTCGGGCCGAACACCACGTTCTCCCACACGTTGAGCCACGGCAGCAGGTTCGCGTTCTGGAAGACGACGCCGCGGTCGGGGCCCGGCCTGGAGATCGGCTGGCCGTTCAGCAGCACCTGCCCCGAGGTCGCCTTGTCGAAGCCGGCGAGAAGGTTCAGGGAGGTGGACTTTCCGCATCCGCTCGGCCCGAGGATGGCGACGAACTCGCCCTCTCGAATATCGAGCGAGTAGCCTTCGAGCGCCGTGATCACATTCGAACCGACATCGAAGCGCACATCGACGTCGATCAGCTCGATCTTGGGTCTCGCCGAGCTCATCGTTGAGCTGTTCACAGGGATCTCCTATCCATTGACGGCTTAAGTATACTTAAAGATATTCTGTGATGTATACCTTTATATCCGTCTTGCCCGAACCTGTCAACGAGGGCCGGGCGATGCTCTCCGGCAACCGACCGAAGCGAAGCGCAATACGATGGCTTGCAGGGAGAACCGGACGAGGTTCTCGACAGCGGCCGGTATCGCCCCGGCCCGGCCGCTCCTTGCACTCCGCCGAGCACCCCGAGGAGACCGCGCATGACCGCTCCCATCGACCGCCGCGTCCTCTTCCGAAGCGCCCCGAACTTCCGCGATCTCGGAGGCCTCCCGGTCGACGGCGGCTCGGTCGCGAGGGGGCAGGTGTTCCGCTCGGCCTCGCTCGGCCACCTCGACGACGCCGAGCTGCCGGCCTTCGAGGGGCTCGGCATCGGCGTGGTCTTCGATCTGCGCACCGAGGGCGAACGCACCTCGGAGCCGGATCGGCTGCCGGCGGCGGTGCGTCTCATCGGGCTCGATGTGCTGGCCGACAGCAAGGCCGACATCGTCGCCGCGATCGGGCAGCTGCGCAGCAACCCGGCAGCGGTGAACGAGCTGCTGGGCGGCGGCGCGGTGCAGCGGATGCTCGCCGACTCCTACCGGGACATAGTCGGGCTGCCCTCGGCCCGCGCCGCCTACCGCGCGCTCTTCCTCGAGCTGGCCGATGCGGAGCGCAGCGGCGGCGCCCTCTTCCACTGCACCGCCGGCAAGGATCGCACAGGCTGGGCTGCGGCTTCGCTGCTGATGCTGCTCGGCGCCGACGAGCAGACGATCCACGCCGACTACCTGCAGACCAACGAAGATCTGCTGCCGGCACTCGAGCCGGTCATTCTCAGCGCCGCGGCGAGCGGGGTCGAGCCGGAGCTGCTGCGCGACGCCTTCGGGGTGCGGCTCAGCTATCTCGACACGGCGCTCGACGAGCTCGAGACCAGGTTCGGTTCAGCGGAGCGCTACTTCCACGAAGGCCTCGGCCTCAGCTCCGCGACGATCGACGCGCTGCGCTCCCGCCTGATCGCCTAACCCGGCGCCCCCTCCCGCTCAGCGCAGCTGCACCTGGGTGACGGGCAGCGTCGAGTCGGCTCCGAAGTCGAGTGACGAGGGCGCGTGCCCGGCTGCGACGAGCTGCGCCCCGAGCGAGGCGATCATCGCGCCGTTGTCGGTGCAGAGCGAGAGCGGCGGCACGCGCAGCTCGATCCCTGCCGCGGCTGCTCGGGAGCCGGCGAGCTCGCGCACCCTGGCGTTTGCGGCGACGCCGCCGCCCAGCAGCAGGCGCGGCACGCCGAGATCCCGGCAGGCCGCGATGGCCTTCGCGGTGAGCACGTCGGCGACGGCCTCGCGGAAGCTCGCGGCGACATCGGCGACCGGGATGCCCTCGCCGGCATCGCTGCGCTGCTCGACCCAGCGAGCGACCGAGGTCTTGAGCCCCGAGAACGAGAAGTCGTAACGGTGCCGCTCGAGGTCTTTCGGCTTCGAGAGGCCGCGCGGGAAGCGGATCGCCTGCGGATCGCCCTCGGCCGCGACCCGGTCGATGTGCGGGCCCCCGGGATAGGGCAGGCCGAGCAGCCGGGCGACCTTGTCGAAGGCCTCCCCCGCGGCGTCGTCGATGGTCTCCCCGAGCAGCTCGACATCGCTCACGAGGTCGCGCACGAGCAGCAGCGAGGTGTGTCCGCCCGAGACGAGCAGGGCGACGGTGGGGAGCTCGAGCTCGCCGATCGCGCCCTCGATGCCCGCGACCCCGCGGAGCCCCTCGCCCTGCAGCAGATCGGCGCCGACGTGCCCGACGAGGTGGTTGACCGCGTAGAGGGGCTTCTCGAGCGAGATGGCGAGGGCTTTCGCCGCGGCGACGCCGACCATGAGCGCGCCGGCGAGGCCCGGCCCGCAGGTCACCGCGATAGCGTCGAGCTCGTCGAAGCTCACGCCCGCCTCCGCGACGGCCCGCTCGAGGGTGGGCTGCAGGGACTCGAGGTGGGCGCGCGCGGCCACCTCGGGCACGACCCCGCCGAAGCGGGCGTGCTCGTCCATCGACGAGGCGATCGTGTTGGCGAGCAGCGTGCGCCCGCGCACGATGCCGACGCCGGTCTCGTCGCAGCTCGTCTCGATGCCGAGCACCAAGGGCTCGATCGCGCTCATCGCCTCTCCTCCATCCGCAGCTTCATGACGACGGCATCCACGTCGTCGGGCTGGTAATACCTGGGCCGCACGCCGATCTCCTCGAAGCCGAGCGAGGCGTAGAGTGCGCGGGCCACGGGGTTGTCGGCGCGCACCTCGAGGAAGACCTCGCGCACCCCGCGCGCCGCGGCGGCGTCGAGCAGCGCGTTCATGAGGCGTCGGCCCTGTCCCGATCCGCGCGCGGAGGGGTCGAGGGCGATCGTCTGGATGTCGCCCTCCTCTCCTACTGCGAGCAGCCCGCCGTAGCCGAGGATCGCGCCCCGCCCGTCGACGAGCGCCAGGTAGGCGCGATGGTCGGCGGTGAGCTCCTCGCGCATCATCTCGCGGCTCCAGGCCTCACCGCCGAAGACGGCGCTCTCGATCGCCCAGATGGCGTCGAGGTCGGCGAGAGTGGCGGCGCGCAGATCCGGCAGGGCGGACTCGCTCATGCGGATACCCGTTTCACCGCGGCCGCGGGGTAGACGTCGGGGCTGCGCAGGTAGAGCGCGCGGTCGGTCTCGAACTCCCTGCCCGCACGGAATCGCAGCCGGGCGAGCCAGAGCAGGGTCGACGCCGGGATCTCCGCGGGCCACACGTCGTGCTCCTCCTCGACGTAGTCGGCGCGCGCGAGCAGGTGGGGCTCGCCGATGCGCCTCGGCAGGCCGAACTCGTCGAGGCCGTCGTACTCGGTGACGAACAGCTCGCGCCGGCGCGCGTCCTGCAGCACCCGTACCGGGCCGGCATCCTCGTTGTCGGGCATCTCGCCGTAGGCGACGGCCTCGTGCCCCGAGATCGGCAGCAGCGGCACGCCGAGCCCGGTGGCGAAGGCCTTGGCCGCGGCGATGCCGACGCGCAGGCCGGTGAACGGGCCCGGCCCGATGCCGACGACGACGCCCTCGACGTCGCGGGGCGAGGCGCCGGTCTCCTCGAACACGCGGGCGATGAGGCTCCCGATGACCTCGGTGTGGCCGCGCTCGTCGGGGCTGCCCGCCCCCGCGACGACGTCGCCGACCTCGAGCGCGACGCTCGTGCCGATCGAGGTGTCGATCGCGAGCAGGCTCACGAGAGCACTCCCCGCCGCCAGCGGGGGCCGTGCCCCGCGATGGTGACCGTGCGGGGCTCGACCGGTTCGTCGGCGTCGCCGCCCTCGATACCGTGAGGCTCCTCGTCGGGGGCGCCCGCGCCGGTCGGCCGCTCGATCACGATCTCGATCCACGACTCGCCCGGCTCGACGAGCCCAGCGCCCCACTCGGCGAGCACGACCGACGCCTCGAAATCGATGTCCAGGTCGTCGAGCTCGGCCGCATTCGAGAGGCGGTAGGCGTCGACGTGCACGAGCGGCGCACCGTCTACGAGCGAGGGATGCGTGCGGGCGAGCACGAAGGTCGGGCTCGTCACAGGGCCGCGAACACCGAGGCCCTCGCCGATGCCGCGGCTGAGCGTCGTCTTGCCCGCGCCGAGCGGCCCGGTGAGGACGACGAGGTCGCCGGCCGAGAGCACGCGCCCGAGCCGCAGGCCGAGCTCGTGCATGGCCTCGGGATCCTCGATCTCGAAGCGCTGCGAAGACGGCGAGGCGACTCCACCCGCTGCGCGTTCGGGCGCCGAGGCGTCGTCGGCCTGCGGATCCTCGTCGACGGGCACGCGCAGCACGCGCGCACCGATGCCCGCGACGATCTCGTAGTTGATGGTGCGCATGACCTCGGCCCAGACCTCGACCGGCGGCCGCCCCTCGACGGGATCGCCGAACAGGATCACCGGGTCGCCGAGGCCGACCTTCTTGCCGAGCTTGCCGAGGTCGACGATGCACTGATCCATGCCGATGCGGCCGACGATCGGACAATGCCGCCCGGCGACCTCCACCGTGGCGCCCGCACCGTTCAGGGCGCGCGGCATGCCGTCGGCGTAGCCGATCGGCACCAGGCCGAGCGTCGTGTCGC
>JBEBTD010000031.1:0-15284 GCA_040393965.1 Leucobacter soli | reverse complement strand
AGCACACCGCGCGCATGCTCGCGGCCGGCACCAACATCGTCGGCGGCGTGAACGCTCGCAAGGCCGGCACGACGGTCTCCCATGTGAACGCGTCGGGCGAGACCGTCGAGCTGCCCGTGTTCGCGACCGTCTCCGAGGCGATGGCAGAGACCGGCGCCGACGTATCGGTCGCCTTCGTGCCCCCGGCCTTCACCCGCGACGCGGCCTTCGAAGCCATTGACGCGGGCATCGGCCTGCTCGTCATCATCACCGAGGGCGTGCCGGTCAAGGACAGCGCCGAGCTGTGGGCGCACGCTAAGGAGACCGGCGGCAAGACCCGCATCATCGGCCCGAACTGCCCCGGCATCATCACCCCCGATGAGGCGCTCGCCGGCATCACCCCCGCGACGATCACGGGCAAGGGCCCGATCGGTCTCGTCTCGAAGTCGGGCACCCTGACCTACCAGATGATGTACGAGCTGCGCGATCTCGGCTTCTCGACCGCGATCGGCATCGGCGGCGACCCGGTCATCGGCACCACGCACATCGACGCGCTCGCCGCGTTCGAGGCCGACCCCGAGACCAAGGCGATCGTCATGATCGGCGAGATCGGCGGCGACGCCGAGGAGCGCGCGGCCGACTTCATCAAGGCGAACGTGACCAAGCCGGTCGTCGGCTACGTGGCCGGCTTCACCGCGCCCGAGGGCAAGACCATGGGCCACGCCGGCGCGATCGTCTCGGGCTCGGCCGGTACCGCGCAGGCCAAGAAGGAGGCCCTTGAGGCCGCCGGTGTTCGCGTGGGCAAGACGCCCTCCGAGACCGCGCGCCTGCTCCGCGAGGTCTACTCGGCGCTGTAAGCGCATCGCGTTCGTTCGCGAGGATCGGGGCCCGGCGCTTGCGCCGGGCCCTTTCCCGTGGGCTCGGCGTCTACGCCCCGTGCGTCCGGCCTCCACGCCCCGTGCGCTCGGTCGGAGTTCTGCATTCGGTCGGAGGATTGCCGACGATTTCCTCCGACCAGAGGCAGAACTCCGACCGAACGGCGGCCGGCGCCGCTCACACAGCGAGATGCTTCCCGCGGGCGACGGCGCCGATGACCGCGTCGCTCACCTCGTGCCACCGGTACACGATCTGCTCGTAGCTCACCCGGATGACGTAGTAGCCCTCATTCCCGAGCAGGGCGTCGTGTCTGATGTCCTCGCTGCGCTGGGCGCCCTCGTGCTGCCTCCCGTCGACCTGCACGACCAGCCGGTCGCCGATGAGGAAGTCGACGCGGTGCCCCAGTATCCACACCTGCGACCGGATCGGCTGCCGCAGCCATCTCAGCCGAGTGCGAACCATCGTCTCGATGCCCGAGTCGGAGAATGGCGTGCTCTCCTGGAGTAGGCTGCGCATCCGGTTCTTGAGCGGCAGCGTCTCCAGGGCGGCGCGGGTGGTGAGCCCCTTGTTGAGCGCCGAGTCGATGATCGCGAGCGCCGAGTCATGCGGCTGGCACCTGGAGACGAGTGCGAGCACGTTCTAGATCGGATCCTCGAGGGCCGACGGATCCCGATCGAGAAGCGGGGTGTTCCAGTGCGTGATCGATCGAGGATCCGGGCTTCGGCCATTGGTGCTTCTCGTCGAGACGTGCGGCCGATCCTCGGAGAGCACCCAGAGACCGAGCCGTCTCGCCTGCGTGACGCAGCTCAGCACCACGTTGTTGCGGGCGGCGAAGAGGATGCGGGGTCGGCCTTCGGAAGCGCGACCCAGCCCCGCCTGGGACGGATGAGCCCTCCCGAGGCGAGTGCTTTCTGGATGCGGTGCCGCGAGTACCCGGCCTCGATCAGGACAGAGGTCGGTGCGGCGCCGTTGCGGCGCCGCACGTGGTCGATCACGTTCATCCCCAAAGCATCGTGCGATGGGCCGCCTTTCCGAGGCCGGTTCGCCGGATCTGTGGATAAGTCCCATGCGGCGCGGGGCCGTGGGGGCTGGGGACGACAAAGGAATGAGGAGGTGCGCGGCTGCGCTCGGTCGGAGTTCTGCATTCGGTCGGAGGATTGCCGACGATTTCCTCCGACCAGAGGCAGAACTCCGACCGAACGGCGGGAGTGCTCGCGCGCGACTCCTAGACTTGAGAGCATGACTCAGATCCACAACGGCGGTGGCCGTTCCGCCGATCGCGATGACGCGCTCCGCCCTTCATCCGGCGTGATCGGCGCGCACCTCGTCGGCAGCATCAACTTCGACGACGCCGAGACCGTCATGCGCACGGCGGCGGGTCACCTCGGCGGGCATCTCAAGCGCATCCCCGACGGCGAGGTGGGGGAGCGCTGGCACTGGATAGGCTTCCAGCCAGGCCGCATCGCACGGGCCGAGGGCATCGGCCGGGTCGGCGACGAACCGTTCATGGTGCGCGACCTCGACTTCCGCCCGGTGCGACTCGAAGAGGGCGTGCGCGCCGCCGACATCGAGCTGCAACCCCTCGGATACGCAGAGGCCGCTCTCGACTCGTACGGCGTGTTCTCGCGCCTCAAAGCGGAGAGCGTGATCCCGGAAGGCACGCGTTTCCAAGTGTCGCTGCCGACTCCGCTCGGGGTCGTCGGCAGTTTCGTCCGGGCCGAGGATCGCGAATCCTTCGAGCCCGTCTACGAGGCGGCGCTCGCGGCCGAGCTCGGCCAGATCCTCGAGGCGATCCCGCACGACGAGCTGGCGATCCAATGGGACGCCGCGCTCGAGTTCGCGATGCTCGAGGAGCTCGCACCCTACGGGGCGCGGTACGAGTGGTTCGACGACGTCTGGACGGGCACGAGCGAGCGTCTCGCCCGGCAGATCGACCGAGTGCCGGCGGGAGTCGAGGTCGGCGTGCACCTCTGCTACGGCGACGTCGCCGAGAAGCACTTCGTCGAGCCGGCCGACACCTCGAAGCTCGTGCGCTTCGCGAACCTCGTGGCGGAGCGGGCTGCGCGATCCCTGAACTGGGTGCACCTTCCCGTCCCGATCGAGCGCGACGACGACGCCTACTTCGAGCCGTTGAGCGGGCTCGCGCTGCCCGGCGAGACCGAGCTGTACCTCGGCCTCGTCCATCGCGAGGACGGCGCCGAGGGAGCAGCGCGCCGCATCGATGCGGCGAAGCGCCACGTGAACCGCGACTTCGGCGTCGCGACCGAGTGCGGTTTCGGGCGAGCGCCCCAGGGCGCGACGGTTCCGCTCTTCGAGGCGCATCGCGCGGTCGCAGCGGCCTGGTAGCACGCGGCGCCGCGGAGGAGGCGGGCGACTCCGTCGATGCCGCCCCGCCGCCTATCCGACGAAGGGCAGCTCAAGCCCGAGTGCGGTCGCGGCCGCCCTCGCGACCAGGAATCCGATGATGCCGAAGATCCAGGAGGTGTTCTCGGCGCCGGTGCGCTGCATCCAATCGGTGAAGCGCTGCAGAGGCCGCTCGACGAGTTTGGCAGCCGCGATCCTCGCCGCCATCAGCACGAGCGCCGGCACGATCATCACGAGGCAGTAGCCGAAGAGCAGTCCGAAGCGCGACGGCATGCCGAGCGGAGCGTCCGCGATCATCGTCATCCCGATGAGGTAGGGAAGCATGCCCGCGATCTCGGCGAGACCCGCCGCGACGGCGACGCCCACGACTGCGACGCCGCTCGTTCCTGGGGCGAGCAGCCGCTCGCGCCAGCGGAGCAGCCGACCGCGGGCCTGCAGTGCGTCGGCGTCGCCCGCCGCCGCCCGCTTCCTGCGCCGCGAGTCCGCCGCGCCGATCCAGATGCCGATGCCGAGCATCGCGATGCCGATGAGCAGCATCGCGTACTGCCCGGTCGTCGATGAGAAGAAGGCCCTCCCCGCGTCGATGACATTCACGATGCCGAGGGTGAACAGCACCCCGATCGCGAAGTAGAACAGTGTGATCGTGGTGAGATAGAGCAGGATGCGGGGCACTCGCGGCCTGCCCGGAGCGACGAGGAAGAAGAGCGGGATCAGCAGGGTGCCGACGCTGGTGCCGTCGATCAGGGCGAGGATCGCCAGGGCGGCCGGCAGCGGAAGAGCGGTGAGGAAGTCCATGCATTCAGCCTGGTTCCGGGATCGTCGCTGCGCATCGGCGAAAGGGCGCAGGCGGGCTCATCCTTTGGACTGAGCCGGATGTCGGAGGTTGCTGCTTGGATGGACGCATGGAGGACAAGCAGGCGACCGTGGAGTCGGGCGAGGTGCGCGCTCGGCGTCTGCCGCTGCTGTTCTCGAGTCGCCCTCCCGTCGTCGCGTCGCACTACGCGCTGCTCGGCGTGCTGCTCGCCGCGCTCGGCTGGACGGGGCTCTGGAGCGTGTTCTCCCAGCTGCCCGAGCCCGCCTCGCCCTGGCTATCGCTTAGCACCGCGCTGCCGGCGAGCGCGCTCGTGCTGCTGAAGCGGCGCGCCCCGGGCCTCGGCCTTGCGGCCGCACTCGTACTCTTCGCCGTCGATCTGAGCACGTTCGGCGGGCTCGTACCGATGCTCGTGGTGCTCGAATTGCTCTACGCGCACCTCATCGCCTCCGACGCCGCCCGGCGACGTCTCGTGCGAGGGCAGATCGTCGCGGGCACGGTGACGCTCGCACTGTACGCGCTGGTGCTGTCGAGGGACATGCCTACCGCTGTGATGGCCGGCCTGCAGTTCGGCGCCCTGTTCGGCTTCACCTACTGGTACAGCAACTCGATGGCACAATCCCGCGAACTCGTATCGCTCTACCGGCAGCGCTCCGAGAGCGCCGAGCGGCTGGCCGAGCTCGACCGGCAGGCAGCGGTGCAGGGCGAGCGCGACCGCATGGCCCGCGAACTGCACGACGTCGTCGCCGGGCACATCTCGGCGATCGCCATTCGCAGCGAGGCCGCCCTCGGCGCCGGCGGAGCCGCGGGAGGCGGTCTGTCGGCCGCGGGTGAGACGCCCGAGCGGCGGGCCCTGCGAGATGTGCGCGACGCGAGCCTCGGCGCGCACACCGCGCTGCGTTCGATGATCCGCGTGCTGCGCTCGGGCGGCGAGGAGATCGTCCTGCCGCCGGGCCGGGCGGAGATGCCGGGGCTCGTCGAGGCGGCGAACGCCTCCGGTGTGCGGGCCGAACTCGTGGATGAGGTGATGGGCGAGCTTCCGGCCGCGATCGACCAGGCGCTCGGCAGCGTGGTGCGGGAGGCGCTCGCGAACAGCGCGCGGCACTCCTCGGGCGCTCGCGTCTTGGTGCGGGTGTTCGGGGGCCGCCACTCGGTCGGAGTCGAGATCGCTTCCACGGGCGGCACGGCGCTCGCCCGGCCCGAACTGCCCGGCAGCGGCATGGGGCTCGAGCTGCTGACCGAGCGCGTGCGCGCCCTCGGCGGGCAGCTGAGCGCCGGTCCCGAGCCGGGCGACCGCTGGGTCGTCCGGGCGAGCCTGCCCAGGGAGGGAAGCGCATGAGCGAGACGTCGCCCGCGGGGCCCCGGGTGCTGATCGTCGACGATCACGGCATGATCCGCGAGGGGCTGCGCATGATCCTCGAGTCGCACGGCGTCGAGGTCGTGGGCGAGGCCGCCGACGGCGCCGCCGCCATCGGCAACGCCGCCGCGCTGCGACCCGATGTGGTGCTGATGGATCTGCGCATGCCAGGCACTGACGGAGTCGCCGCGACGCGCGCGATCGTCGAAGCGGGCACGGGAGAGGTGCTCGCGCTCACGAGCTTCGACGAGGACGAGCTGGTCTTCGGCGCGATCCGCGCCGGTGCTGCCGGCTTCCTGCTGAAGACGACCGAGGCGGCTCCGCTCGTCGAGGCGGTGCGACGAGTCGCGGCGGGGGAAGGCGTGCTCGATCCCCGCGTCACACGAAGGGCGCTCGAGGCTGTCGCGCGAGGCGCCGAGCAAGCCCCTGCGAACTCGCCCGATCCGGTAGCCGGCCAGGAGCAGCTGACCCGGCGCGAGCGCGAGGTGCTCGCGGCGCTGCGGGAGGGGCTGTCGAACGCGAGGATCGCGAGCCGTCTCGGCATCTCGGTGCCCACGGTCAAGACTCACGTCTCGAGCATTCTGGTCAAGCTCGGAGCCGACAGCCGGGCGCATGCCGCCGCGCTCGCGCGTGAGCTCCCGCTGTGACGTCCGGAAGCACCGCCGGGCCGGACGCTTCCGTCATGCCAGCGCTTCGCGCAGCGCCGGTGCCAGCTCGGCATACGAGAACTCGAAGCCGGCGCGTTCGAGCTTCTCCGGCAGCACCCAGCGGCTCTTGAGCACGAGCTCCGTTTCGGTGCGAATCGCGATCGCTCCGAACTCGAGCATCCAGCGCGGGGCCGGCAGGCCGAAGGGCGCACCGAGCGTCCGCCGAACCGCCGACATGAACGTTCGGTTGTCGGCCGGGTTCGGCGCGCTCGCATTCACCGGCCCTGCGAGCTCCGGGTGATCCTCGGCGAAGTCGATGATGCGCGCGACATCCTCGATGTGAATCCAGCTGAAGCGCTGCCGCCCGCCGCCCGAACCCCTCCGGTGCACGGTGCCCGCCTGCAGCCTGGAACGCGTCACCGGCCACCAGCCGTCGTACTGCGCCCCACCGAGGCCAAGCCTGGTCAGCGTGCGAATCGGCCCGAGCGCGCCCCCGTGCCCCAGCACGATCGCAGAACGGAGCGCGACCCGGCGAGTTGCGGGCAGCTCCTCCGCGAAGAGCGCCTCCTCCCAGGCCTTCGCCACCTCGACGGAAAAGCCCCGGCCGATCTCGCCGGTGCTCTCGGTCATCGGGCGATCCTCGGCATGCCGGTAGATCGTCGCGGTCGAGGAGTTCACCCAGAGCGGAGGGGGAGCGCTCGCGGACGAGACCGCCCTCGAGAGCGCCGTGGTCGTCGCGAGGCGCGAGCGGATGATCTCGGCGCGGTTCGCCGCATGATAGCGGCAGTCGACGCTCTTGCCCGCGAGCCCGACGACCAGGGCGGCGCCGTCGACGGCCTCGGCGAGACCCCGCTCGTCCTCCCACTCCAGGTCGGCGCCGCCGCGCCCGATCGTGATCACCTCTCGGCCCGCCCGCCGGTAGCGCTCGGTCAGGTATGCGCCCATGAATCCGCCGGCGCCGCCCAACACGACACGACCGTCCGCCGAGTCGGCAGTACTTCTCGTCGCCATGCCGCCAGCCTACGCCGGGATCGCGGGCCGCGGCGCGATGCGCGCGCCTCGGACGAGTGTCGGCGGTGCTCGGTAGCCTTGAGACGATGAGAGCAGTTGTGACGGCGGTGATCGCCGCGATCGAGGCCGCCGCCGTGGCACTGGCGTTGTTCGCTGCCGTGGGCGTGCCTCTTGTGCTGACCTGGTGGCTGGGCTTCGACTTCGAGGCCGAACCCAGCGAGATGGCTGCGCTCGCCTCCGCGCTCTGGCAGCTCGTCCACCTCGTGCCCCTGAGCGCGACCATCGACGCCTCGACGGCATTGAGCCTGGGCCTCGCGCCGGAGGCGCTGAAGTTCACCATCTCGCTCGCCCCGCTCGGGCTCACCCTCGTGACGGTCGTGCTCGGCTACCGATCGGGGCGCCGCTTCGCGGGGCGAGGCGCGAGCGGGGCATGGTCGATCCCGGGCGGCGCCGCGGGATTCGCCGCCGCCGCATCCGTGGCCGCATCGGGCGCCGGTTCGTTCGCGGAGCGTCCCCTCTGGGTCGGCGTCGCCGTGCCCGCGCTCGTCTACGCGGTGCCGCTCGCCCTCGGCTTCGCGATCCGCGCGGCCGTCGAGCAGCAGGACTGGTGGGCGGCTTTCGTACGCGCCGTGCAGCGGGCTTTCGCGCGACTGGCCCCCGTGGGCGTCTCCAGCCTGCCCGAACGGGCGCTCGAGACGCTGCGGCTCGCGGTCGCCGGCGTCGCGGCCCTCTGTGCGCTCGGAGCGGCCGGCGTCGCGATCGCGCTTTTCATCGGCTACGTCGACATCATCACGCTCAACCAGGGCCTGCAGCTCGACCTGCTGGGCGCCTTCATGCTGTTCGTGGGACAGCTCGTGCTGCTGCCGATCGCCTGGATCTGGTCGATCGCATGGTTCGCGGGGCCGGGCTTCTCGATCGGCGCCGCGACCACCGTCAGCCCCTTCGACACGCTGCTCGGCCCGCTCCCGGCGCTGCCGTTGCTCGGCGCCATCGGCGAGGGCTGGGGCTGGGCAGGCGGGCTCGCCCCGGCGGTCGTCGTCGCTCTCGCGGCCGGCCTGGGCGCGCTGGCTGCCGGGAGACCCGCTCTGCGCCGCGCTTCCGCACTCGTCGCGGTCGTGGTGCCCGTATGCGCCGCACTGCTCGCCGGCCTCATCGTCGCCCTGCTCTGCCTGCTCGCGAGCGGCGCCGTCGGCCCTGGCAGACTCGCGACCACCGGGCCGGTAGCCTGGCAGGTCGGCGGCTTCGTCGCCCTGCAGCTCGCCTTCGGGCTGAGCCTCGGCGTGTTCGCCCGCCGCGTCGACCTGCAGAGTCTCCGAGACGTCGTTCCCGTCCGGCGAACCGCCGAGGCTGAGAGCGCACGGGAGCCCGCAGGGACGACGGAATGGGCCCAGGCTCGGTCGGCCGCTGCCGCGCCCGCTGCGGCGAGCCCTCTGGCCGATGCGAGCCCGTCAGCCCTGGCTGATCTCCGCCGAGCCGGTGCCGCGGCCAAACCGGGAGGCAAGCCCTGGTGGATGAGCGCGAAGCCGGCCGCTGGGGCCGCAACGGGAGAATCCGCGAGGGCTGATCCTGGCATGCCGACCTCTTCGGGTGCTCTCGGTGAGGCTCCCGAGACGGGCTTCGAGGCGTTGACCGAGGATCTCTCGGACGCGATCCCGGCTTCGCCGGCGGAGCGCGGGGAGCCGGCTCCGGTCGCGGAGCCGAAGCCGGCACCGCGAGCGGTCTCGGCGCCGATAGCGTCGCCCGAGCCCGGAATCGAGCGCGCACCCGGTGCCGGTGCCGAGCCCGGCATCGAGCCGGATGCCGAGCCTGCACCCGATGCCGAGCCGGTGCCCGCGGTCGCGCCGAGCCCCGCACCCGACACGAGCGACCCACTGCTGCTCGCCTTCTCCTGGGATGCCGCGGACGACCCGACTGCGCAGCCGGAGCAGCGCCGGGAGGGCTGGCTCTCCCGCCTGCGCTCGCGCTTCACTCGCGACTGAGCGGCGGATCCTCGTGCGCGCAGCTCGGCAGTAGATGCGAGCTGAGCCGCTCGGAAGTCGCGTCTACTGCCCAGCTGTGAGGGAGGGCGCGGGTCGAGAACTCGGCGGGGCGCAAGTCGGGAGAGAACCGGGGCGCGAGCCGAGAACGAAGCCTCGCCCGGCGCGTGCTATGGTGGGCGGTGCAATCCACGGGAGTCCGCACGCGGCGGACTGAGAGGGAGCTCGCGCGCTCCGACCGTTCAACCTGATCTGGGTCATACCAGCGGAGGAAGGAACACTATGGCTCTGCCTGCACGCACACTCACTGCCGGGATCGCGATCGTCGCGGCGACCGGGCTGGCGCTCTCGGGGTGCGCCGCGTCGAACAGCGGAGGAGACGGCAGCGGCGACGCGGACGGCGCCGCCCCGAAGTCGGTCACGCTGATCGTGCACGACTCGTTCCCGAACGAGGAGTTCGCCGCGGCCGCGAGCGAGGCGACGGGCTACGACGTCGAGGTGGTCTCGGCGGGCGACGGCGGTGAGCTGTCCACTCAGCTCGTGCTGACCAAGTCGGCCCCGGTCGCCGACGTCTTCTTCGGTATCGACGACGCCTTCGCCTCGCGCGTGGTCGACGAGGGCGTCGTCGAGCCCTATGTGCCCGGCACGCTGCCGCACGGTGCCGAGTACCTGCTCTACGACGAGCGCGGTTCTCTGGTGCCGGTCGACCGCGGTGCGACGTGCATGAACATCGACCCGGCCTGGTTTGCCGAGCATGGCCTCGAGGAGCCGGAGAGCTACGAGGATCTCGCCGACCCGAAGTACAAGGGTCTCACGGTGCTGCTCGATCCGACCTCATCGTCGACAGGGGCGTCCTTCTTGATCGGCACCGTGGCGAAGTTCGGCGAGAACGGCTTCGCCGACTACTGGGAGCGCCTGGCCGCCAATGAGCCCCGCCTCGCGCAGGGCTGGGACGAGGCCTACTACACGCACTTCACGCAGGGCGACGGCGGCACCTACCCGATCGTGCTCTCCTACAGCTCGTCGCCGGCCTACACGGTGACCGAGGACGGCAGCGCGAGCACGACGAAGGCGCTGCTCGACACCTGCTCGAGCCAGATCGAGTACGCCGGCGTGGTGGCCGGCGCTGCGAACCCCGAGGGCGCGAGGGCGGTCGTCGACTTCATGCTCTCTCGCGAGTTCCAAGACACGATCGCCGACTCCATGTACATGTACCCGGTCGATTCCGAGGCCTACCTGCCCCAGGAGTGGAGCGAGTTCGCGCCCCTGCCGAGCGATCCGAACGATCTGCCGGCGGCCGAGATCGGCGCGGGCCGCGACGGCTGGCTCAAGACGTGGAGCCAGGCGACCGGCTGGTGACCCCCACCGGCGAGCGGGCGCGCGCGCGCCTGAGCGACTCGCGGTGGCCGGGGCGGCTCGCCTGGGCCGCCGCGGCCGCCGTGCCGCTTGGTTTCCTCGCCGTCTTCTTCATCTGGCCGGTCGTCTCGCTGCTGGCGGTCGGCTTCGGCGGCGGCATCGGCGCGCAGGGCGCTCCGGGCATCGCGGGGTTCCTGTCGGTGTTCGACGAGGATCGCACCTGGCGCGTGATCGGCCAGACCTTGGCGCAGGCGAGCATCGGCACACTGATCTCGCTCGTGCTCGGCGTGCCGGCCGCTTTCGTGCTGTACCGACTCGATTTCAGGGGTCGGGCCCTGCTGCGGGGCCTCGCGACCGTGCCCTTCGTGCTGCCGAGCGTGGTGGTCGGCGTGGCCTTCGTCTCCCTGCTCGGTCCGGGCGGTCCGCTCGGCGGCCTCGGTCTCGACCAGAGCTTCACCGCGATCGTGCTGGCGCTCGCCTTCTTCAACGTGACGGTCGTGGCCCGCACGGTCGGCGGGTTTTGGGCGCAGCTCGATCCTCGTGCGGAGCAGGCGGCGCGCATGCTCGGCGCCTCGCCGGCGCGGGCCTTCCGCACGGTGACGCTGCCGGCGCTCGGTCCGGCGATCGCCTCGGCGGCCGCCCTCGTGTTCCTCTTCTGCTCGACCTCGTTCGGCGTCGTGCTCGTGCTGGGCGGGCGCTCGTTCTCGAACGTCGAGACGGAGATCTACCGTCTCACCGTGCAATTCCTCGATCTGCGTTCGGCGGCGGTGCTCTCGATCGTGCAGTTCGCGATCGTCGCCGCCGTGCTCGTGGTCTCGAGTCGCCTGCGTCGCCGTCGCGAGCAGGCGGTCGAGATGCGCTTCGAGGCGGGCCGCGCGGTGCGCCCGTCGCGCGCGCATCTGCCCGCGATCGTCTGCTTCGCGCTCACCGCACTGCTGCTGCACGCGCTGCCGATCTTCAGTCTCGTGGCCCGTTCACTGCGGGATGCCGAGGGGCGCTTCTCGCTGATCAACTACGTGCACCTGGTCTCGCCTCCGGCTCACTCGAATATGAACAGCACCGCGCTCGACGCGATGGGCCTCTCCCTGCTGATCGCCCTGGCCGCCGCGGTGATCGCGATGGGGCTCGGCCTTCTGGTCGCGCTCGTGGCTTCGCGTCGACCGCGCAGCCGGGCGCTCCGGCGCGGCATCGATCTCTTCGACGGGGCGGTCATGCTGCCGCTCGGCGTCTCGGCCGTGACGGTCGGCTTCGGCCTGCTGCTGACGATGCACCGCCCGCTCGGGCTGGGCTTCGACCTGCGCACCTCTGCGGTGCTGCTGCCGATCGCGCAGGCGCTCGTCGCGCTCCCCCTCGTGGTGCGCTCGCTGCTGCCCGTGCTGCGCGGGCTCGATCCGAGGCAGCGGGAGGCGGCCGCGATGCTCGGCGCGCCGCCGCTGCGGGTGATCGCCACGATCGATCTGCGGGTGCTCTCGAGGCCGCTCGGGCTCGCGCTGGGCTTCGCGTTCGCGGCGTCGCTCGGCGAGTTCGGGGCTTCGGCGTTCCTCGTGCGCCCCGGGGCGCAGACCCTGCCGGTGATGCTGGCCCAGCTGATCGGCAGGCAGGGGGCGGAGCACTACGGCATGGCCCTCGCCGCGGCGGTCGTGCTGGGTGCGCTGACCGCAGGAGTGATGCTGCTGGCCGAGCGCTGGCGGGGAGAGGTGGCTTCCGAGATATGAACGAGGATCGCATGGCGCACGATACGACGGGTCTCTCTGTGCGCGACGTGACGGTGACGTACGCTCCCGCGCGTACCCAGGGCCAGACCCCGCCCGCGGTGCGCGACGTGTCCTTCGACGTCGATCGACGAGAGGTCGTGGCGCTCACCGGACCCAGCGGCTGCGGCAAGTCGACGCTGCTGCGGGCGATCGCGGGTCTCGAGCCGCTCGCCTCGGGCGTCGTGAGCTGGGCCGGCGAGGATCTCGCCCCCACGCCTCCGCACCGGCGCGGATTCGGGCTCATGTTCCAGGATGGCCAGCTCTTCGCGCATCTCAGCGTCGCCGGCAACATCGCCTACGGGCTCGCGGCGCAGCGAGTGCCGAAGCCGGAACGCGAGAGCCGGGTCGAGGAGCTGCTCGAGCTCGTCGGGCTTCCCGGCTACGGGGGTCGCGCGGTCACCGCCCTCTCGGGGGGCGAGCGCCAACGCGTGGCCCTCGCCCGTTCGCTGGCCCCGAAGCCCCGGCTGCTGCTGCTCGACGAACCGCTCTCCGCGCTCGATCGGACGCTGCGGGAGCGGCTCTCGGGAGAGCTCGCGTCGATGCTGCGACGTACCGAGACGACCGCGATCCTCGTCACCCACGACCCGTTCGAGGCGGACACCGTGGCCGATCGTGTGCTCGCGATGCACGCCGGAGCCCTCGTATGATCTCGTCACCCGCCGTCGTGCTGATCGACGGGCGATCGGGCTCGGGGAAGACCGTGCTCGCCGAGCGCCTCGCCGCGGAGCTCTACGCGCAGATCCTCCCGGTCGAGTCGCTGTACCCGGGCTGGGACGGTCTCGCGCAGGGATCGGCCGCCGTCGCCCCGACCCTCGAACGCGGCGCCTATCTGCGATACGACTGGATCAGGGGCGAGTTCACCGAGGCCGTCGCTCTCGCCGAGGGGCCGCTCGTCATCGAGGGCTGCGGCGCCATCACGCGGGCGAGCCTCGCGGCGGCGAGGCGATGGGCGGAGCGATGGGCGGGCGGCGACGCACGAGTGCACGCCATCTGGCTCGAGATGGACGAGGATCTGCGCCGCGAGCGGGCGCTCGCGCGCGACGGCGAGACCTTCGCGCCCCACTGGGAGCGCTGGGCCGCCCAGGAGGCGGCGCACTTCGGCGAGCACCGGCCCTGGCAGCTCGCAGATGAGGTGCGGCAGAGCGAGTAGACTGTACTGGTGCTGAAGGTCGTGGTCTTGATCTCCGGCGGCGGGAGCAATCTGAAGGCATTGCTCGAGGCCGCCCAGTCCGACGAATACCCGGCGCGCATCGTCGCCGTCGGCAGCGATACCGACGCGGCCGGTCTCGACTACGCGCGGGAGGCCGGCATCCCGAGCTTCATCGTGCGCCCGCGAGACCACGGCAGCCGGGAGGCCTGGGGCGAGGCCCTCGCCGCCCGCATCCGCGAGCATTTGATCGGCGACGAGCAGGGACTCGTCGTGAGCGCCGGGCTCATGCGGGTGCTGCCGGCGCCCTTCGTGCGAGAGTTCTCACCGAGGCTCATCAACACTCATCCCGCCCTGCTGCCACTCTTCCCCGGAGCCCACGCCGTGCGCGATGCGCTCGCCGCGGGTGCCATCGAGACCGGGGTCACCGTGCACATCATCGACGAGGGAGTCGATACCGGGCCGGTGCTGCGGCAGCGGGCTGTGACGATCCTCGCCGACGAGAGCGAAGCCGAACTGCACGAGCGCATCAAGCAGCTGGAGCGCCCGCTGCTCGTGGAGACCGTGCGCGAGATCGCGACCGGCGAGCTAGACCTCAATACCCCTCGATAGGAGACCCGACCACATGGCAGTTCAGAGCCACGACCCCAGCCTCTACGAGCACCGAGATCTGATCCCGGTGCGCCGGGCGCTCATCTCGGTGAGCGACAAGAGCCGCCTGCTCGAGCTCGCGGGCGCGCTCGCGGAGGCGGGCGTCGAGATCGTCTCGACCGGTTCGACCGCCGCCTCCATCCGCGACGCAGGCCATGCGGTCACCGACGTCTCCGAGGTGACGGGCTTCGCCGAGGCACTCGACGGCCGTGTCAAGACCCTCCACCCCGCCGTGCACTCGGGCCTGCTCGCCGACCTCCGCCTCGCCGACCATCGCGCGCAGCTGGAGCAGCTCGGCTTCGCGCCCTTCGAGCTCGTCGTCGTGAACCTGTACCCCTTCGAGCAGACGGTCGCCGCGGGCAAGCCCGCCGCCGATGTGATCGAGAACGTCGACATCGGCGGCCCCGCCATGGTGCGCGCCACCGCGAAGAACCACGCGAACGCCGCGATCGTCGTCTCGCCGGGCCGTTACGACGAGGTCATCTCTGCGATCCGGGAGGGCGGCACGACCCTCGAGCTGCGCCGCTCGCTCGCGACCGAGGCCTTCGTGCACACCGCGCAGTACGACGCAGCGGTGGCGAATTGGTTCCTCGACCAGGAGGATCGGGCGTGGGGCGAGGCTCCCGTCGACGAGGACGCCGCGGCCGACGAGTCGATCGACGCGATCTTCGAGCAGGCAGAGGCGTACGTCGGATACGAGATGTTCGGGCTGCGCGAGGCCGTGCTGCGTTACGGCGAGAACAGCCACCAGCGCGCCGCCCTCTTCACCGAGAACGAGGGCTCGGGCATCGCCCAGGCCACGCAACTGCACGGCAAGGAGATGTCGTACAACAACTACGTCGACGCCGATGCCGCGCTGCGGGCCGCCTACGATCACGAGCGCCCCGCGGTCGCGATCATCAAGCACGCGAACCCCTGCGGCATCGCGGTGGCTCCTGAGGGAGCGGCGGATCCCATCGCCGCGGCGCACGAGCTCGCGCACGCCTGCGATCCGGTGTCGGCCTTCGGCGGCGTGATCGCCGCGAACCGCGTCGTCACCGCAGCTATGGCCGCGACCGTCGCAGAGATCTTCACCGAAGTCATCGTGGCCCCGGGCTTCGAGCCCGAGGCCATCGAGATCCTCACCAAGAAGAAGAACGTGCGCCTGCTCGTGCTGCCCGCCGACTTCACCCAGAACCCGGTCGAGCTGCGCCAGGTCTCGGGCGGTTTCCTGCTGCAGGATGCCGACCGCAGCTTCGCGCCGGCCGCTTCCTGGACGCTCGCGGCCGGGCCCGCCGCCGACGCCGCGACGCTCGCGGAACTCGAGTTCGCGTGGCGCTCCTGCCGCGCGGTGAAGTCGAACGCGATCCTGCTGA
>JBEBTD010000030.1:0-15394 GCA_040393965.1 Leucobacter soli | reverse complement strand
CACCGCAGAACTCTAGAGGCGAAACGCATCGCGTTTCGCGAGTTCGACGCTGCGGTCACCACCGCAGAACTCTAGAGGCGAAACGCATCGCGTTTCGCGAGTTCGACGCTGCGGCTTCGGCGGAGCGGCGCTCAGCTCTCCTCGCCGTTCTGGTCGAGTCCGAGGTACTTCTCGAATTCGTGGGCGATGGCCTCTCCCGTGGTCTCGGGGGCGGAGGCCGCGTCGCGGGCCGCCTCGAGGGTGCGGATGTAGCTCGACATCTCGTCGTCGCCTGCGGCGATACGGTCGATGTTGGCCTCCCACTCCGTGGCCTCCTCGAGGAGGCTGCCGCGTGGGATCACCACGTCGAGCAGCTCTTCGAGCTTGTCGAGGATCGCGAGCGTCGCCTTGGGCGAGGGTGCGCTGTGCACGTAGTGCGGCACCTGCGCCCAGAGGGACATCGACGGCACACCGGCCTCGGTGAATGCGAGGTCGAGCACCGTGGTGATGCCGACGGCGCCCTCGTAGTCGCTGCGCTCGGCGCCGGTGCGGGCGCGCAGGCCGGCATCGTCGCTGCTGAGCGTCGTGATGATGGGGCGGGAGTGGGGCGAGTCGGAGAACAGCGAGCCGAGCAGGATCACGGTGTCGATCTGCCACACCTCGACGAGGTCGACGACCTCTTCGGCGAACGCGCTCCAGTCTCGGGCGGGTTCGACACCCGCGAGCAGGAAGATGTCGGTGACGGGCGTGCCGTCGATGCGGCGCACGGTCTCGTGACGCGGCTCGGCCGAGACGCCGGGCCGATGCACGGTGCCGTAGAGCCTCGTCTCGGGCCATTCGAGCACGCGACGTCCGTTCGAGTCGAAGCCCACCTTGGGCCGGTGCACCTGGAAGTCGACGAAGCCGTCGGCCCCGATGGTGTGCAGCAGCTCTGCCTCGGTGAGCTCGCCGAGGTGCTGCAGCACGGTCGTCGTGGCCGCGCCTGCATCGCTCCAGCCCTCGAACGCGGCGATGAGCACGCGCTCGTGGCCGGGATGTTCGGGTGCCTCGCTCATGTTCCCAGGATAGTGCTCGCGACATCCGGATCGCTGTGAGGCCAGGAACGCGCACGCGGCCCGACTAGACTTCTCGGAATGACCGCTCATACCCTTTCCGCCGTGCTCTGGGACATGGACGGCACCCTGGTCGACACCGAGCCGCTGTGGCTTCGCACTCAGCACGCCATGCTCGAGCGCTACGGACTCGAGATGACCGCCGAGCTGCATCGCAGCCTCATCGGTTCGGGGCTGTGGGATGCCGCAGAGGGATTCCGCCGGCTGGGGGTGCCGCTGAGCGCCGATGAGATCGTCGCCGAGCAGGTCGCAGGCGTGGCCGCGGGCATCGAGGATCATGGGCTGGTCTGGCGCCCAGGGGCGCGCGAGCTGCTCGGATCGCTGCGCGAGGCCGGCGTACCCTGCGCGCTCGTAACGATGTCCGTACGCTCATTGGCCGAGCAGGTGGCCGCTCTGCTGCCGGAAGGCACCTTCTCGGCGATCGTCGCGGGTGACGAGGTCGACTACGAGAAGCCGCATCCGCAGCCCTATCTGCTCGGAGCGGAGGCGCTCGGCGCGCCGATCGAGCGCTGTCTGGCCTTCGAGGACTCGCCGACCGGTCTGCGTTCGGCGGCGGCGGCGGGGGCCGTCGCGATCGGGGTGCCCAATCTGCTTCCGCTCGGAGGGGCGCCTGCGCATGCCCTCTTCGAGACTCTCGACGGCGTCGACGCGGCCGCAGTGCGGAGGGCGTTCGCCGAGCTGCGGGGCGGAGCATCGCCCAGTGAAGATCTGACATTCGAGGAGGCCGCGCTGTGACACAGCCGAACGAACACCGACCCAATCTCAGCGGCCCCTTCGGCTACGGCGACCGGGTGCAGCTCACCGGGCCGAAGAACCGGCTCAACACGATCACGCTTCTGCCCGGCGGCGAGTTCCACAGTCACAAGGGCATGATGAAGCACGACGAACTGGTCGGCCTGCCCGACGGCTCGGTCGTGCAGAACAGCAGCGGCGAGCAGTATCTCGCGCTGCGTCCGCTGCTGAGCGACTTCGTGATGTCCATGCCGCGCGGCGCCGCGATCGTCTATCCCAAGGACGCGGCGCAGATCCTCTCGCTCGCCGACATCTTCCCGGGCGCGCGCGTGGTCGAGGCGGGCGTCGGATCGGGGGCCCTCTCGCTGCATCTGCTGCGCGCGATCGGGGCAGAGGGCGAGCTGCTGAGCTTCGAGCGGCGCGAGGAGTTCGCCGAGATCGCCACCTCCAACGCCGCGGCCTTCTCGGGCGCGATGCCCGGGAACTGGTCGGTCACCGTCGGCGATCTGCAGGACGCCCTGCCCGAGAGATGCGAGCCCGGCAGCGTGGATCGCGTCGTGCTCGACATGCTCGCACCTTGGGAGTGCGTCGACGTCGTCGCGGAGGCGCTCAAGCCCGGCGGTGTGCTGATCTGCTATGTCGCTACCGTCACCCAGCTCAGCCGGGTCGCCGAGGAACTGCGCCGTTCGGGCCTCTTCACCCACCCGCAGGCCAATGAGACGATGGTGCGCGGCTGGCACGTGGAGGGCCTCGCGGTGCGCCCCGATCACCGCATGGTCGCCCACACCGGTTTTCTCATCACCGCTCGACGTCTCGCCCCGGGTGCGCAGCTGCCGCAGCTCAAGCGCCGGGCCTCGAAGGGCGAGTACACCGCTGAGGACGTCGCCGCGTGGACTCCCGATCTCGTCGAGGGCGGCAGCGGCAAGTGGACCGAGGAGTCGGTCGGGCAGTGGTCCAAGAGCGACAAGGTACTCCGCAAGAAGGTGCGCGAGGCGCAGCGCTTCGCCCGTGAGCGGGGCGCGGCGGACGACGCTGAGGTTCCGGGCTCCGAGGGCCGCTAAGCTAGTCGAGTTGTCGCATTCTTCGAGAGGTTGTCATGCGCCGTCGAGTTCTTCCCGTCACCGCCGCTGCCGCGCTCGTCGCGTCGGCCGCGCTCACCGGCTGCTCCGCCGCCCAGACCGCTGAGGCCTGCGAGCCGCTGCTCGCGCCCGGCGCGCTGAGCGACAGCGTCGAGGTGAGCGGCGATTCAGCCGATTCGCTGCAGGTGTCCCTCAGCGAGGGCTCGGAGGTGCTGAACGCGCAGCGCAGCATCGTGCGCAGCGTCGACGAGCCGGGCGCGGTCGTCTCCCAGGGATCGATCGTCGGTGCGAACCTCGCGTACGTCGACTCCTCGTCCGGAGAGATCCTCGAGGCCGAGCCTGCTTTCGGCAGCGGCGAAGGGGGTCGTCTGTTCCTCGCCGACCCGGCGGCGGGCACTCTGATCGCGGGAGTGGTCTGCGCCGCGGTGGGCGACACGGTCGCGGTCGCCCTGTCTCCCGAGGAGAGCGCCATGATGGGCGTCGACGGCTCCCTCGTGCTGCTCGCCGAGATCACGAGCGCGGCCGAGCCCCGCGCCACCGGCAAGACGCGGGCGCTGCCGTCCGGCTTCCCCGCGGTCACGACGGACGAGACGGGCCGTCCGGGCCTCGTGCTGCCCCCGCAGAAGGCTCCTTCGGGCGTTCGCAGCGCCCCCCGTATCGAGGGCGCCGGCGAGAAGGTCACTGCCGAGCACACGGTGATCGGCCAGGTGCTGACGGTCGGCTGGGACGGCGTGAAGCAAAAGAACACCTGGGAGGCCGGCCCGGAGAGCTTCGGCACCGAGGCCGAGATGGAGCAGTCGCAGGCGAGCTTCCGCGCCGAGCTGACCGGGTACCCCGTCGGATCCCAGGTCGTCGTGATCGAGAACGGCGAGGCCGGATCCCGCGTCAGCGTCGTCGACATCCTCGCGGTCGCCTGAACCGAGTCCCATGTCCGGCTCGTCGGGTTCGTCGGCGCGCATCCCCGGCGAGGAGCGCGTCTTCAGCCTCGTGCTCGCGCTTGTCGCGAGCCCGCAGGGCCTGACGAAGACCGATCTGCTCTCCAGCGTCTACGGCTACGCCGAGCGCTTCCGCTCGGCCTCCTCGCCAGCTGCCATAGAGCGCCAGTTCGAGCGCGACAAGGAGCAGGTGCGTCTGCTCGGCATCCCTATCGAAACCATAGACTCGCCGGAGAGACCGGGAGACAATCGCGCGATGCGCTATCGCATCTCGAAGCAGCGCCTGCAGCTGCCCGAGGATGTGCGCTTCACCGGGGAGGAGCTGGCGCTGCTGCGGCTCGCCTCTCTCGCCTGGAGCGAGGGCAGCCTGGGCTCGGAATCCCGCTGGGCGAGGATGAAGCTGAGCTCGCTCGGCGTCGGCCTCGACGTCCGGCACCTCGGCATAGCGCCGCGGCTCGGGCTCTCGGAGTCGGCCGCACCGGCGCTGCAGCGCGCGATTGACGAGGGGCGCATCGTCTCCTTCGACTACCAGCTGCCCGATCGGGACGAGCCGCTGCTTCGCCGGGTGGCTCCGCTCAGGCTGCATCGTGCCGAGAGCCGCTGGCACCTCGTCGCGCACGACCTCGAACGTGAGGCGGGGCGGATCTTCCTGCTCTCCCGCATCGCCTCCGAGGTACGGGTCGAGGCCTCGACGTTCGATCCGGCGCTGCGCGACGGGGTTGCCGCCTCGCTCGACGAGCTGCTGCGCCTGGCCGGTTCGCAGCGGGCCGCGATCGCCGTGCGGAGGGGCTCTGCCGCGGAGGCGAGGCTCGAGCACCGCGGCACCTCGGACGGCGAGGGGCCGGACGGCGCCGGGCGAGCGGTCATCGAACTCGGCACGCTCGATCTGCACGCCCTCGCGCAGGAGATCGCCGGTTACGGCGACGAGGCGGAGGCGTTGCGGCCTCCGCAGCTGCGCGAGCTCACGGTCGAGCTGCTGAGTCTCGTGCGAGCGCAGCACGGGGAGGAGGACGCCCATGCCTAGGCAGTTGACGACACCCGACCGGGTGATGCTGCTCCTGTCGCTCGTGCCGTATCTGCGCGAGCACGGGCCGACTCCGGTCGCGGAGCTCGCGGAGGAGTTCTCGGTCGATCCGGGGGTGCTGCGGCGACTCGTGCAGTTCCTCGGCATGGCGGGCGTGCCCGGCGAGACCCGCAGCTATCAGCACGAGGATCTCTTCGACATCGATTGGGAGGCCCTGGAGCAGCACGACGTCGTGAGTCTGACGCGCGTGGTGGCGGTGGACGACACGCCGAGGTTCTCCTCGTCGGAGACCGCCGCCCTCATCGCAGGCCTGCATGCGCTCGCGCCGATGCTGCCCGAGCATCTGCAACGCGCTGCGCGGAGCACGGCGCAGAAGCTCGCCTCGGTGGAGGCCGTCGACTCGCGGCAGGCCTCGGTCTCGATCAGCGAGGAGCCCGGGCAGCGACGACTCGCGACGATCGCCTCGGCGATCGAGCGTGGGACGAGGATCGGGTTCGACTATCGCGATGCTGAGGGGGCGTCGACCGCCCGCACCGTGGAGCCGATGCTGCTCAGCCAGTCGGGCGGGGCTTGGTATCTCCGCGCCCACTGCCTGGATCGGCGGGCAGAGCGCACGTTTCTCGTCGACCGCATGCGCGAGGTGCGCACGCTCGAGCAGCCCGTCGAGCACGTCGTCGCCTCTTCCGCGGGTGAGCCGCGGTTCGACTTCCTCGTGGCGTCGCCCGAGATCACCGCGACGGTCTCCGTGCGGCTCGCCGCTCTGCACCGCATCGCAGACTTCGCTCCTCGGGTGCTCGGGGAGTCGGCGCCCGGCTGGGTGCGGGCCGAGGTCGATCTTCGCCATTCGGCGGTCGCCGCGAGGCTCGTGCAGGCCGCTCCGGGGGAGCTCGTGGTCGAGGAGCCGCGGGAGGCTCGGCTCGCCGTCGAGGAGTGGGCCGAACGGGCGCTCGCCCAGTACGACGCCTAGTCGGAGCGGGGCGGGCGACGCGACCCGGGCTCAGCTCCGCACCGCGCGGATTGACTAGACTGTCGGGGTGGCGAAGTTGAAGCTAGGACGGCGCAATCCGGATGGGCGCATGAGCCTCGGCGCGCACCTGATCGAGCTGCGCAATCGCCTGCTCATCTCGGCCGTCGCGATCGTCGTCGCTCTCGTGGCCGGATGGCTCCTCTCGAACTGGGTCTGGGATGTGCTGCGCAACCCGATCGAGGATCTGCAGATCGACGGCCGCCAGGCGATCATCCAGCACACCGATGTCACGAGCGGCTTCGACACCCGCGTGCAGATCTCGTTGTTCATCGCCGTGCTGATCGCGAGTCCCGTGTGGCTCTACCAGATCTGGGCCTTCATCGTACCCGGGCTCACGAAGCGCGAGAGATGGTACGCGGTCGGCTTCCTCGGCGCTGCGGTGCCCCTGTTCCTCGCGGGCATCTACGCCGGCTGGAGCGTGCTGCCGAACATCGTGCGCCTCATGGCCATCTTCACGCCGACGGACGACTCCTTCAACCTGACCGCCCGAGCCTATCTCGACATGGCCATCAAGCTGCTGCTGGCCGTTGGCGTCGGCTTCGTGCTGCCCGTGCTGCTCGTGCTGCTCAACTTCATCGGCATCCTCCGGGGCATGTCGATCCTGAAGAGCTGGCGGCTGGCGATCCTCTGCATCATCCTCTTCGCAGGCATCGCGACTCCTGCGACCGACCTGATGAGCATGTTCCTGCTCGCAGTGCCCATCACGCTGCTCTATTTCCTGGCGGCGGGGGTCGCCATCTGGCACGATCGCGTCACCGATCGGAAGCGGGCGGCCGAGCTCGCCGAATACGGTCTCGACGACACGGTGGAAGCTTCCGAGGCCGGGGCCGACGAGAGCGCCGGTAGGGATCGCGAGCGCACATGAGCGCTCTCGACGCATTCGCCTCCCGTCTGGGCTTCGAGCTCGACGGCTTCCAGCGCACGGCGTGCGAGCGGCTCGAGGAGGGGCGCAGCGTGCTCGTGGCCGCCCCGACGGGTTCCGGGAAGACGACCGTGGCCGAGTTCGCGGTGTTCCTCGCCCGGCGGGAGCGCGATGCGCGCATCTTCTACACGGCGCCGATCAAAGCGCTCTCGAACCAGAAGTTCCGCGAGCTGTGCGCCGAGTACGGCGACGACGAGGTGGGTCTGCTCACCGGTGACGTCAACCTCCGCGGGGACGCGCCCATCGTGGTCATGACGACCGAGGTGCTGCGCAACATGATCTACGCCGAGTCTGAGGCGCTCCACGATCTCGCGTTCGTCGTGCTCGACGAGGTGCACTATCTCGGCGACCGCTGGCGCGGCGCGGTGTGGGAGGAGATCATTCTGCACCTGCCCGCCTCCGTCCGGCTCGTCTCCCTCTCCGCCACGGTCTCGAACGCCGAGGAGTTCGGCGATTGGATGCACGCCGTGCGAGGCGACACCGATGTCGTGCTCAGCGAGCACCGTCCGGTGCCCCTCTACCAGCACGTACTCACGCCGAAGGCGATCGTGCCGCTCTACGTCGACGCGGAGGGCGAGCCGGCGACCGCGCGGCGGGGCCGGCTCAATCCGGAGCTCGCCCGGATCGGACGCCCGCAGCGGGATGAGGACGACGTTCGTGAGCGCGGCCGAGACAGGCCCGGCCGGGATCGTGACGGCGGCCGCGGTCGCGGCCGATCCTCGTCGGATCGCGGCTACGAGCGCTACCGCTCGAACCGCGATCGCAGCCGCGGGCGCGCCCCCGTGCGTCGATCGGCCCGCATCCGCCGCTCCGATCTCGCGCGCGCCCTCGACGAGACGGGCCTGCTGCCCGGCATCGTCTTCATCTTCAGCCGGAACGGCTGCGACCAGGCGGTGCAGCAGTGCCTCTACGAGGGCATTCGCCTCACCACCAGGGACGAGCGCGAGGAGATCCGACGGGTGATCCACCAGGCGATCGACGGCCTCGACCAGGACGATCTGCGCGTGCTCGGCGTGAGCACCTGGATCGCCGGCCTCGAACGAGGCGTCGCCGCGCATCACGCGGGCCTGCTGCCGCAGTTCAAGGCGGTCGTCGAGCAGCTCTTCCAGCGCCGGCTCGTCAAGCTCGTCTTCGCGACCGAGACACTCGCGCTCGGCATCAATATGCCTGCGCGATCCGTCACGATCGAGCGGCTCGACAAGTACAACGGCGAGCAGCGCGTGCAGCTGACCTCGGGGGAGTACACGCAGCTCACCGGGCGGGCCGGGCGCCGCGGCATCGACCACGAGGGCCACGCGATCGTGGTCTGGCACGACGGCATCGACCTCGAGGCGGTCGCCCACCTCTCCTCGGCGCGCTCCTTTCCCGTGCGCTCGATCTTCCGACCGACGCCGAACATGGCAGTGAACCTGCTGCAGCGCATGTCGATGATGCGCGCACGCGACACGCTGGAACTGAGCTTCGCCCAATTCCAGGCCGATCGCGCCGTCGTCGAGCAGGCGAGGGAGCTGCGGGCCGAGCAGCAGTCGCTCGCCGGGTACGACCGCGCGGCCCGCCGCGCGAAGGGGGCTGACAGGAAGCGCTGGGAGGATCGGGCCCGCAAGCTGCGCAAGCAGATCGAACGAGGCCGGCGCCGGGTCGAGGCGCGCACCGGCACCATCGCCCGCACCTTCGACCGGGTCGTCGCCGCACTCAACGAGCTCGGCTACCTCGACGCAGATCAGGTGATGCCTTGGGGACGGCTGCTCGCCCGCATCTACGGCGAGCGGGATCTGCTCGTGGCCGAATGCCTGCGCCACAACGCGTGGCGCGGCATTGACGCCTCTGGGCTCGCGGCTCTCTGCTGCGCGCTCAGCTACGAGCCGCGACGCGACGGCGAGCCCGAGGGTCAGTGGCCCGGCGGCCCCTTCAGGCAGGCGTTCGAGCGCACGCTCGATCTGTGGGACTCCCTCGACGAGATGGGGGAGCGCCACCGTCTCGGCGGAGCCGAGATGCCGCACGCCGGGCTCGCGCTCGCGATGCAGGGCTGGGCGGACGGCTGGAGCCTCTCGCGCACCCTCGAGACCGCCGAGATCGGAGCCGGCGACTTCGTGCGGTGGGCGAAGCAGACGATCGACCTGCTCGACCAGCTGGCCCAGGCGGCCGAGCACGCCGAGATCGACTCGGAGCGCCTCGGGGAGCTCGGCATGCTCGCGCGCGAGGCGAAGCGCAAGATCCGCCGGGGCATCGTGGAGACCTCGAGCTCGGCATGAACGCAACCTTCGACGTCCTGCAGCCGGAAGACGGGCGGCAGGATCCGCTCAGGCTGAGCTGGTGGCTCGCACTGCCGCTCGCCGCACTCGGCGGACTCGCGCTCGACGCCGCCACTCCCTGGCTCGAGTGGTGGCCCGCTGGGCTGTTCGGCGCCCTGGCCGTCCTCTCGGCCGTCTGGCAGCAGAAGGCCGGCATCGGACTGCTCGCGGGCCTCGTCGCAGGCGCCTCGTTCTGGCTGCCGCACATCCACTGGCTGACGCTCTATCTCGGGCCCATCCCATGGCTCGGACTCGCTTCGGTGATGATCGCCTGGTTCGGCCTCTTCGGCGTGCTGGCCGCGATCGCGACGCGAGGGCTCGCCCGCATCGTCCCCTCGAGGAAGGGCGCGCGGATCCTCGCCCAGGCCCTTGCGGCAGCGGGGCTGTGGGTCGCGCGCGAGCAGCTGCAGAGCACGTGGCCCTACGGCGGATTCGCATGGGGCCGCCTCGCCCATACCCAGTCCGACGGGCCGCTCGTGGCTCTCGTGTCCTGGCTGGGCTTCGCGGGCCTCAGCGGCCTGCTCGCCTTCGCCTGCGCGATCGTCGCCGCCGTGCTCTTCGCCCCTCGCCGCCGCGGGGCAGGGATCGCGAAGACCGCGGCGATCCTCGCGGTCGTCGCCTCGCTGGCGCTCCTCGCGCTCGTTCCGCCCGCCCAGCTCGAACGTCTCGGTTCGCTCAGGGTCGCGGCGGTGCAGGGCGACTCGAAGTCGGGCATCTTCGACGATCGAGAGAACGGCGATGTGATCCGCGACCATATCGATGCCACGCGGGTTCTGCTCGATGGGCTCGAAGCGGACGGCGAACGTGTCGACCTGATCGTATGGCCCGAGAACAGCGGAGAGTTCCAGCTGCCCGAGCAGACCTTCCGGGCGCTCGAGGTGCAGCGGCTCGCGAAGCGCGCCGGTGCGCCAATCGCTGTAGGCACGGTGCTCCAGGACGCCGACGGCACGTACACGAACAGCTCCGTCGTGTTCGACGCCGAGGGCGACACGGGGCTGCGCTACGACAAGCGGCGCCCGGTGCCCTTCGCCGAGTACATGCCGAACCGGGCCTTCTTCCGTTCCCTGGCACCGGATCTCGTCGATCTCGTGCAACTCGAGTACGCATTCGGTCAGCGGCCCGCCGCCTTGCCGATCGAGACCGGCAGCGGGCGCATCCTCTCGGGTATCGCGATCTGCTTCGACATCATCTTCGACGATCATGCCGTGGCCATGACCGAGGCCGGCGCCGAGATCGTTCTCGCCCAGACCAACAACGCCGACTTCGGACGAACCGACGAGAGCGCCCAGCAGTTGCAGATCGCCCGGTTGCGCGCCGTGGAGATGGGCCGCGCGGTCGTGAACATCTCGACGGTCGGCACGAGCGCTGTCGTGCTGCCAGACGGCTCCATCGAGACGAGTCTCGTTCCCTTCACCGCCGATGCGATGGTCGCGGAGGTGCCGATCGTCACGGGCGAGACCCCCGCGCTGCGTTTCGGCGCGGCTATCGCGGGCGGGCTCATCACGCTCGGCCTCGTCGGCGCGGCGGCCGGCGCGGCGGGCACGAATCGGGCGCGCCGGGTTCGCTAGACGCGGCCAGCGCTCGGGCCGCAACGAGGATCGGGCTGATCAGTCCTTGGGCTCGGCCCCGCTGCCCCTTCGCTCCCGGAGCAGCCGCAGCCGCTCCTCGAGCAGTTCCTCGAGCTCTTCCCGGCTCCGCCGCTCGAGCAGCATGTCCCAGTGGGTGCGTTGGTTCTGACCCTTCTCCTCGAACTCGGCCCGCGCGACCCTGCCCGCCTCGTCGTCGAGGAAGCCGAGTTCGCCGCTCTTCGGATCGAACCACTCCGGCGGGATCTCGGCCTCCGAATCGAACATGACGGAGAAGCGGTTGCCCCGCTCGGTGAGGTACTCGACACGCTGCCTCGGCGCGAACTCGATGCCGTGCTCGCCCTGCAGGCTCGTCGCGCCGATGCGCGCGCCTCGTAGCGTTCGCTCTGCCATGACACACCTCCATGTCTCGCGCCGTCGCGATCGGCAACGGCGCATCAGCGTTCGTCGCTTCCGTGCAGCGTATCGCGCGCGGCTGCGAAGCGACAGGCATTGCCGCCGTTTCGTACTCGGATCGTCATACTTCGCCGCTACGCTTGAAAGCATCGTTCCCGTTCCCATCCTTGAAGGAGTCACCGTGACCCAGCCGCTCGAATCAGGCAGCCTCGCAGGCAAACGCGCCCTCGTCACCGGATCGTCCCGCGGCATCGGCGCGGACACGGTGCGCTACTTCGCCGAGGCGGGCGCGGACGTGGTCGTGAACTTCCGCAACAAGGCCCCTCGCGCCGAGAAGCTCGCGTCTCAGCTGCGCGAACTCGGCGTGCGGGCGCTCGTGCAGGGAGCCGATCTCACCGACGGCGGGTCGCTCGCGACGATGTTCGCCGAGGTGCAGCGGGAGTTCGGCGGTCTCGACATCCTCGTGCTCAACGCCTCGGGCGGCATGGAGAGCGGCATGGCCGAGGACTACGCCCTCAAGCTCAACCGCGATGCCCAGCTCGCCGTGCTCGATGCGGCGCTGCCGCTCTTGGGGCGAGGATCGCGCGTGGTGTTCGTGACCAGTCACCAGGCGCACTTCATCCGCACGACGCCAACGATGCCGGAGTACGAGCCGGTCGCACTCTCGAAGCGTGCGGGCGAGGACGCGCTGCGCGAGCGCATCCCGGCGCTCGCCGAGCGGGGGATCGAGTTCGTCGTGGTTTCGGGCGACATGATCGAGGGCACCGTCACCGCAACGCTGCTGGAGCGCGCCAACCCGGGTGCGATCGAGGAGCGCCGCGAGTCGGCGGGCAAGCTCTACAACGTCTCGGAGTTCGCGGCCGAGGTCGCGCGGGCCGCCGTGGAGCCGGTGCCCGAGGATCACACGCGCCTCATCGGCGACACCTCGAGCTTCCACGCCTGAGACGTGCCGTTCGCATCCGCCGGAGTCGAGGCCGTTCCGAGGCTCATCGAGCTGCTGCGCGACGATCTCGACGAGGCCGGCTACGGTGTCGACTCGGCCGCCGCACTGCTCGGCGCGGCGGCGGAGGAGGCGAGGCAGCGCGGAGTGCTCGTGCCGGCCCGCCGAGCGCTCCGCGAGCGGGAGCCGAGCGCGACTGGCGAGCTGATCAGACTCTTCCTGCTCGGCGAGGCGATCGACGAACCATGCCTCGCCTTGGCCCTGCCGCGCCTCGGCGTCGAGGGCGCGAGGGCGCTCGGGCTCGTCGAGCCCGATGCGGACGGCGGATATCGCGCAGCCGTCTCGCTGAATCCGGTGCGACTCCCGCACCCCGTCCCGTCCGAGGGCGGCACGACGCTCGACTGGTGGCTGCTCTCGGATCTCGACGATCACCTGCGGCGGGGCCCGGCCCGGCCCGATCATGTGATGGGCGTCGGCGGTGCGACGCGGTCGCTGCTGCTCCAGGCGCCATTCGGCGCGGGAACCGAGGGTACCCTTTCGAGCGCGCTGGATCTCGGCACGGGCTGCGGCGCCGTCGCCCTTTTCCTCGCCGCAACGGGCGCGGAACGGGTCGTCGCCACCGATATCTCGGCCAGGGCCCTCGCCTTCGCCCGTGCGAACGCGAGGCTCAACGGCCTGGCGGATCGCATCGACTTCCGGCAGGGCGATCTCTTCGATCCGATCGCCGGTGAGCGCTTCGAGCTGATCCTCTCGAACCCGCCCTTCGTCATCACCCCGCGCGACGACGAGCGGATGCCGGTCTACGAGTACCGGGATGGCGGCCTCCGGGGCGACGCCCTCGCCGAGCGGGTCGTCCGCGCGGCGCCGCGGTCGCTGGTCGAGGGCGGGGAGCTGCTGTGCCTCGCGAACTGGGAGTACCCCTGGGGCGGCGACGGCCTCGAGCGCGTCCGCGAGTGGGTCGAGGGAGCCGCAGCCGAGTCGGGCCCACTCGGGGCATGGGCGATCGAGCGCGATCGCCTGGATCCGACGCGCTACGCGGAGACCTGGGCCAGGGATGGCGGAGCCCGCCCGGGCGATCCCGGTTTCGATGCGCTCGTCGAGGCCTGGCTCGACGACTTCGCGGATCGCCGGATCGTCGGCATCGGGCTCGGCTCCATCCGCGTGCAGCGGCTCGCCGCATCGGCGGGCGCGAGCGACGGTGCGGCCGCCGACGAGGATCGCGCCAGGCGGACGCCCGCTGCGGCCATCCGCGCGGAGCAGGCCCCCGAGGCCTTCGGCCCGGACGCCGGCGCCGCCTTCGCACGGGCCATGCGTGCAGGCCTCTCGGCCGATCGGATGGACGATCGCCAGATCCTCGCGACGCACTGGGTGCGCGACGGCGGCGTGAGCGAGACCCGGGAGCACCGCCCGGGCGAGGAGGCGCCGCACGCGATCACGCTGCGCGTCGCCTCCCCGCTGGAGCGCAGCATCGGAGCCGATCCGCTGCTCGCCGCGGCGGTCGGCGCCTGCGACGGCGAGCTGAGCCTCGGACGGATCGCCGCGGCGCTCGCGACCCTGCTCGAAGTGGATGAGGAGCAGTGCGAGCAGGTGCTCGTGCAGAGCGCGCGCGAGCTCGCCTGGCTGGGCGTGCTCGCCCCCGCCGCACGATAGAATCGAGGCCTATGCTTCGCACCATCGACCTCCGCGGCCAGACCCCCTCGAGAGCGGCCCTGCTCAGGCTCGTCCCACGCGCCGCGGTCGACACCGCGACCGCGGTCGAACGGGTTCGCCCGCTCGTCGACGACGTGCGCGATCGCGGCGAGACCGCGCTCCGCGAGCAGGCGCGCGACTTCGACGGCGTCGCCGACCACTCCCTACGCGTCCCCGCCGAGCACATCACCGCTTCCCTCGCAACCTGTCCGCCCGAGGTTCGCGATGCGCTCGAGCGCCTGATCTCGCGGCTGCGCCTCGCCTCGGCCGCCCAGGTGCCCGAACCCCGCGTCACCCGCTTCGGCGACGGAGCGACCATCACCCAGCGCTGGCAGCCCGTCTCGCGCGTCGGCCTCTACGCCCCGGGCGGCAAGGCCGCCTATCCGTCCTCCGTGCTCATGAATGCGGTCTCGGCCCAGGCCGCCGGGGTCGCGAGTCTCGCCCTCGCCTCGCCCGCTCAGCGCGACAACGGCGGCCGCCCCCACGAAGCTGTGCTCTGGGCTGCGGCTCTCGTCGGGCTGGAAGAGGTCTACGCCATCGGCGGAGCGGG
This sequence comes from Leucobacter soli, assembly GCA_040393965.1. Classification (GTDB taxonomy): domain Bacteria; phylum Actinomycetota; class Actinomycetes; order Actinomycetales; family Microbacteriaceae; genus Leucobacter; species Leucobacter soli_C. Next base: position 1,132 of record JBEBTD010000030.1, on the reverse strand, counting down.
CGCGATCGCCGCCTTCGCCCACGGTGTGCCGTCGATCGGCCTCGAGCCGGTCGACGTGGTCACGGGCCCCGGAAACGTCTTCGTCGCCGCCGCCAAGCGCGCCGTCACGGGCCTCGTCGGCATCGACAGCGAGGCCGGCACCACCGAGATCCTCATCATCGCCGACGAGTCCGCAGATCCCGAGTTCGTTGCCGCCGACCTCATCAGCCAGGCGGAGCACGACGAGGCGGCAGCCTCGGTGCTCGTCACCGACAGCGAGGGCCTCGCCGAGGCCGTCGTCACCGCGGTGCGGCGCCGTGTGGCCTCCACCCGCCATGAGACCAGGGCGCGCGAGGCGCTGGGCGGCCCGCAGTCGGCCGTGATCCTCGTCGACGACCTCCAGACCGCCGCGCGCGTCAGCAACGCCTACGGTCCCGAGCACCTGGAGATCCACACCCGTGACGACGAAGCCCTGTTGCGGCTCATCGACGACGCCGGCGCGATCTTCCTCGGCGGATACACCCCGGTCAGCCTCGGCGACTACCTCGCCGGCTCCAACCATGTGCTGCCGACGGGCGGCACCGCCCGCTTCGCGGCCGGTCTCGGAGCGCACACCTTCCTGCGGCCCCAGCAGATCATCTCGTACGATCGCGACTCGCTCGCCGAGGTGCACGAGCCGCTGCTCGCCATCTCGGGCGCGGAAGGGCTGCCCGCCCACGGCGAAGCGGTCTCGGCCCGCTTCGAAGCCTCGACCGATACCACTCGCAGGGAGGCCTGAGCATGCACTGCCCGTTCTGCCGCCACCCCGACAGCCGCGTGATCGACTCCCGCACGAGCGATGACGGTCTCTCCATCCGACGACGGCGCCAGTGCCCCGAGTGCGGCCGCCGTTTCAGCACCACCGAGACCGCGAGTCTCACTGTCATCAAACGTTCGGGGGTCGTCGAGCCGTTCAGCCGCGAGAAGGTCATGAGCGGTGTGCGCAAGGCGTGCCAGGGCCGTCCCGTCACCGAGAGCGACCTGGCCGTGCTCGCGCAGCAGGTCGAGGAGTCCGTGCGCTCCACCGGTCAGGCGCAGCTCGACGCCAACGACATCGGTCTCGCCGTGCTGCCGCACCTGCGCGAACTCGACGAGATCGCCTACCTGCGCTTCG
>JBEBTD010000029.1:0-15594 GCA_040393965.1 Leucobacter soli | reverse complement strand
AGGTCTCGCCCGAGGCCAGGTCGCGGAAGACGATGGCGTTGTACTCGGGGTGGATGTCGGTCTTCATAGGAGTTCCTTGCTTGGGTTGTGCCTTGAGGGAACGTGTAACAGCACGCTCCGAGGTCTTGGGATCGGCGGATGAATCCGCACCAACGATCGATTTTAGCAGACGCCGGCCGAATTCATCGGCCCCTCGCGCGATCAGCTCCGCGCGATCGCCGAGTACCTGCCGGCTTCGCGGCTCAACTCGAACTCCATGCCGAATGCCGAGCCGAGGTTCTCGGCGGTGAGGGTGTCGGCGATGGGGCCCGCGGCCTGCACCTTGCCGTCGCGCAGCAGGAGCACATGGGTGAAGCCCGGAGGGATCTCCTCGACGTGGTGCGTGACCATGATCATAGCCGGAGAGTGCGGCGACTGGGCGAAGCCCGAGAGCATCTGCAGGAGGCGCTCGCGCGCTCCGAGGTCGAGGCTCGCGCTCGGTTCGTCCAGCAGCAGCATCTCGGGATCGGTCATGACCGCGCGGGCGATCATCGCGCGCTTGCGCTCGCCATCGCTCAACGTGCCGAAGGGGTGCTCGGCGAGCTCGGTGAGCTGCCACTCCGCGAGGATGCGATCCGCCTGGCGCACGTCCATCTCGTCGTACTGCTCGTTCCATCGGCCCTCGACGCCGTAGGCAGCGGTGAGCACGAGGTTGCGCACGGTCTCGTTGGCGGGGATGCGACGGGCGGTCGCGGTCGAGGCGAAGCCGAGACGGTTGCGGAACTCCCAGATGTCGAAGGTTCCGAGTCGCTGCCCGAGCACCTCGACCGATCCCGTGGAGGGGTAGTCGTTCGCCGTCGCGAGCCGCAGCATCGTCGTCTTGCCCGCGCCGTTCGGACCGAGGATCACCCAGCGCTCCGTCTCGTCGACCTCCCAGTCGACGCCGTCGAGGATGGGCCTGCCGTTACGCACATAGGTGACATCGCTGAAGCGCAGCACATTGCTCATGACCTCAAGCCTAGCGATGCGCCCTGCCCGACGACGGTAGCGCGGCGCGCGCCGCGCGATCCTCGCCCCCTCGATCTCCCTAGACTGGAGGGCATGACTGCCTCCTCCGCTCCCCTCGTCGTGCTCGATTGCGATTCCACCACCATCCAGGACGAGGTGATCGAGCTCCTCGCGGAGGCGGCCGGCACCCGTGAACTGGTCGCGGAGGTCACGGAGCGAGCTATGCGGGGCGAGCTCGACTTCGCGGCGAGCCTCGCCGAGCGAGTCGCCACGCTCGTCGGCACGCCCGAGGCGGTCTTCGCCGAGGCATACGAGCGGATCCGCCTCTCCCCCGGCATTCGCGAGCTCATCGACGCGGTGCACGCGCGGGGCGGCAAGGTGGGAGTCGTCTCGGGCGGCTTCCACGAGGTGCTCGACCCGCTCGCCGAGGATCTCGGGCTCGACTTCTGGCGGGCGAACAGGCTCGAGCTCGCCGACGGCGCGCTCGCGGGCCGCACCGTGGGGCCCATCGTCGACGGAGCGGCGAAGGCGGCGACCCTGCGCGAATGGGCGGAGGCCACGCGCACGCCGCTCACCGCCACCGTCGCCATCGGAGACGGCGCGAACGACCTCGCGATGATGGAGATCGCAGGGCTCTCAGTCGCCTACAACGCGAAGCCCATCGTTCGGGAACATGCCGACGTCTCGATCGAGCACGACCTTTCGCTCGTCATCCCGCTGCTCGACCGCCTCGGCTGAAACCCGGCCGACGATCCCGAGGCAGCGCCGAACGACGTCGGGCGACCCTGCCTCAGAAGTCGTTGAGCTTCTCGGTGTCCTCGGGGATCGTCCCGTCCGAGAGCAGGCTCTCGCCGAGCCGCTTGAGCGCCGTGAGCGCGACGTTCTGCGGCATCGGCCCGTACGAGATGCGTCCCACGCCGAGCGCCTCGTACTCGGCGGCGGCCAGCGCACCGGGCAGGCCGATCACGCTCACCCGTCGCTCGCCGATCCCCTCGACGAGCGCGCTCGCCTCGGGGCCGGTCACGACGCCGGGCACGAAGACGCACTGCGCGCCGGCCTCGAGAAAGGCGCGGCCGCGTCGGATCGCCTCGTCGATCGCCTCCTCGCGCGAGCGCTCGCCGGCCTTGACCAGCGCATCGGTTCGAGCGTTCAGCACGAACGGCACGCCCTCACGTTCACCGGCCTCGATCGCGGCCCGCATCACCGAGACGGACTCGTCGAGCCCACGCATCTGATCCTCGATGTTCGCTCCGCAGACGCCCGCCCCGATCGCCCGCCGCACCGCCTCTCCGGCGTCGCCGAAGCCGCCGTCGAGATCGGCCGTCACCGGAAGGTTCGTCGCCCCCACGATGCGCTCCAGGGCCGCGATCATCAGGTCGAGGGGGATCCGCTCGCCATCCGGGTATCCGTGGCTCGCGGCGATCCCGTGCCCGGCCGTCGCGATGGCCCAGCTGCCCGGGAGCTCGGAGACGACTCTCGCACTTACGGCATCCCATACGTTGACGACGCGAAGGATCTCGGGGGCCTCGTAGAGGGCGACGAGCGCCTCGGCATCTGCGGCGACGCGAGCGGCGGAGCGAATGGGCTGGGTGGCGTGTTCGTTGGTGCTCATGACGGCCACGCTACCCACTCGGACGGGGTTCCGACACCCCTTGACTTCGATCTCGGGGGCTGCTGGGATGCTCAGCCGATCAGCTGCGAGAGGCCGTGCACCGCCACCGCGAGCGAGCCGATCGCCGCCAGCGCCAGCATCGCTGCTCGGGCGTGCTCGGCGCGCAGGAACCGGGCGAGACGGTCGCCGAGCGACGTTCCCGCGACGAGGCCCAGCAGGATGAGGGCCCACGCCCACCAGGGGTATTCGGGTCGCAGCTCCGGCTCCCAGGCGAGTTTTCCGATCACGCTGCCGAGGCCGGTGGTCAGGAAGTACGGCTGCATCGTCGCCGCGAAGGAGCGCTGCGGCCAGCGCGACATGACGGCGTAGACGCTGATCGGAGGACCGCTCGTCCCCGCGGCCGCGCTCGCCACGCCCGAGACGAAGCCTGCGGCGATGCGCGGAATCGGCCCCGAGACGGTGGTTCTGACCCGCCTCGCAAGCATCGCGAGCAGGAGGGCGAGCAGCATGATCGTGCCGACCGCGAACTCGAGCCAATGCGCGTCGAGCCGCGTCGCCAGAATCGCTCCGGGCATGATGCCGATGACCGCGGGGATCGCGAGCCACAGGTAGGTCTTCCACTCGATGTCGCGGCGCACCCGCAGCAGCACGAGGGCGGCGGTGAGCACCCCGCAGAGGTTCACGAGGATCACGCCGTGCCGTGGGCCGAGCAGCAGCACGAAGAAGGGGCCCGTCACGAGCGCGAACCCCATGCCGGTGAGGCGCTGGGTGAGGGCCCCGAAGGTGACGACGGCGCAGAGCGCGCCGAGCAGCAGCGGATCCAGGGTGCTAGTGCCCCATCCCGAGGCCGCCGTCGACCGGGATCACCGCACCCGAGATGTAGGCCGCATCGTCGCCTGCGAGCCACGCTGCCGCGCCTGCGATCTCGGCGACCTGGCCGAAGCGGGCGGCGGGGATCGAGTCGAGGTACTGCTGCTGCTGCGCCTCGGGCAGCGCCGCGGTCATGTCGGTCTCGATGAAGCCCGGTGCGATGACGTTGGCGGTGATGCCACGGCTGCCGAGCTCGCGCGTGAGCGAGCGGGCGAAGCCGACGAGGGCCGCCTTCGACGAGGAGTAGTTGATCTGGCCGGGCGAGCCATAGAGGCCGACGACGCTCGAGATCAGGATGACGCGGCCGAAGCGGGCCTTCAGCAGGCCCTTGGCGGCGCGCTTGACCACGCGGAACGTACCGGTGAGGTTGGTATCGATGACCTCGGTGAAATCTTCCTCGCTCATGCGGAGCAGCAGGGTGTCGCGCGTGATGCCCGCGTTCGCCACGACGACCTCGACCGGCCCGAGCTCGGCCTCGACCTCGGTGAAGGCCGCATCGATGGAGGCGGCATCGCTCATTTCGGCGCGCACGGTGCGCGAGCCCTCGGGGCCCTCCCCCGAGCGGGCGGTCACCGCGACGCGGTGCCCCTCCGCGATCATGCGCTCGGCGATGGCGTAGCCGATGCCTCGGTTGCCTCCGGTGACGAGTACGGTGCGGGCGGTGCTCATGTGGATCCTTTCATCCGATGACGCCCAGCCTAGTGCGAGCTTGCAGGGGTAGGGTTGGTGGAGTGGCACAGCAGTACGACGTGACTTCTGTCGGGGTCAACCCGGCGGAAGATCGAGCGCACCGCATGCGCATGTACTTCATCGCCATGTCGATCCGCGTGCTGTGCGTCGTCTCGCTGTTCTGGGTGCGCGGATGGTGGATCATCCTCGTCGCCGCCGGCGCCATCCTGCTCCCCTATTTCGCCGTGCTCGTGGCGAACGCCGTCTCGCACACTGGGGGCCAGGCGCCTGAAGCGCCCACCCCGCTCGAACTGCTCCCCGGTGCGGCCGATCCGGGCGCGGCACGCACCTCGGACGCCTTCGGCGCCCCCGCCGGCGAGGCCGGAACCGATGAGACCGTGATCGTGGTGGACGCACCGGCCGAGCGCCGCTCGAGCGCGCGCGGAGACGCCGGTGCCGCGCCGCCCTCGGCTTCCTCCACGGGCGAGGGCGCGGCGTGATCGGCGTGCTGGGCGGAGCGCCCGAGTTCGTACACGCCTGCTCCCGCGCCGGCTGCGACGCCGAGGCCACGAGCGCGATCCTCTGGCGAAATCCGAAGATACACGACGAGGATCGTCGCAAGACGTGGCTCGCCTGCGACCAGCATCTCGAGTATCTGCGGGATTTCCTCGCGGCCCGCTCCTTCCCGCTCGAGGTTCGCGGCATTGCCGAGCCGGAGCCAGAGGCATGAGCGCCGACCGCCCGATCGGCTGGAGCTTCCTGTGGAGCCGACGCTGGATCGGCTACTTCTCTCTGCTGGTGCTCTTCTCGATCGCCTGCGTCTGGCTCGGCAACTGGCAGTTCGAGCGACGCGCCGAGGCGCGCGCCGAGATCAGCCGCATCGACGCGAACTACGATGCCGAGCCGGCGCCCCTCGAACAGCTGCTGCCCGATCCCGCAGCTTTCGACGAGGACGCGCTCAAATGGCATCCCGTCGAGCTGCGCGGGCGCTACATCGGCGAGAGCTACCTCGCCCGCAACCGGCCCGGGCCACAAGGCGTCGGCTCGAATCTGGTGCAGGCGTTCGAGACGGCGGAGGGCTCCGTCTTCTTCATCGACCGGGGCTGGGTGCCGGTCTCCGGCACCTCAGAGGTACCCGCAGACCTGCCCGCGGCCCCGGAGGGCGAGGCGGTGGTGCTCGCACGGCTGCGCGCAAGCGAGCCGGAGATCGCCGGCCGCAGCTCGGCAGGGCGCTCGCTCGCGAGCATCGATCTGCCGGAGCTCGCGCGTCTTTCCGGGCAGAACGGAGAACGGGTGTACACGGCCGCCTACGGGCAGCTCGTTTCCGAGCAGCCCGCCGCCGACACCGGCGCGCTGGCGCAGCGACCGGAGCGCGACGAGGGCCCGCACCTCTCCTACGCGCTGCAGTGGTACGTGTTCATCCTCATCGCCGTGATCGGCGTGGGCTATGCGGCGAGGCAGGAATACCGCGGTTTCAACGCCGACGGCGAATCCGTGCGGCGCGAGGATCGGCGGAAGGCCGAGCGCCATCGGCGTCGGGGGCCGAGCGACGCCGACGAGGAAGACGCCCTGCTCGACGGGCGGGCCTCGTGAGGCGGATCGTCACGGTGCTCGCCTGCGCGGCGGTCGCCCTCTCCCTGGGCGCTTGCTCGCAGGTGCCCGATCCGGAGGAGAACGTCGAGTCGCTCACCGCGGTGACCGAGAGCCCGCCCGAGCCGGAGGCGACGGAGCGTTACAGTGTCGAGGCGAATCCCGAGCCCATGACCGAGGCGCAGGACTGCGATCCCTACCTGCTCGTGACCGCGCGCGGCACCGGCGAGCCCGCCAAAGGCCAGCTGCTCGGTCCGGTCACGCGCACCATCGCGAAGGCCCGGCCCGATCAGGTTCGCACCCTCGATCTCGATTACCCCGCCGACACCGATGTGAAGCTGGGAGGCACCATCGGCGTGCGCCTGCTCATCGACACGCTGAACGTACAGGCGGAAGCGTGCCCCGAGCAGCGCTTCGTACTGCTCGGCTATTCCCAGGGGGCGCTCGTCATCGGCGATGCCCTCTCCGACCCCGCCTCGCGCTTGGTGGGTGAGAGCACCGGCGAGCTCGACGTGGAGGCCGCGGATCGCATCCTCGCCGTCGTGCTCTACGGCAATCCGCGGTTCTCCGGCGGCGAGGCCTACGCCGAGGGCGATTACGTCGAGGGCATCGGGGGCATCCTCCCCCGCGACCCCGGCGTACTCGACGCATTCGCCGATCGTCTGCGCGACTACTGCGTCGCCGACGACTTCGTCTGCCAGAGCAGCCTCGAGCTCGACGAGTCGGGGCACGTCGCCTACTTCGACAACGGCATGCAGCAGGATGGCGCCGCGTTCGCGATCGCGAAGCTGCCGCCGCCGAGCAGTCCCCCCGCCGCGGCCGAGGCCTGGCCCTCCGCACCGGAGCAGGCCGAACAGTCCACGCCGGGCCTGCCCCAGCAACCCGGGCAGCAGGAGCAGGCCGAGGCCGACTAGCGGCTACGCCAGCTCGATCAGCTCCAGGTACTCCTTGGACCAGTGGTCTTCGGTACCGTCGGGCATGATCAGCACGCGTTCGGGGTTCAGCGCCTCGACCGCGCCGGGATCGTGGGAGACCAGCACGACCGCGCCCGTGAAGTTCGCGAGCGCGTCGAGGATCTCGGCGCGGCTCGCGGGATCGAGGTTGTTCGTGGGCTCGTCGAGCAGCAGCACGTTCGCGCTCGAGACGACGAGCATCGCGAGCGCGAGCCTCGTCTTCTCGCCGCCGGAGAGCACCCCGGCCGGCTTGTGCACGTCGTCGCCCGAGAAGAGGAAGGAGCCGAGCACCTTGCGAGCCTCGGTCTCGGTCAGATGCTGCGAGACCGAGATCATGTTCTGCAGCACGCTCGCCTTGACGTCGAGCGTCTCGTGCTCCTGGGCGTAGTAGCCGACCTTGAGCCCGTGTCCGGCCACGATGCCGCCCGCGTCCGGCTCGTCGACGCCGGCGAGCAGGCGCAGCAGAGTGGTCTTTCCCGCACCGTTGAGCCCGAGCACGACGACCTTCGAACCTCGGTCGATCGCGAGATCGACGCCTGCGAAGATCTCGAGCGAGCCGTACGACTTCGAGAGCCCCTCAGCCATGAGCGGCGTCTTGCCGCAGGGAGAGGGATCCGGGAAGCGGAGCTTCGCGACGCGGTCGACCTGCCGCACCTCGTCGAGGCTCGACAGCATCTTCTCGGCGCGGGCGACCATCTGGTGGGCGGCGGCGGCCTTCGAAGCCTTGGCGCCGAACCGTGCGGCCTGATCCTTGAGGGCCGAGGCCTTCTTCTCGACGTTCGCGCGCTCCTTGCGGCGACGCTCCTCATCGGCGGCGCGCTGACGCAGGTAGAGCTTCCAGCCCATGTTGTAGACGTCGATGACCTGGCGGTTCGCGTCGAGGTAGAAGACCCGGTTCACGGTCTCGCCGACGAGGTCGACGTCGTGGCTGATCACGATCACTCCCCCGCGATAGCCCTTGAGGAACTCGCGGAGCCAGATGATGCTGTCGGCGTCGAGGTGGTTCGTGGGTTCGTCGAGGATCATCGTGTCGGCATCGCTGAACAGGATGCGGGCGAGCTCGATGCGGCGGCGCTGTCCGCCCGAGAGCGTGCCGAGAGGCTGGTCGAGCACGCGATCGGGCAGGCCCAGGTTGTGCGAGATCGAAGCGGCCTCGGCCTCGGCCGCGTAGCCGCCGAGGGCCTGGAAGCGGTCGGTGAGGTTGCCGAAGCGCTTCATCGCCTTCTCCGCGAGACGAGGATCGTCGGAGGCCATGTCCTCCGAAGCCTTGGCGATGTTCTTCGTGAGCGTGCCCAGCCCGCGCGCATCGAGGATGCGGTGGCGCGCGAGCTGCTCGGGGTCGCCGCTGCGCGGATCCTGCGGCAGGAAGCCGAGTTCGCCGCTGACGGTGACCTTGCCCTCGGCCGGTTGCAGCTCGCCCGAGAGGGTGCGCGTCAGCGTGGTCTTGCCGGCGCCGTTGCGGCCGACGAGGCCGATCTTGTCGCCGGGGTTTACCCGGAAGCTGACCTCGCTCATGAGGCGGCGCGCGCCCACGTCGATGGCGAGGTTCTCGACGGTGATCATGGTCGTGTACTTTCGTTCGTCATATGCGGCGACTCACGCTAAAACCGGCAGTTCTGCAAGAAAACTGCCGGTTTCAGCTGAGAATGCCGATTCTATCGGCGGGCGGGAGCGAGCTCAGATCGCGAACTCCAAGCGCTCCGCGCGGCGCTCGGCTTGAGAGCCCACCGGGCTCTCAAATAGCAAAGCCGAGCGCCCGCATCATGTCGCGCCCGTCGTCGGTGATGCGCTCGGGCGTCCAAGGCGGCATCCACACCCAGTTGATGCGGAAGGCGCGCACGAGACCGTCGAGCGACTCGGCGATGTCGTTCTCGATCACGTCCGTGAGCGGGCAGCCCGCGCTGGTGAGCGTCATCGAGATGACGAGAGCGTCGTGCTCCTCGTCGAAAGCCAGATCGTAGATGAGGCCGAGATCGACGATGTTCACGCCGAGCTCGGGGTCGCTCACGTTCTTGAGCGCTTCGAGGGCCTGCTCCCGGAACTCCGGATCGATCGAGGCGACGCCTGCTGTCTCGTTCATACCGAACAGCCTACGCGTTCGCGGCCTCGGTCAGGAAGCGATCGTAGCCCTCTTCCTCGAGGCGGTCGGCGAGCTCGGGGCCGCCTTCCTCCGCGACGCGGCCGTTCACGAAGACGTGCACGAAGTCGGGCTTGATGTAGCGCAGGATGCGGGTGTAGTGCGTGATGAGCATCACGCCGAGCCCGGTATTCGCCTTGGCCCGGTTGACGCCCTCCGACACGACCTTGAGCGCGTCGACGTCGAGGCCCGAGTCGGTCTCGTCGAGCACGGCGAAGCGGGGCTTCAGGAGTTCGAGCTGCAGGATCTCGTTGCGCTTCTTCTCGCCACCCGAGAAGCCCTCGTTGACGTTGCGCTCGGCGAACGACGAGTCCATGCGCAGATCCTCCATCGCGCTGCGGACGTCCTTCATCCAGGTGCGGATGGCGGGCGCCTCGCCGTCGATGGCGGTCTTGGCGGTGCGCAGGAAGTTGGCGTTGGTGACGCCGGGGATCTCGACGGGGTACTGCATGGCGAGGAACAGGCCGGCCTTCGCGCGCTCGTCGACCTCCATCTCGGTGACCTCTTCGCCGTCGAGCAGGATCGAGCCGCTGGTGATCTCGTAGCGCGGGTGGCCCGCGATCGCGTAGGCGAGCGTCGACTTGCCCGAGCCGTTCGGGCCCATGATGGCGTGCGTCTCGCCCTGGCGAATGGTGAGATCGACACCCTTCAGGATGGGCTTGGCGCCCTGGTCGGTCTCAACGCTGACGTGCAGATCCTTGATCTCAAGAACGGAACTCATGCTGCAATCTCTTTCGTAACAGTGGGGTCGATGTAGACGTCGTCACCCTCGATTTCGACGACGTAGACTGGCACCGGCTCATAGGCCGGAAGGTTGCGGGGCTTGCCTGTGGTGAGCGAGAAGGCGGAGCCGTGGGCCCAGCATTCGATCTCGCCCTTCTCCACGAAGCCCTCCGAGAGGCTGATCTGGCCGTGGGTGCACGTGTCGCCGATGGCGTGGATCACGCCCTCGCCGTCGAGCACGATGGCGATCGGCACGCCGTCGAGCACTACGCGCACGGCCTGATCCTGGAGCAGGTCGTGCACGGAGAGCGCCCGGTGTCGCGTCACGCACTCACCGCTTCGGTGGTGGGCTTGTCGGCGGAGACCGCCTCGGCGAGCTCGGCCTCGACCGCATCGCGCAGGCGAGCTTCGGTCTCGGCATCGCCGATCTGCTGGATCACCTCGAGCAGGAACCCGTGGACGACCAGCTTGCGGGCCTCCTCCTCGCTGATGCCGCGGCTCTGGAGGTAGAAGATGTGCTCGTCGTCGAAGCGGCCGGTCGCCGAGGCGTGACCGGCGCCCTCGATGTCGCCGGTCTCGATCTCGAGGTTCGGGATCGAGTCGGCGCGAGTGCCCTCGCTCAGCACGAGGTTGCGGTTCTGCTCGTAGCTGTCGGTGCCCGTGGCGCTGTTGCGGATGAGCACGTCGCCGATCCAGACGGTGTGCGCGCCCTCGCCCTGCAGCGCGCCCTTGTAGGTCACGCGGCTGCGGGTGTGGGGAGCGTCGTGGTCAAGGTAGACCTGGTGCTCGAGGTGCTGACCGGCGTCGGCGAAGTACGCGCCGAGCGCCTCGCCGTTCGCGCCCTCGTGGTCGAGGTGGATCGACGGGTTCAGGCGGACGAGCTCGCCGCCGAGAGAGACGACGATGTGCTTGAGCGTCGCATCGCGGCCGACGGTCGCGTAGTGGCTCGCGAGGTGCACGGCGTCGTCGGCCCACTGCTGCACGCTGACCACGGTGAGCTCGGCGCCGTCGCCGACGACGATCTCGACGTTCTCGCTGAGCTGCGCCTCGCCGGTGTTCTCGAGGATCACGAGGCCGCGGGCGTGCGGCTTCGCCTCGATCACGGTGTGGGCCGCGCGGGGCGAGGATCCGAGCGCTGCGCGCTCGACGATCGCGGTGACGCCCTCCTCGGAGGATACGGTGACGAGGTGGGCCTCGCCGAACGCCGACCAGGCCGCGGCGGCGCCGCGCTCCTCGGGGGCGCCGGCACGACCGATGCGCTCGTCCTCGCGGGCGATCCACTCGCTCGAGACGCCCTCGGCCTCGGTCACGGAGACGGGTGTGCGCGAGCCGTCGAGCTCGCCGTTCAGCAGCGCGTCGATCTTGACGATCGGGGTGAACTTCCAGTTCGCCTCACGGCCCGTCACAGCGCCGAAGTCGGCGACGTCGGTCGAGGTGAAGCGGGCGCTGCGAGTCTGAACGGGAACGTTCCGGGCGGCAGCCTCGGCGTCCCAGCCGCCGTCGCTGTGCGCCTTGAAGCCGTGCTGAGCCTGTTCTTCGACTGCGGTGCCTTCTGCAACAGCGTTGGTCATTATCCGACCGATCCTTCCATGCCCATCTCGATGAGCTTGTTCAGTTCGAGTGCGTACTCCATGGGCAGCTCGCGCGCGATGGGCTCGATGAAGCCGCGCACGATCATCGCCATGGCCTCCTCCTCTGCGAGGCCGCGGCTCATCAGGTAGAAGAGCTGATCCTCGCTCACGCGCGAGACGGTCGCCTCATGTCCGAGCTCGGCGTCGTCCGTGCGGATGTCGATCGCCGGGTAGGTGTCGCTGCGCGAGATCGTGTCGACGAGCAGGGCGTCGCAGACGACGGAGTTCGCCGCGTGATGCGCGTTCGCATCGACGCGCACCTCGCCGCGGTAACCGGTGCGACCGCCGCCGCGAGCGATCGACTTCGAGAGGATCGACGACTTGGTGTAGGGCGCGAGGTGGATCATCTTTGCGCCTGCGTCCTGGTGCTGACCGGGACCGGCGAAGGCGACCGAGAGGGTCTCGCCCTTGGCGTGCTCGCCGGTCAGGTAGATCGACGGGTACTTCATGGTGACCTTGGAGCCGATGTTGCCGTCGACCCATTCCATGGTGGCGCCCGCCTCGGCGACGGCGCGCTTGGTCACGAGGTTGTAGACGTTGGTCGACCAGTTCTGGATCGTGGTGTAGCGCACGCGGGCGCCCTTCTTCACGACGATCTCGACGACGGCGGAGTGCAGCGAATCGCTCTTGTAGATCGGCGCCGTGCAGCCCTCGATGTAGTGCACGTAGCTGTCCTCGTCGGCGATGATGAGCGTGCGCTCGAACTGGCCCATGTTCTCCGTGTTGATGCGGAAGTAGGCCTGCAGAGGGATCTCGACGTGCACGCCCTTCGGCACGTACACGAAGGAGCCTCCCGACCAGACGGCCGTGTTGAGCGCGGCGAACTTGTTGTCGCCCGAGGGGATGACGGTGCCGAAGTACTCCTCGAAGAACTCCGGGTGCTCCTTCAGCGCGGTGTCGGTGTCGAGGAAGAGCACGCCCTGCGCCTCGAGATCCTCGCGGATCTGGTGGTAGACGACCTCGGACTCGTACTGCGCGGCGACACCGGCGACGAGGCGCTGACGCTCGGCCTCGGGGATGCCGAGCCGCTCGTAGGTGTTCTTGATCTCCTCGGGCAGCTCTTCCCAGGTCGTGGCCTGCTTCTCGGTCGAGCGCACGAAGTACTTGATGTTGTCGAAATCGATCTCGCTCAGGTCGGCGCCGAACGTCGGCATCGGCTTGCGATCGAAGATCTGCAGGGCCTTGAGACGGCGCTCGAGCATCCACTCGGGCTCGTTCTTCAGGGCCGAGATATTGCGCACGACCTCCTCGCTGAGTCCGCGCTTCGCGGACTGGCCGGCCTCGTCGGCATCGTGCCAGCCGAACTCGTACACCCCCAGACCCTCGAGTTCTGGGCGGTCAATCAGCACCTCTGGCATCGTTTCCCTCATTCGTATCTTCTGCGCTTCTTCTGCGCCGCAGGGCGGTGGCGGGCGCACGAAGATCGAGCGCACACCTGCCTCCATGCAGCGGTGCAGTATTCTGGGCGTCGAGCCGGGCGATTCGCCGGGATGCTATCCACCGGGAACCGTTCTGCTCCTACGCAACCACAGCTTCCCATTCTACAGATTCCCGTTGAAAACGGGAATGGCTCGCCCAGGTTTTCGGCGCGAGGATCGGGAAGCCGCCGAGAGGAGCCCCCTTTGTCCGCCGCGCGTCCCGTCGCCCCCGCCGCGTCCGCCCAGCACCGCGCCTCGCGCCTCCTGCGAGTCTCAGCGTGGGTCTCCTTCGTGCTGAACGTGGTGATCATCGCGACCGGCGGCACCGTCAGGCTCACCGGCTCCGGCCTCGGCTGCACCGACTGGCCCGTCTGCACGCCGGGCTCCCTCGTGCCGACCCCCGAGCTCGGCATCCACGGCATCATCGAGTTCGCCAACCGCACGATCTCGGGCCCGCTTCTCATCGCCGCCGGGCTCGTGGTGCTGCTGAGCCTGCTCCGCGTGAAGCGGCGCGACCTGAGCGTCATCTCCCTGCTGGTGCTGGTGCTGGTGCTCGCCCAGGCGGTCATCGGCGGCTTCGTCGTCTGGCTGCACCTCGACGCCAACCTCGTCGGCGTGCACTACACGATCTCGCTCATCATCGTCTGCGTCTCGGCCGCCTATCTCGTGCGCATGTACGAGCCCGCTTCGCCGCGGGAGCGCGCCGTGCCGACGGGCTACGCGATCCTCGCACACGTGACGACCCTGTTCATGGCCCTCACGATCGTCTTCGGTGTGCTCACCACGGGCGCGGGGCCCCACTCCGGCGACGAGCGCATCGTGCGGGACGGCTTCGACGCCACACTGCTGAGCCATGTGCACGCCTGGCCCGGCTACATCTCGCTCGCGCTCGTACTCGCCCTCGTCGGCTGGGCGGCAGCCCGTCGACTTCGCCCGCGGCGCTGGTCGATCGCCCTCCTCGCGGCGCTGCTCGTGCAGATCGCCGTAGGCGTCTTCCAGGCGCGCAGCGGCCTGCCCCCCTTCGCGGTCGGCGTGCACATGGTGCTCGCCGCGCTCACCGCGGCGGCGATGACCGTCACCGTGCTGCGTCTCAAGCGGCCCGCGGTTGAGGCCGGATAGCGCCCCGGATCCTCGTAGCTCTTCCCCTCAGTCGCTCGCCGCCAGCAGGGCCTGCTTCAGATCGGCCCAGAGGTCGTCGACGTGCTCGATGCCGATACTCAGGCGCACGAGCGATTCCGGCACCTCGACCGGCTCCGCGGGCTGACGCCGGCGGCGCTCGGCGAGGGACTCGACACCACCGAGACTCGTCGCAGGCGTGATGAGCCGCAGGGCGCGCACGAAGCGGTCGGCGGCGTCCGCTCCCCCGGCGAGCTCGATCGACACGAGCGCGCCGAAACCGCCGAGCTGAGCGGCGGCGAGCCCGTGCCCCGGATCGCCCTTCAGCCCCGGGTAGCGCACCCGCGAGAGCTCGTGACGCCGCGAAAGCCGCTCGGCGAGCTCAGCGGCGCTCTGCTCAGCCCGATCCAGGCGCACGGCGAGCGTGCGCAGACCGCGCAGGGCGAGCCAGGCCTCGAAGGGGCCGGGGACGGCGCCGTGCAGCGTGCGTTCCGTCAGAAGCCGATCGCGCAGCTCCGCGTCGCGCACCACCGCGAGGCCCATGAGCACGTCGGAGTGTCCGGCGATGAACTTGGTGGCCGAGTGCACGACGAGATCCGCGCCGCACTCGAGGGGGCGTTGGCGCAACGGGGTCGAGAAGGTGTTGTCGACCGCCACGAGCGCGCCGGCGCGCCTCGCGCCGGCGACAAGGCGGGGCAGATCGAGCACGTCGAGCAGCGGGTTCGTCGGCGACTCGAGCCAGACCAGATCCGCCCCTTCGAACGCACTCATCGTCTCGTCGAGGCGCGTCGGATCCGATTCGCGCAGCACGATCGCGCCCTCGGCGTGCAGTTTCCGGGCGAGGCCGATCGTGCCGTTGTACGACGTCGTCGGAACCACCGCGACCCCGCCGACCGGCACGAGCGCGAACGCGGCCGAGACCGCCGCCATGCCCGATGCGTAGGCGAGCGCGGGTACCGGCGAGCCCTCGAGTTCGGCGAGCGCGGACTCGAGCGGATCCCAGCCGGGGTTCGAGAAGCGCGCGTAGACGGCCTCCCCCGGCTGCGGCGTGCCTGCCCCGACGAAGGTCGAGGTCATCGCGATCGGCGGGTTCAGCGGGGCGCCCGTCTCGCGCGACGGCCGTCCCAGCGCGACGACGGAGGTGTTCGGATGTGCGACGTGCTCGGTCATAGGCCAAGCGTAACGCCGGCGAGTCCGGGAGTCAGAAGGGCAGCAGCGGGTCGATCGCGATCGCGAGCGACAGCAGCGAGAGGTAGGCGATCGAGCCGTGGAAGACCTTCATCGGCTTGCCCTCCTCGCCGCGGATGGCGCTGCCGTACAGGCGGTGCGCCTCGAGGATGAACCAGCCGCCTGTGAGCAGCGCGACGATCGTGTAGACGATGCCCATCTGGGCGATCGGGATGAGCAACAGGCTCGAGGCGACCGTCGCCCAGGTGTAGAGGATGATCTGCAGACCGACGGTCACCCGGCCGCGGACGACGCCGAGCATCGGCACGCCGGCGTTGGCGTAGTCGTTGCGGTACTTCATCGACAGGGGCCAGTAGTGGGGCGGGGTCCAGAGGAAGATGATGAGGAAGAAGATCCAGGCCGGCCAGTCGAGGGAGCCGGTGACGGCGGCCCAGCCGATGAGCACCGGGAAGCAGCCCGCGATCCCGCCCCAGATGATGTTCTGCTCACTGTGACGCTTCAGGACGAGGGTGTAGACGACCACGTAGAAGAAGATCGCCGCCGCCGAAAGGGCCGCCGCGAGCCAATTGGTCGTGACCCACAGCCAGGCGACCGAGAGCACGCCGAGCACCCACGAGAACACGAGTGCGCTGCGGTCGCTGATCTCGCCGGTGACGAGCGGGCGGTTCGAGGTGCGCTTCATCTTGCGATCCATGTCGCG
>JBEBTD010000028.1:0-15709 GCA_040393965.1 Leucobacter soli | reverse complement strand
GGCGCAAATGTATGATCTCGAGCGGGTTGGTGGGGTGAGCCCACGTGCGTCGGTGGGGTGAGTCGGCGTGCGTTGGTGGGGTGAGCCCACGTGCGTCGGTGGGGTGAGTCGGCGTGCGTCGGTGGGGCGAGCCGGTGTGCGTCGGTGCGGCGAGCCCGC
Source organism: Leucobacter soli (assembly GCA_040393965.1). Classification (GTDB taxonomy): domain Bacteria; phylum Actinomycetota; class Actinomycetes; order Actinomycetales; family Microbacteriaceae; genus Leucobacter; species Leucobacter soli_C. The sequence continues at coordinate 15,550 of JBEBTD010000028.1, read as the reverse complement.
GCGGTAGAGAGCCCGCGCGACAGCGAGCCCGCGCGGCAGAGAGACCGGGGGCCGGAGGAAGCTCGGTTAGGGGGCGAGCGCCTCGGCGATCGGCTTGAACTTCGAGACCGTCTCGCGCAGCTCGTGCGACGGGTCGCTGCCCGCGACGATGCCCCCACCGGCATAGGCGGTGACGGAGCGGCGGCCGTCCTCGGGCGCGCCGATCTGCGCACCCCGCAGGGCGATCACCCATTCCCCGTCGCCGGCGGCGTCGATCCAGCCGACTGCGCCCGCGTAGCGGCCCCGATCGAAGGGCTCGAGGCGCGCGATGGCCTCGACGGCCTCCCGGGTCGGCGTTCCGGCGACCGCCGCGGTCGGGTGCAGGGCGTCGACGAGTTCGAGCGAGGATGCGCCGTCGCCCGGCACCGCCTCGAGATCGGTGGCGAGATGCCAGACATTGGGCAGCTCGAGCGCGAACGGCTCCTCGCTCGTGCGGAGCTCGCGCACGTGCGGGGCGAGCGCCGTCACCACGCTCTGCACGGCGAAGGCGTGCTCGTGCTGCTCCTTCTCGCTCGAGAGCAGCTCGTCGCGCATGCGCTCATCGGTGGAGGCGTCGTCGCGGCGCCCGCGCGTACCGGCGAGCACGCGAGCGGTGATCGTGCCACCCGTCTGGCGCACGAGCGTCTCGGGGCTCGCGCCGATCATGCCGTCGACGGCATACGTCCAGCAGTCGGTGTAGCGGTAGGCCAGCCGGCCGAGCGGTATGCGCAGGTCGTCCTGCTCGCCGATGCTCGAGCGCACGCTGCGGGCGAGCACCACCTTCTCGACCTCGCCGCGCTCGATGATCGCGCTCGCCTCGCTCACGCCCGAGAGGTACGCCTCGTCGGGGGCGAGGGTGTCGAGCCGCGCGCCGGACCAGGCGCCGCGTGGCCGCACCACCGGCAGGCGCCGGGGGTTGTCCATGGTCTCGATCGCGCTCTGAACGGGCCGTTCGATGGGCTCGGTCGAGACCTCGGTCACCCACGCCGAGTCTCCGTGCCGGGCGATGAGCAGCCTCGGCACGACGAGCACGCTCTCGGAGGCGCTCCGGTCGTCGAAGGCGAAGGTGCCGAAGGCGACGAGACCCGAGCCCGGCCTGCCGAGCGGGTCGTCGACGGTCGCAGCGGCTGCGATCCGGCGCCACGCGGCGGCGGCCTCGGCGAAGCGATCCTCGCCCCGGAAGCTCAGCCGCAGCACCTCGCCGACGCCGACGCAGCCGCGATCCCCGCGCAGCCAGAGCAGCGGGTCGCGGGCATCCGCGTGCAGCAGCAGCGGGGGCGCCTGCCGGAGGGGTCGGGTGACCGCGAAGAGGCGGGTGACCGGCGCAGCATTCACCCTGACAATCTACTCTGCCGAGCATGCGACCGTGCTGAGCCGGAGGAAGCTGCGGTACATACTGCACGCTCAGCATGAACGGATAGCATGGATGTCGTGACCCGCCCCGATACGGCCACCAAGCTGGCAACCGACGTCTCGACCATGTTCGACGAGGTGTCGCCTCGCTACGATCTGATCAACGACGTGCTGACCGCAGGCAACGATCGTCTGTGGCGCATCGCGACGACGAAGGCGATCGCGCCCCGAAAGGGCATGCGCGTGCTCGACCTCGCAGCGGGCACCGGCACCTCGAGCGCGGCCATCGCGAAGCACGGCGCGCACGTCGTCGCCGCCGACTTCTCGGAGGGCATGCTCGCCGAGGGACGCCGCCGCCACGCCGGCAACGAGCTGATCGAGTTCGTCTGGGCCGACGCCACCGCGCTGCCCTTCGACGATGACAGCTTCGACGCCGCGACCATCTCGTACGGTTTGCGCAACGTGAGCGATCCTCGCAAGGCGCTCGCCGAGATGCGACGCGTCGTGAAGCCGGGCGGCCGGGTCGTGATCGCCGAGTTCTCCACCCCGCCTTCGCAGCTGGTTCGCGCCCCCTACAGCCTCTACGGCCGTCATGTCCTGCCCCGCGTGGCGGGTCTCATCAACCGCGACGCCGCGGGCGCGTACCGCTACCTCAACGAGTCCATCGAGCAGTGGCCCGACCAGGCCGAGCTCGCCTCCTGGATGCGCGATGCCGGCCTCGAGCGCGTCGCCTACCGCAACCTCACCTTCGGCATCGTCGCGCTGCACCGCGGCTTCGTTCCGCGCGAGGATCCGGCTGCCGCGAAGGCCGCGGCCTCGAAGCCCGCGGCGAAGCGGGCGTCGACCGCGAAGAAGCCCGCAGTGTCGGCGAAGCCTGCCGCCGCGAAGGCCGCCTCGTCCGCGAAGCCGGCTGCGGCGAAGCCTGGAGCCGCGAAGCAGTCCGCAACGGGTAAGAGCAGCCCCGCGAGCAAGCGCCCCGCGACGGCGAAGGCCACCGGCAAGGCTGCGGCTTCGAAGCCCCTGACCGAGTCCGCTGCGCCCGCCAAGTCCCGAGCGGCCGCGAAGCCCGCCGCGAAGACCCAGACCGCTGCGAAGAGCGCGGCGACCGGGAAGAGCTCGGCTCCCGCGAAGAAGCCGGTTGCGGCGAAGCCCGCGCAGCAGAAGGCGGACGCCGAATGACCCGCCCCATCACCGAGGACACCGCGACGCAGGCGATGCCCATGCACCTCTTCCGCGGCGCCGCCGAGCGCCGCCACGCCGACCGCATGAAGCAGCAGCTCGCGGTCGTCGAGGAGCAGCTGCTCGAGCAGCTCGGCTTCGCCTCCGAGATCGCAGATGCACCGGCCCGATACCTCGCCGAGGCGGGCGGCAAGCGCGTGCGCCCCATGCTGACGCTGCTCACGAGCGAGCTCGGCTCCGGCCCGAACGAGATGGTGCGCCGGGCCGCCATCGCCGTCGAGCTGACCCATCTCGCCTCGCTCTACCACGACGACGTCATGGACGATGCGCGCCTGCGCCGGGGCGTGCCCGCCGCGCAGACGGTGTGGTCGAACTCGGTCGCGATCCTCGCCGGCGACCTGCTCTTCGCGCGGGCCTCGTCGCTCGTGGCCGGCATGGGCGAGGAGGCGATCCTGCTGCAGGCCCGCACCTTCGAGCGCCTCTGCCTCGGGCAGCTGCACGAGACCGTCGGCCCTCAGCCGGGGGACGACCCCATGCAGCACTACCTGCAGGTGCTCGCCGACAAGACGGGCGCGCTCATCTCGACCGCGGCCCGCATGGGCGTCATCTTCTCGGAGGCGCCGCGCGAGTTCGCCGACCCGGTCACCGAGTACGGCGAGAAGATCGGCGTTGCGTTCCAGCTGATCGACGACGTGATCGACCTCTCGCCGAAGGCCGAGCAGACCGGCAAGCGCGCCGGCACCGACCTGCGCGCGGGCGTCATCACGATGCCGATGCTGCTGCTGCGCGACCGTGCGGCGTCGGGCGACGCTGCGGCGGAGGAGTTCTGCGCGAGGATCGATGCGGGCGTCGCCCGCATCGCGGCCGGCGAGGATCCGGCGCTGCTCGACGACGAGGTGGTCGCTCTGCGCGATCACGAGGTCACGCGTGCGACCGAGCAAGCCGCGCGGCAATGGGCCGACGACGCCATCGCGGCGCTCGACGCGCTGCCGAGATCCACGGTCAAACGCGGCCTCGAGCGCATGGCCGACTCGATCGTCAGCCGCCAGGGCTGAGCACACTCGCACACCAGGGGCTCTTCCCCCAGACGACGACCTCCTCCGGCTGATACCGACGGGAGGCGGAAGGAAATGAAGCCAGTGACAAAGATGCGTGTCGCCATCGTTGGGGCGGGCCCCGCCGGCATCTATGCCGCGGATCTGCTGATCAAGGCCGAGCGGGAGTTCGAGGTCGAGATCGACCTGTTCGAGCAGCTCCCGGCGCCGTACGGTCTCGTGCGCTACGGCGTCGCGCCGGATCACCCGCGCATCAAGGGCATCATCACCGCGCTGCGCGACGTACTCGATCGAGGTCGCCCCGGCGGCGAGGGCATCGACGCCGGCGGCGCCGATTCGGGGGCCGCACCCAGCGGTACCGTCAGATACTTCGGCAATGTGCGCTATGGGCAGGACATCACGCTCGAAGATCTGAAGCGGCACTACCACGCCGCGATCTTCGCGACGGGCGCGATCCGCGACGCCTCGCTCGACATTCCGGGCATCGATGCTGAGGCCTCGTACGGCGCCGCGGACTTCGTGAGCTGGTTCGACGGGCACCCCGATGTTCCGCGCGAGTGGCCGCTCGACGCGCGTCAGGTCGGCGTGGTCGGCAACGGCAACGTCGCGCTCGACGTCTCGCGCATGCTCATCAAGCATGCCGAGGATCTGCTGCCCACCGAGGTGCCCGACAACGTGTACCGGGTGCTCGAGCAGAACCCGATCGAGGAGCTGCACCTCTTCGGACGCCGCGGCCCGCTCTACGTGAAGTTCACGCCGCTGGAGCTGCGCGAGCTGGGCGAGGTTCGAGACGTCGACATGGTGCTGGACGAGCGCGATTTCGCTTTCGACGACCCGCATGAGGAGAGCCTGCTGCGCAACAAGCAGGTCATCGTCATCTCGCGCATCATGAACAAGTGGCGCGAGGATCAGCGGGCCCGGGAGGCGGGGGAGCTCGAGGCCTCTTCCAGGCGCCTGCATCTGCACTTCTGGTCGAAACCCGTGGAGGTGCTGCGCGACGAGCATGGCCGGGTGAGCGGCATCCGGATCGAGCGCACCGAGCCCGACGGCAACGGCGGCATCGTGGACACGGGCGAGTTCGAGGTCGTGCCGGTGCAGTCGCTGTATCGCGCGGTGGGCTACTTCGGCTCGCCGCTCGACGAGATCCCGTTCGACGAGCAGCGGGGCGTGATCCCGAACGAGCAGGGGCGCGTGATCGGGGCGGACGGCTCGCATGTGCGCGGCGTCTATGCGACGGGCTGGATCAAGCGGGGTCCGGTCGGGCTCATCGGCCATACCAAGAGCGACGCGATGGAGACCATCGAGTGCCTGCTCGAGGATGCCGCTTCGTGGTGGCAGCCGGAGTATCTCGAGGCCGAGGCCGTCCCCGAGCTGCTCGAGTCGCGGCGCGTGCCGTACACGACGATCGAGGGCTGGCATCGGCTCGACGAGCACGAGGTGTCGCTCGGCGAGGCCGAGGGCCGCACGCGCATCAAGGTGGTTCCCCGCGAGGAGATGACCCGGGTCTCGCGCGGCGAGTAACGGCCCCGACGGGGTTCCGTCGCTTCGTGCGAGCTGTGCCCGGCGTCTCCCGCGATCCGCTTGCCGTTACGCCCGACGGGTGCTTTCTGCTCGAACTTGCTACATTCGAAGGGTTGCTCGCGTTCGGATGATCGAGGTTATGACCTCTCTTCCCGATCGTGACGCGTGTGGTGGCGGGGTCGCCCCGCTCTGCGAGTCGTCGCTCTGCGACGGTTCTCTCTACGGCGTCCGAGGCGTGCGCGTGCAACGGCTACGAGAGAGAAAAGCGAGGATAACGGTTGAACAGCGAGCGTAGAGTAGCGATCATCGGTGCGGGTCCCAGTGGGATGGCGCAATTGAGGGCCTTCGAGTCGGCCGAGCGCACCGGTGCCACGATCCCCGAGATCGTATGTTTCGAGAAGCAGTCCGACTGGGGCGGTCAATGGAACTACACCTGGCGTACGGGTCTCGACGAGTACGGCGAGCCCGTCCACTCGAGCATGTATCGGAACCTCTGGTCGAACGGGCCCAAGGAGGGCCTCGAGTTCGCGGACTACACCTTCGACGAGCACTTCGGGCATCCGATCTCCTCGTATCCTCCGAGATCCGTGCTCTGGGACTACATCGCGGGTCGCCTGGCGCGCACGGACGTGCGCAAGCACATCCGATTCGAGACCGTCGTCCGCATGGTCGTCTTCGACGAGGAGCGGCGAGAGTTCTCCGTCACGAGCGAGCATCTTCCCACGGGGGAGACGAGAACCGAGGTCTTCGACCACGTCGTCGTCGCCAGCGGTCACTTCTCGTTCCCGTTCACGCCCGATGTCCCGGGGATCGAGACCTTCCCCGGCTACATCACGCATGCGCATGACTTCCGCGGCGCGGAGGCGCTCGAGGGCAGCGATGTGCTCGTGATCGGCTCGAGCTATTCTGCAGAGGACATCGGTAGCCAGGCTCACAAGATGGGAGCGAAGTCGGTCACAGCGAGCTATCGTTCGGCGCCGATGGGCTACGACTGGCCCGATGGCTTCGAGGAGCGGCCGAGGATCGAGGGCATCGAGGGCGACAGGGTCTTCTTCGCCGACGGGACTTCGAAGCGGGTCGACGCCATCATCTTCTGCACGGGCTACTTGCACAAGTATCCGTTCCTTCCCGATGATCTCGCTCTGTCGGGTCCGAACACGGTCTACCCCGACGGCCTGTACCGGGGGGTGGTCTGGCAGCGGAACCCGGCGCTCTTCTACGTGGGCGCGCAGGATCAGTGGTTCACGTTCAACATGTTCGACGTGCAGGCCTGGTACGTGCGGGATCTCGTGCTCGGCGTCGCGCAGATGCCCGACGAAGATGCTCGCGCGGAGTCGATCGCCGACTGGCGGCAGCGCTTCTCGGAGATCGACGGCGTGAGCGAGGAGATCGTGTTCCAGGGCGAGTACGTGCGTGATCTCATGCTCCAGACCGACTATCCGGAGTTCGACGTCGAGGAAGTGGTCAAGGTCTTCATCGCCTGGAAGACTGACAAGCAGCAGGACATCATGGGGTATCGAGACCAGTCGTACCGCTCCGTGATGACCGGCACGCTCGCCGTGAAGCATCACACCCCTTGGGTGGAGGAGCTCGACGACAGCCTCGAGCACTATCTTTCGGGCTATCGCCTGGCCGAGCTGGTGCCGAGCGGCGGTTCGGGAGGCTAAACGGCCCCGAGCCTGCGGGCGAGTGCGGTGAGCGTCTCGGTGGTGCCGCCGTCGAGGCGCAGCCGCACCGACTCGCGGCGATCGATCTGCGTGGGCCCGCGATTGATGACGACGACGGGCAGCCCGCGCTGCTCCGCGCGGTGCACGAGGCGCACGCCGGTGTTGACCGCGAGCGACGAACCCGCGACGATCAGGCTTGCTGCTCCGGCCACGATGCGCTCGGCGTGCGCGAACACCGCGACCGGCACGTGCTCGCCGAAGTACACGACATCGGGCCGGAGCATGCCGCCGCAGGCCGGGCACACCGGCACGCGCACGCCGTCGGTCTGTCGCACCTCGGCGTCGCCGTCGGGGTTGATCTCGGCGTCCGCGTGCTCCTCCGCGAAGCCCGGGTTGGCCACGTCGAACCATCCCAGCACCTCGGCGCGGGTGAAGCGGTGCCCTTCGGGAACGCAGCGGATCACGGAGCCGTTGCCGTGCAGTTCGGCGAGGTTCGCCGTGCCCGCTCGCCCGTGCAGGCCGTCGACGTTCTGCGTGATGACGCCGCTCAGGAAGCCCTCGCGCTCGAGTTCGGCCACCGCGATATGGCCTGCGTTCGGGCGAACCGAGGAGATGCGGTGCGCGCCGATGCGCGCGCCGGCCCAGAAGCGCCGTCGGTAGGCGTCGTCGTGCGAGAACTGGTCGATGCGCATGGGCGTGCGCGGCGGCGTGCCGGCTCCGCGGTAGTCGGGGATGCCCGAGTCGGTGCTGATCCCCGCGCCCGTGAGCAGCGCCGCCGGGCCTTCGTCGAACAGCGCGGCAAGCGCGTCGAGCTCTTCCCGGAAGTCGCGATCCTCGTGCTGCATGCTGCCTACCCTACGCCGGAAACGGAGCGCGTTCGCCGCGGGCGTGTTGTAACGACTCGGCGTCGCTTCGGGAAAATCTCGTCGCAGCCCCTTGCATTTCCGAGCCTGGTTCTTTAGCCTGATGGACAGTTGGTCAGACCAACTGAACAAACTGTCCGATCATGTCGTCGAAACCGGCGGGTGATCGAGGAGGCCGCACGGGCGAGCACTTCGAAGGAGAAGCAATGGATTTCGCGACACGTCTCGCTCAGCTCGAGCAGAGCCCCGCCGATCCCGCATTCGACTCCGCCGAGTACGCACTGCGCGCCGAGCGCCTGCGCCGCGCCATGGAGGCGGAGAACCTCGACATGCTGCTGCTGAGCGCCCCCGACGCGATGTGCTGGGTCACCGGCTACACCCTGCGCTGGTACAAGGCGCACGGCCCCTCGCGCTGGCGCCCGCTCGGCATGGTAGCCGTGTTCCGCGACGACCCCCGCGTGCTCCTGATCGACGGCGAGGAGCACGCCGAGGTGATCCGCCGGACGACCGACCCGGCGGTCGACGTCCGAATGCTGCCCCGCGATCGCCGCGATGAGATGCTGCGCTTCCTGGTCGAGCAGATCGCCTCGGTCGCCCCCGTGCGCCGCATCGGCTTCGAGCTGTTCTCGCACACCCCGAGCCCTGCGGTGTTCCGCGAGCTGGAGGTGGCGCTGCAGCGGAGCGGCGCCGAGGTCGTCGACGCGACCGCTTCGATCCGGGGCGCGCGCCGGCAGAAGACCCCCGCCGAGATCGCCTGCATCGAGCGCGCCGCGCGCATCTGCGACGCGGGAATCACCCACCTCGCCGAGCACATCGAGCCCGGCATGACCGAGCTGCAGGTCTGGGCCGAGCTCGAGCGCGGCCTCACGAATGCCGGCGGCGAGCCCGCCGCGCTGCACGAGTGGGCGCAGCGCATGGAGCCCCGCTCCGCAAGGCACTCGATCTCGGGGCGCAAGACGATCCGCAAGGGCGATCTCGTCTCGGTCGACCCGTGCGGCGTCTACAACCGCTACCACTCGAACCGCACCGCGCTGCTCAGCCTCGGCGCACCGCCCGACGAGTTCGTCGAACGGGTGGAGCAGCTCGCCGGCGCCTACCCCGTGCTGCGGGAGCACGCCCGGGCCGGCGCACGCGTGAGCGATGTCTCGGCCGCCCTGCGCGACTACTACGAGTCGGTCGGGCTGTGGCAGGGCCGCGGCAACACCTGGGTCGGCGGCTATGAGCTCGGCCTCAGCTTCCCGCCCGACTGGGTGGGGGAGTGGACGTTCACCGTCGCCGAGGAGCATTCGGACGAGGTGTTCCTCGAGAACTCCGTCACGAACTTCGAGAGCCACTTCGACATCGCGCTCTACGACACCCTCGTCTACGAGCCGGGCGGAGCGCGCACCCTCTCCCGGCTCCCCTACGAGATCATCACCGTCGGGTGACCTCCCTCCCTCACGAACTCAGAGCACTCCGAAACTCCCGAATCAGGGAAACCCCCGAAAGGAACCGAACATGAACAGGAAGAACAGCTATCTGCTGGCCGGAGGCCTCGGCATCGCCCTGGCGCTGGCCGGATGCAGCGGCGGCGGCTCGACCCCGGGCGGCGACGACGCCGGCGACGGCGGCGCGGGCGCGAGCGGCAAGCTCGTCATCGCCACGTGGGGCGGCGCTTTCACCGAGGCGACTCAGCAGAATCTGGTGGAGGCGTTCACCGCCGAGACCGGTATCGAGGTGCAGATCGTCGACGCCCCGGGCACCCAGGCCGCGCAGATGCAGAGCATGGTCGATGCGGGCGATGTGCAGTGGGACATCCTCGACGCCCTGAGCGCCGCGGACGCCTACTTCATGAACTCGCAGGATCTGCTCGAGCCGCTCGAGGGCGAGCTGCGCGATGCCGTCGTGGAACAGGTCGGCGAGGATCGCGTGAGCGACTTCGGCTTCTCGTTCGCGAACCTCGGTTACGTCGTGATCTGCAACATGGACGCCGTCGAGGCCTGCCCCGAGACCGTCGCCGACTTCTTCGACACCGAGAAGTTCCCCGGCAACCGCATGTACCCGGGCGAGTCCTACGGCCCGTCGTCGGCGGTGCTGCTCGAGGCGCTCGGCAAGGATGCCGACGAGGTCGAGATCAGCGAGCTGGCCGACGAGCTGCGGCTCATCAAGGACTCGGTCAGCGTCTGGTGGACCTCGGGCGACCAGCAGGATCAGGCGCTGCGCCAGGGCGAGGCCGACATGGCGATCGCCCGCAGCGGCCGCGCCTACACCCTCGTCGACGAGGGCCTGAACATCCAGGTCAACTGGGCCGGCATCTACGATCCCGGCTTCACTGCGATCGCGAAGGACGCGCCGAACCGCGAGAACGCCGACCTCTACATGGAGTGGCTGGCGGGCAACGCGGAGGCCCAGGCCGGTTTCGCCGAGCAGATCCAGTACTCGGTGCCGAACCCGCGCGCCTTCGACCTGATGGATCCGAAGGTCGCCGAGCGCCTCGCCGACTACCCGGCGAACTTCGAGAAGCTCGGCCAGCAGGACTTCGACTGGTACCTGCAGAACAAGACCGAGATCGACGAAGCGCTCCGCTCGGTGATCCAGGGCTAGGCACGTCATGACCGACACGCATTCGCGAGTCCTCCGGCTCGATCAGCATCCAGGGGAGGGGGGCGGCCGAAAAGGCTGGCAGCCCAGGCTCGGGCCCGTCGGCGGCCTCCTGCTCTCCGCTCCGATGGCCGTGCTCATCGTTCTCTTCGTGCTCTACCCGCTGGTGGTGCTGTCCGGGGACGCCCTCGGAGGAGAGGCCGGAGGCTCGCGGATCGTGCGGGTGTTCACCGACCCGATCAGCTGGCGGGCGCTCAGCACCACCCTGTGGAACAGCGCCATCGTCGCGGTCGTCACCGTGCTCCTCTCGGCGGTGCTCGCTTGGACGCTGCACGCCACCGAGCGCCGCTGGCTCAAGATCCTCATGTGGGTGACCGTGCTCGTGCCCTTCGCGATGGGCACGATCATCAAGAACTACTCGATCATGCTGATCCTCGTCGCCAACGGCCCCATCAACTCGCTGTTGCTCGCGCTCGGGCTCATCGAACGGCCGCTCACGCTGCTCTACACCCCGCTCGCGGTCGTCTACGGCATCACCTACTCCCTGATCCCGTACGCGACCTTCACCCTGTACTCGGTCTTCAGCACCGTCGACCTGCGCCTGCTCACGGCCTCCTCGGTGCTGGGCGCATCGCGCTGGCGCACTCTCATCGGGGTGGTGCTGCCGCAGGTGAAGGGCGGCATCATCGTGGCGACGGCGCTCGTCTTCGTGCTCTCGATCGGCTTCTACGTCTCGCCGATCGTGCTGGGCGGCCTGCAGACCCCCTTCATGGCGGTGCAGATCAGGCAGCAGCTCTTCAACATGTACGACTTCCCCGGCGCCGCCGCGAGCGCGGTCGTGCTGCTGGCGGTCGCGGCCCTCGCGCTGCTGCTCGCCATCGTCACAGCGGGCAGGGGCGCGTTCAAGGGGGTGATGACCCGATGAGCGGAGCACTCAGGAAGAACGAGAAGGTGCTGCGCGCCCTCACGGGCGTCGTGATCGGGCTCACCTCGGCCTTCGTGCTCGCGCCCGCCGTGCTCACGATCGTGCTCTCGTTCTCGAACGACGTCGCGATCGGATTCCCGCCGAAGTCGTGGGGCGTCGACAGCTACATCGCCCTGTTCAGCAGCACCAAGTGGCTCGACCCGCTGATGCTCTCGCTGCAGCTCTCGCTCGGCGGCGCGGTGATCGCGATGCTGGTCGGCGTGCCGGCCCTGCTCGCGATCCACCGCTCCCGCATGCCGCTGCGCGGCCTGCTCGAGGGCACCAGCCTGCTGAGCATGATCCTGCCGGGCGCCGTCTACGCGGTGGCGATGTACGGCGTCTTCCACCAGTTCGGCCTGAACGGCACCGCCTTCGGCCTCATGCTCATGAACGGCCTGCTCTCGGTGCCGATGCTGATCCTCATCGGGGGCGCGGCGGTGCGGCAGATCTCCCAGGAGCTCGAGCTGGTGGCCTACACGCTCGGGGCGAAGCGCTCCCGTGCACTGTTCGGGGTGACGCTCCGGCTCATCCTGCCGGCGCTGCTCGCGAGCACACTGCTCGCGTTCAACACGGGCTTCGAGGAGGCGGTGTTCATCAACTTCCTCGGCGGGCCCGGCCAGAAGACCCTGCCCAAGGCCATCTCCGATGCCGTGATGTACGGCAGCGATCCCACGATCACGGCGATCTCGGCGATCCTCGTCGTGGTCACGACCCTGCTGGTCGTGATCCCGGTGGCGATCCGGCGCGGCGAACGAAAGCACTAAGAGAAGGACACTGGATTGGTTACGACAGCATCCGCCGCGGGATCGCCCGCGCTCAGATTCGTCGACGTGCGAAAGTCCTACGGCAGCGTCGACGCGGTGAAAGAGGTGACGCTCGACATCGAGGAGGGCGAGCTCATCTGCCTGCTCGGCTCGAGCGGATCAGGCAAGACGACGCTGCTGCGTCTCGTCGCCGGCTTCGAGCAGCCGAGCGCCGGCCGCGTGCTCATCGCGGGCCGCGACGTCTCCCGACTCTCGCCCGCCGACCGCGGGATCGGCATGGTCTTCCAGAACTACGCCCTCTTCCCGCACCTGACCGCGAGGAAGAACATCGAGTACGGTCTCAAGATGCGCGGCTGGGGCTCCGAGAAGCGCCGGATCCGCGCGCAGGAGATGATCGAGCGCATGCGCCTCGACGGCCTCGGGGATCGCCTGCCGCGCGAGCTCTCGGGCGGCCAGCAGCAGCGCGTCGCGATCGCCAGAGCGCTCGCCTACGAGCCCGACATCCTGCTGATGGACGAGCCGATGGGCGCGCTCGACAAGGCGCTCAAGCGCGATCTGCTGCAGGAGGTGCGTCGTGTGCATCGCGAGTTCAAGACCACCATCCTCTACGTCACCCACGATCAGGAGGAGGCGCTGACGCTCGCGGATCGGGTCGCGGTCATGCGCGACTCGCGTCTCATCGCCTGCGAGCGCGTCGAGGATCTCTACCGCAAGCCCACGACGGGGTATCTCGCCTCGTTCTTCGCTGGCGCGAATCAGCTCGACTCGTCGTCGGTGCTGGGGCGCGCGCTCGGGCTCGCCCCCGGGCAGGACGACGTGGTCGCCTGCGTGCGACCGAGGGATCTGCTCGTGGACGACGACTCGGCCGAGTTCGCGGAACCCGCCAGGGTGCTCGACCTCGTCTTCCTCGGAGAGGAGACCGACGTGGTGCTCGCCCTCGAGAGCGCCCCGGACAGGCGGCTGAAGGCCCTCGTGCCCACGTGGAAGGTGCGAGACATCGAGGTCGGCGGCACCGTGTCGCTCGGCGTGAACGCCGGGAGCGCGCAGATCCTGCCGGCCGACTCGCCCGGCAGCTGAGCGCGACGCCTGCGGGGCGACGACGAAGACATACGAAACATGACGAATGGAGCAGAGATGCGCACCCTGATCGAGAACGCGAACGTCTGGCACGGCGACGGGCGGGTGAGCGAGGCGGCGACGCTGGCGCTCGTCGAGGGGAGGATCGACCTCGACCCGCCTCGGGACGCGGAGTTCGATCGGGTGATCGACCTCGCAGGCCGGTGGGTGATCCCCGGCATGATCGACTCCCACCTGCACATCTGGGGGGTGCGATCCTCGAACCCCGCGAACTGGGTGGTCGACCCCGCGGGCATCCGCCCGTTCCGAGCCGCCTCCGACCTGCTGAAGGTGCTCGGCGCCGGCTTCACCACGGTGCGCGAAGCGGGCAGCGCGATGGGGCCCTCGGTGCGCGACGCGATCCTCGAGGGCAGCATCGTGGGCCCCCGCGTGATCCCCGCCCACCTCGGCCTGTCGAGCACGGGCGGCCACGGCGACTGCCACAGCCTCCCGCTCGAGTGGGTGAATCAGCGGCCCTACATGGCCACGATCTGCGACGACTCCGCCGAGGTGCGCAAGGCCGTGCGATCCGTGCTCCGCGAGGGCGGAGAGTGGGTCAAGGTGTGGGCGAGCGGTGCGATCGCCCTCTCAGACAACGATTCGCCCGATCAGCTGCACTTCTCGCCCGAGGAGCTGGCGGTCATCTGCGATGAGGCGCACCGCCTCGGCATGAAAGTCGGCGCACACGTCGAGTTCCCGAGCGCCATCCAGGCGTGCCTCGAGGCGGGCATCGACGTGATCGAGCACGGCTTCGTGCTCGACGACGAGACCATCGCCCAGATCCTCGCCCACGATGTGCCGATCGTGACGACGATGGCGCTGCTGCGCCGCTACCTGCGCTGGGTCGGCCCCGAGGTGACCGAGGAGCAGAAGGCGATGGCCGCCGAGCTGCTGCCGCAGATCATGGCGAGCGCCCGCGCCGCTCACGAGGCGGGCGTCACCCTCGCCATGGGCTCCGACAGCTTCGCCGAGCCGCTCACCCCCTTCGGCGCGAACGCCGAGGAGCTGCTCGCGCTCTCCGAGGCGGGGGTGCCGATCGAAGACTGCCTGCGCGCCGCCACCGTGAACGGCGCTCGTGTGCTCGGCCGCGAGCACGACCTCGGCCGCATCGAGCAGGGCTACATCGCCGACCTCGTGGTGCTCGGCACGATCGACCCTCGATCCGACCTGGACCAGGTGGCCGACCCCCGCAACATCGCCCTCGTCGTCAAGGAGGGCGAGGCGCTCGCCGGCTATGCGCTGCGCGATCGAGCGATCGAGTTCGAGCAGGGATAGCCCGGGCGGGCCGCGTCGCGCTGCTCGGGCCCCGATTTCCGAGCAGCGCGGCGGGGTTGGATGATTGACCCAGGACGCTCGGTGCGGGAGACCGTCGGGCAGAGATGAGAGCGGAAAGGTGCAGGCGATGGACTGGACGACGGTGGCGCACGGCAAGGCGTTGTCGGTGCCCGACAGGCTCTCGGTCGACCTCGAGCGGCTCATCATCGACGGCAAGCTCGTGCCGGGCGAGCGCCTGCCCTCGGAGCGCGACCTCGCGAGCCACCTCGGCGTGTCCCGGGTGTCGATCCGCGAGGCGCTGCGGGAACTCGAGAACAGAGGCCTCATCGATCGCCGTCCGGGGCGGGGCACGATCGTGCTCGAGCCCCGGGAGCGCATGCGCGGCGGCGAGCTGTTCGGCGCGGTCGGGGGCCTGCGCACCGAGATCTCCGACATCATGGAGCTGCGCATGATCATCGAGCCGCCCATCGCACGGCTGACCGCGCAGCGCGCGACCGCGCGCGACCTCGCCCAGTTGCGGCATCTCGTCGAGGACATGGAGACCGATGTGCCGCTCGAGCGGTACGCCGAGCTCGATCAGGCGTTCCACCAGACCATCGCCCGGTACACCCACAACCCGCTGCTCGCCGCGATCAACGAGCACATCGCGCAGGAGATCGCGCCGAGCCGCGCGAACCGTTTCCAGACCAAGGAGAGGCGATCCGTGTCGAGCGCCTCCCACCGGCGCATCTACGAGGCGATCGCCGCGGGCGACGGCGATGCGGCCGAGCACGAGGCCCGGGAGCATGTGCGCTCGATCCGGCAGGAGATCGTGCGGGCGGTCGAGTCGAGCCCCATGTGGACTCGCAACGAGCAGGACTCGCACGGCGAGCCCGGAGAGCAGGCGTCTTGATCAGCACGGCGACGGCGGGGGCGGTCTCGACCTCCCACCATCTCGCGACCGAGGCGGGCGCTGCCGCGCTGCGGGCCGGAGGCAACGCGATCGATGCGGCCCTCGCCGCGGCGGCGGCGCTCTGCGTCGTCTACCCGAACAACGTCGCGCTCGGGGGCGATCTCGTCGCCCTCGTGCGCAGTCCCGATGGCGAGGTCCGCTTCCTCAATGCGACGGGTGAGGCCCCTTCGTCTCAGTCGCTCGAGGCACTGCGCTCGACGCACGGGGATCGCCTGCCCGTGCGAGGCATCGACACCGTGACGG
>JBEBTD010000027.1:0-15815 GCA_040393965.1 Leucobacter soli | reverse complement strand
CGGGCACGCCCTCGTGGTAGACGGTCGTGAGCTCGCGCCAGGTGTCGAACTCGGTCACGCCCTCGGGCACCGACCACCACATCCGGCCGGGGCGGGAGAAGTCGTCGCTCGGGCCGGTGTAGTAGATGCCGCCCTCCTGGGTGGGGGCGATCATGCACTCGAGCGTGCGGATCTGCTCAGGGATGTCGAACTGGCTTCCCGCCAGCTCGGCGACGGCACGGTCGCTCGTCTGCTGCATCCAGCGTTTGAGAGCCTCGGTGCCGTGCAGCTTGCGGCTCCGGTCGGCCTCGAGATGCGCGATCGCCTCGGCGACGATGCCGGGACGCGGACCGCCTCCGACGATCTCGGCGGCGATGCGCTGCTGCTCCTCGACCATTCGGGCGAGCTCCTCGAGCCCCCACTCGTAGGTCTCGTCGAGGTCGACGCGGGCGCCCAGGAAGGCCTCTGAGGCGAGGGCGTAGCGATCCCTGCCGAAGGCATCCTGCGAGGATGCGAGCGGTGCGAGCTCTCGTTCCAGGAACTCGGCGAGATCCGCGTAGGCGTGACCGGCCTCCCGAGAGGCCGCGTCCAGTTCGGCGAGCAGGCCCGCCGACGGGTGCACCGAGGAGGCGGCCTGCGTCGCGTCTGCCGCGTCCGCCGCCTCCGCTGTCGCCGTCGCCGCCGTAGCCGCGAGGCCGGCGAAGAAGCCTCCGCTCGCCCCGGCTCCCCCTCCCCCGTCGCCGGCGATGCGACGCGACTGCGCGGCGACCTCCCGCACCTGCCGCAGCGCCGGCGCGATGCCGCGGCGAGCACCCTCGACGAGCGACTCGCGATAGCCGTCGAGAGCGGCGGGGAGGGCGCGCATGCGTTCGGCGATGCGAGCCCACTGCTGTTCGTCGTCGTGGGGCATGAGGTCGAAGCTGTCGCGCATGTCCTGCACCGGCGAGGCGATCACGTTGAGATCGCGAAGGTGCTCGCCTGCCTCGTGCCTGGCGAGGGAGAGCCGAAGTTCGGCCGAGAGGTCGGCGAGGGTGACACGGTCGACATCGTCGGCGGGCGCGGTCTGCTCGAGCTCTCGCAGCACGCGGCGCTGCGCCTCCGCGAACGCCTCCGCGCCCTCGGGCGAGAGGTCGGGCAGCCGGTTGCCCGCCTCGTCCCGGCCGATGTAGGTGCCGACAGTGGGCTGGTGCTCGACGAGGGTGTCGACCCAGGCCTCGGCGATGCGATCGATCGGGGTCTGGGCGCGAGATGCGGAACTCATGCGCCCAGCCTATTCCCGCTCGCCGAAGCCCGCCGCGATCCTCGTGCCGCCCCGCACTGCTCCGCCGAGAAAGCGCCCCATCCGCCCCGCTAGCATGGAACTCATGTCTGTCCCCGCCCTCGTCGCCTTCGATCTCGACGACACGCTCGCCCCCTCGAAGTCCCCCGTCGACCCGCGCATGCTCGAAGTGTTCGCTCGGCTGCTCGACCGCACGACGGTCGCGGTGATCTCGGGCGGCAACTTCGAACAGTTCGAGGCGCAGCTCGTCGCGCGACTCGAGCAAGCGGGTCTCGACGAGGAGGCGCTCGAGCGCCTGCACCTGCTGCCGACGTGCGGCACCCGCTACGAGCGGCGCGAGAACGGCGCCTGGCATACCGTCTACCGCGAGAACCTCAGCCCCGAGCAGCGGGACGCCGCCTTCTCGGCCCTGCGCGAGGAGGCCGAACGCCTCGGGCTCTGGGAATCTCGGACATGGGGCGAGATCCTCGAGGATCGCGGCTCACAGGTGACCTTCTCGGCGCTCGGACAGCGCGCCCCGGTCGAGGCGAAGCAGAGCTGGGACGCCGACGGGGCCAAGAAGAACGCCCTGCGCGCCGCGGTCGCCGCGCGGCTGCCGGAGCTCGAGGTGCGCAGCGGCGGCTCCACCTCGGTCGACATCACCCGTCGCGGCATCGACAAGGCCTACGGCATGCGCAAGCTGGCCGAACAGACCGGCATCTCCCTCGACGACATGCTCTTCGTCGGCGATCGCCTCGACCCCGACGGCAACGACTACCCGGTGAAGGCGATGGGCGTCGCCTGCCAGGCCGTCGAGGGCTGGGAGGACACGGTCGAGTTCTTGGAGCGCCTGCTCGCCGAGTAGCGGCGAGGATCGGGCGCGTCTCTGCGCGCCGAACGTACCGCGCCGGCGCTATCTCGCGCCGCGCACATACGGAGTCGCGAGTGCTGGCGGCAGGGCGGAGCGCCCCCCGGCCCCGCCGAAGAAGGTCAGCGCCACGAGCACCACAATGAACGGCGCCATCGTGATCACATCGTTCGGCACCGCCACCGAGGTGAGCTGCAGCGCCGTTCCAGTCGCGATGAAGAGGCCGTAGACGAGCGAGATGGCGACGACCCATCGCATGCGCCCCCGAGCGAGCATGGTGACGACGATCGCGAGGAAGCCGAGCCCGTGGGTCATGCCAGGGGTGAAGGTGCCGGCCGAGACAAGTGCGAGATAGGCACCGCCGAGCCCCGCAGTCGCTCCGCCGAACAGCACTGCGAGCGCACGGGTGCGCACGACGCTGCCGCCGGCCGCATCGAGCGAGGCCGGCTTCTGCCCGGCGGCCCGCAATCGCAGGCCGGGCCCGGTGCGGCGCAGCCACCATGCGGTGAGGCCAGCAAGCGCGAGCGCGAGGTAGAACATGCCCGGCTGGCCGAACAGCACCGGGCCGGCGACAGGCAGATCCGTCAGCCAGGGGATCGAGAGGCCGGGGGCTCTACCCAGCCTCGGCCGGCTCGTGGCGTAGACGTGATCGTAGAGCATGCTGCTCACCCCCGTACCGGCGAGGGTCAGCCCGATGCCGACGACGATCTGGTTGACGCCGAGCCAGACCGAGAGCACGACCATCACCGAGGCGAGCACGGCCCCCGCGAGCGCCCCGCACGCGAAACCCAGCCAGAGGCTGCCGCTCGAGAGGGCCGCGGCGAAGCCGAAGTATCCGCCGACGAGCAGCACCCCCTCGAGGCCGACGTTCAGCACGCCGGACTGCTCGCCGACGGTCTCGCCGACCGCCGCGAGCAGCAGCGGGATCGCCGCCGCGAACAGCGCGAGCAGGAAGGCGGTCGCCATCGCCTCGCTGAGCATCACGAACCCTCCCCCGCTCGGGCGCGATCCCCACGCGGGCGCGAGGGATCCTCGTCGCGCGGTCGCTCGTCCGGGATCGCGGGCACGCGCCGGAAGGCGCCCCGAGGCAGGTAGCTGCGCCCCAGCTCACGACGCGCGCCCAGCGCCTCGACGAGCACCATGAAGAACAGGATGAGCGCGACGATCACGAGCAGCACGTCGACCGAGAGCCCGGCGCGCTGCGCGGCGATCGTGCCGCCGGTGGCGAAGACCGCGTAGAAGCCGATCAGCGGGATCGAGCCGATCGGGCTCAGTCGGGCGAGGAACACGAAGGGCAGGATCTTGTCGCCGTAGCCGGGGTTGAAGTCGGTGCGCATGTACCCCCAGAGGCCGAGCATGTCGACCGCGGCGGCGAGCCCGAACATCGCGCCCGAGAGCAGGAACACGGCGACGATCGTGCGCTTCACGTTCACCCCCGCATGGGCCGCGGCGGCGGGGCTCGCGCCGAGCATGTCGAGACGCAGTCCGAACGACGTGCGGGTGAGCACGTAATGGAAGACGAGGATCGCGCCCAGCGCGAGCGCGAAGCCGATGTGCACGCGCGTGCCGGGCAGGTACGGCATCATGAGCGAGAGGTCGAGCACGCGCGTCTGCGGCACGGATACCGCGGTGTCTTGCAGCGGCCCCTTCACGAGCAGGTTCGCGAGGCTCATCGCGACGAACGAGACCATGAGGCTCGTGATGATCTCGTTCGTGCCGTGCCTCGCTTTGAGCAGGGCCGGCAGCAGGCCGAGAGCCGCGCCGACGACAGCCGCGAGTGCGAGAAGCAGCAGCAGCGCCGGGCCGAAGGGGAGCGCGGCCATCGCATCGGGCGCGATACCAGCCACGAGGGCGGCCGCCAGCATGTAGCCGCCGCCGTAGCCGAGGTTCCAGAGCTGGGCGCGGAAGGCGATGATGAGGCCGAGACCGATGAACAGCAGCGGCGCCATCGCGGTGAGGGTCTGCTGCCAGCCCTGCCCGGCGAGGCCGAGGCGCAGCACGTCGGCGTAGAAGGCGAGAGGATCCGCGCCGAGGGCGAGGATCACGAGCCCGCCCGCGATGAGCGCGAGCACGAGCGGCGCAACCGTCCGGATCCCGATATCGGCGAGCCAGCCGAGGGGGCGGCGGGCGGCGGGCCTGCGCGCGCTCATGCCGAGCCCCCGGGGAAGGCCTCCGCTGCCATGCCGCCGGCTGCGCCGCCCGCTCTTCCCTCGCCGCCCACCTTCTCCGCGCCGCCCGCGACCATGAGCGCGCCCACGCGCTCGCGCACGCGATCCCCGTCGTTCTCGACGCTTCCGATCAGCCGCCCGCGCGAGATCACCTCGATCCGGTGGGCGAGCTCCGCGAGTTCGTCGAGCTCTGTCGAGATGAGCAGTACCGCGCCGCCCGCCTCTGCGAAGCGGCGGATCTCGTCGCGCGCCTTCCTCACGGTTCGGAGATCGAGACCTTGACCGGGCTTGTTGAAGACGACGACGCGCGGGCCGTGCGAGAGCTCCCTGGCGAGCAGGATCTTCTGGATGTTGCCCCCCGAGAGCGCCCCGGCCCGGGCATCGGGCGAGGAGGCTCGGATGTCGTAGTGCGAGATCAGTCGGCGCGCCTCGGCGGCGACGGCAGCGCGATCCATGCGCCCGAAACGCCAGAACGGGCGCTCCCCCACGCGTTTGAGCACGAGGTTGAGGGCGACGCTGAAGGAGCCGACGATGCCCTCGCGCAGCCGATCGTCGGTGACGTAGCGCACGCCGAGCCGCTGTCGTTCGCGCACGGACTCCCTCGTGATCTCGCCCCCGTCGAGGAGCACACGGCCCCCTGCCGTCGCGCGCTGACCGGCGATCGCCTCGGCGAGATGACGCTGGCCGTGCCCGTCGATGCCAGCGATGCCGAGCACCTCGCCGGCGCGGATGCGCAGCGAGATCCCCCGGATCGGCGTGCCCCCGTCGCCGGGCGCCGTGCTCGCCTCCTCGAGCCGCAGTACTTCAGCAGCTTCGGCGGGCGGCTCCGGCGGGCCGATCGGCGCCTCGCCCTCGGGGCGCTGCGGCGCAGCGCGCTCGTCGCCGAACATCGCGGCGAGGATCGGTGCGGCCGCGGCTGCCGCATCCGCGCCGTCGGCGCCCACGGCGCGTGTCTCAACGGCCGCGGTGCTATCAGCGCCGCGACCTCCGCGCAGCTCTCCCGGCCCGAAGCGGGCGACGACGCGCCCCGCGCGCAGCACGGTGACGCGATCCGCGAGCCCCAGAGCCTCATCGAGCTTGTGCGTGACGAACAGCACGGCCACGCCCTCGCCGCGGAGCCGATCGAGGCTCGAGGCGAGCTCGGCGACCCCCCGCGGGGTCAGCATCGAGGTCGGCTCGTCCAGCACGAGCACCGAGGGTCTGGCCCAGAGGGCCTTCGCGAGCTCGAGCTGCTGCTGCTGGCCGAGGCCGAGCTCTCCGACGAGGGTTCCGGGATCGATCCGCCCGCCGAGCAGCACCCCGAGCTCGGCGAGGCGATCCTCGGCCGCCCGCCGGTCGAGCAGCAGCCGGTGCGCGTCGCCGAGCATGAGGTTCTCGATCACCGTCATCGTCGGGATCAGCGCGGAGTGCTGGTAGACGATGCCGATGCCGTGAGAGAGCGAGACCGCGGGCGAACCGAGCACGACGCGCTCGCCGCGCAACTCGATCGTGCCGGCATCGGGCTGCTGCATGCCCGCGAGCATCGCGATGAGCGTCGACTTGCCCGCACCGTTCTCGCCGAGCAGGGCGTGCACCTCGCCCGGCAGCAGCTCGAGCGAGACCCCGTCGCTCGCGACGACCTCGCCGAAGCGCTTGCTCACCCCCCGCAATCGCAGGGCGGGTGCCGACTTCTCGATCACGGACGCTGCGCCCCGTGCCCGACTACGCGCCCTCGGCGTCGATCAGGGTCTGCACGGCGTCCTTGGTCTCGGTTCGCTGCACTTCGAGCTGCCCCTCGCGAATCGCATCGATCGCGCGCTTCGCCTCGACCTGCATCTCATTCGTGAGGGCAGGCGTATCCTGCAGGGTGAGGCCGCTGTTCTCGACGGTCAGCTCGTAGGTCTTCGTGCCGAAGGTGCCCGCCTCGATGTCCTCGATCGCCTGCACGTAGGTGTCGGCGAAGTTCCAGAGCACGCTCGTGAGCACCGTGTCGGGGTTCTCCACGATGCCGGTCACGTCGCCGATCGTCGCGATGTAAGAGATCTGGTGCCCGGTCTGCGCCGTCTCGATCGCCTGCAGATAGCCGATGGTCGCGCCGTCGCCGAGCCCCATGATCACGTCCGCGCCGGCCGCGATGACCTGGTTCGTGATGCTCCGCCCCCCGGCGGAATCGCCGTACTCGGCCGGGCCGATGTAGGCGATCACGATCTCGATCGAGGGGTCGACGCTGTAGACGCCCTGCGCGAAGCCGCCCGCCATGAGGAACCAGTTCAGGTTCTCTGCCGAGGCCACGATGCCGACCTTCCTCGTCTCGGTCTTCATCGCGGCGGCGATACCGGCGAGGTACGCACCCTGCTCGGGACGCGGGATCACGGTCGCGACCTTGCCCGGCACGTTCTGCTCGATGTCGACCACCAGGGTCGGCACGCCGGTCTGCTGACCGACGCGCGCACCGGCGGCGTTGAAGCCGCTCGCGTGCGCGATCACGAGCTGGTTGTCGCTCTGCGCGACCTGGGTGAGGATCGTCTCGGTGTTGTCGTAGCCCACGCCCTCGTGCTCGTCGAGTTCGATGCCGAGCTGCTCGGCGGCGGCCTGAGCGGCGAGCAGACCCTGCTGGTTCCAGCCGTGATCGGACTCCTTCTCGGGGGTCACGATGGCGAAGCGCTCCACCTGGGCGCCGGCTGCGCCTTCCCCCGATGCCACGTCGTTCGCCCCGGTGCCGGCCCCGCGACCGGAGCAGCCTGCCGTGAGCACCAGGCCGCCGGCCACCAGCAGCGCGAGCGCAGCTCGACCGACTCGCCTCGCGGCCCCATTCGCATGCACCGTCCGCATGATCCCCGTCCTTCCCTGCCGCGGCGCACGGCGCCGCGCTGTCTCGCGTCCATTCCGCGCCCCGCGCGGTCTATTCAATGATTCTGGATCACGCGAACACGATGGACCACGCCCCTGGCATGGCATCGCCGGAGTGGTTCACCGGGCTGCGACTCATGCCTCGAAGGCGGCGTGATCCTCGAACTCGGGCATGTCGCTGTACGGCGCCCAGAGGTAGCAGTAGTCGGCGACCGGCTCGCTATCGGCGTCGCCGATGCAGATCACGTCGCGGTAGCGCTGCTGCCCCGCCTCATCGAAGTGCACACGGCAGATGATCCGGAACCCGGCTCCCGGGCCACCGAGCGGGTGCTGCGACGGTGCCCAGCATTCGACTCCCTCGAGGCTCGCATCCGGGGCGTCGGATTCGTCAGAGTCGTCGGCGTGCCGCTCCTCAGGAGGCTCACCGGCCACCCCGGCGTCACGAGCCGCGATGGGGGCGAGGCGTTCGAGGGTGAGCCGATCCTCGTCGGAGAGCTGGGGTGAGCCGGTGCAGCCGGCCGTGCTGATCAGCAGCACGAACGCGAGCGCTGCGATCGAGCGGCGCGCCACGGTGCGGGTGTCAGCTCGCGGCGGATACCGCGCGGGCGGCGAGACCGAGCGTCTCGGCGGTTTCCGCGAGAGTGCGTGCGGCGAGGGCCGGGTCGTGGTTGACACCGGTGCCGTAGGCGGGGATGTGCTTCAGCACCTCGCCCTTCCAGGAGCTCTCGAACTTCTCGGGGAAGCACTGCTTCATGACGTCGAGCATGGCGTGCACGGCGGTCGAGGCGCCGGGCGAAGCACCCAGCAGGCCCGCGATGGAGCCCTCGCCGCCGGTGATGACCTCGGTGCCGAACTGCAGCACGCCGCCCTTCTTCGGATCCTTCTTCATCACCTGCACGCGCTGGCCGGCGGTGATCATGCGCCAGTCCTCGGCGCGCGCCGACGGCATGTACTCGCGCAGGGTGGCGAGCTGCTTCTCGCGGCTCGCGAAGACCTCGCCGAGCAGGTACTTCTCGAGGGAGAACTCGGTCAGGCCGACCTTGACCATCGGGCCGAGGTTGTGCGGGCGCACCGAGCCCGGCAGATCCCACCACGAGCCCTTCTTCAGGAAGTTCGGGCTGAAGCCGGCGTACGGGCCGAAGAGCAGGCTGGCCTTGCCGTCGACGATGCGCGTGTCGAGGTGCGGCACCGACATGGGAGGCGCGCCGACCGCGGCCTTGCCGTACACCTTGGCCCGGTGCTCGCGCACGATGTCGGGGTTGTCGCAGCGCAGGAACTTGCCGCTGATCGGGAAGCCGCCGTAGCCGCGGATCTCGGGGATGCCCGACGACTGCAGCAGCGAGAGCGCGCCGCCGCCGGCGCCGACGAAGACGAAGCGCGCGTTCAGGGTGTCGGAGCCGTAGCCCGCGCGGTAGCGGATGTCGATGTCCCAGCTGCCGTCGGACACGCGGCGCAGCTTGGTGGCCTCCTGGCCGAGGCGTAGCTCGGCGCCCTGCTCGACGAGGTGGGCGATGAGCTGACGGGTGACCGAGCCGAAATCGACATCGGTGCCGCTCTCGCTGCGGGTCGCGGCGAAGACCTCGCTCTTCGAACGCCGCTCGATGAGCAGCGGCGCCCATTCGGCGATCTGCTGCGGATCCTCGCTGAACTCCATGTCGGCGAAGAGCGGCTCCTCGCTCAGGATCTCATGGCGACGTCGCAGGTAGTCGACGTTCTTCTCGCCCTGCACGAAGGTCATGTGCGGGGTGCCGTTGATGAAGCTCTGGGGGTCGTTCAGCACGCCCTGCTTGACGAGCGACGACCACCACTGGCGCGAGAGCTGGAACTGCTCGTTGATGGCGATGGCCTTGTCGGGGCTGAGGCTGCCGTCGGGGCCTTCGGGCATGTAGTTCAGCTCGCAGAGCGCGGCGTGGCCGGTGCCCGCGTTGTTCCAGGCGTTGCTGGACTCGGTCGCGACCTCGCCGCGCGACTCGATGATCTCGATGCTCCAGCCCGGCTCGACCTGCTTGATGAGGGTGCCGAGGGTGGCGCTCATGATGCCGCCACCGATGAGGACTACGTCAACCGTCTTTTTGCTCACGATTCTCGATTGTACCTCTCCGCCTCTCGCTCGGTGCCATTGCATCGGGCACGAGGATCACGCCCCCTCCATCGCCAACTCCCTGGCCCGGCGCAGCGTCCCCGCTTCGGCGTCGACGATGCGGCGATACCCGAGGCGGCGCGCCTCCCCCGCCCGCTGCGCTCCGACGACGACGGGGCGGATCTCCCCGGCCAGGCTGAGCTCGCCGATGGCGGCCAACTCGTGCGGCAGCGGCCGATCGGCGACGGCAGAGATCACGGCGAGGGCGATCGCGAGATCGGCCGCCGGCTCGACGAGCCGCACCCCGCCCACGGTCGACACGTACACGTCTTTGTCGTGCAGCCGCACGCCGACGCGACGTTCGAGCACCGCGAGGATCATCGCGACGCGGGCGGAGTCGACTCCGCTCGTGACTCGGCGAGGATTCGGCGTCGCGCTCGCGGCGACGAGCGCCTGCACCTCGACGGGCAGGGCGCGCCGGCCTTCCATGGCGACGGTGGCGCAGGTGCCGCTGACGGGTTCGGAGCCGCGGCTCAGAAACAGGCCCGATGGGTCGGGCACCTCGGCGATGCCATCGCCGGTCATCTCGAAGCAGCCGATCTCGTCGGTGGGGCCGAAGCGGTTCTTGAGCGCGCGCAGGAAGCGCAGAGAGCTCTGCCTGTCTCCCTCGAAGTGGCAGACCACGTCGACGAGATGCTCGAGCAGGCGCGGGCCGGCCACGCTGCCGTCTTTCGTGACGTGACCGACGAGCACGACGGGCACCCCTCGCGCCTTCGCCTCGCGGATGAGCGCGCTCGCGACCTCACGAACCTGGGCGGGACCGCCCGCGCCGCCGTCGACCTGGTCGCTCGCGAGGGTCTGCACGGAGTCGACGATGACGAGTTCGGGCTGCACGGCCTCGATGTGGCCGAGCACGGTGCCGAGATCGTTCTCGCTCGCGAGGTAGAGGGTGTCTTGCAGCGCGCCGGTGCGCTCGGCCCGCATGCGGATCTGCCCCGTCGACTCCTCCCCGCTCGCATAGAGCACGCGCGCTCCCGCGCTCGCGATGCGAGCGGCCACGTCGAGCAGCAGAGTCGACTTGCCGACGCCGGGCTCACCGGAGAACAGCACTGCGGCCCCCGGCACGACACCGCCGCCGAGCACCCGATCGAGCTCGCCGATGCCGCTCGGCTTGTGCGCCGCCGTCTCGCCTGCGAGCTCGGTGATCGGCCGGGCCTCACGACCGCGCGCCGGGGCCGTCGCCCGCACAGTCTTGCCGAGCGTCGCCCGGGGTACGCCGGCCTCGATGACCGTGCCCCACTGCTGGCACTCGCCGCAGCGGCCGACCCATTTGGGGGCCTGCCACCCGCACTCGGTGCACGCGTACGCGCTGCTGTTCTTCGCCATGCTGCGACACTATCGCGCACCACCGACATTCACGGGCCACAGTCGATCCTCGCCCGCCCCCACCTGCCCCTGCCTACCCGTGCCGGCCCTTCCCTTACCTTCCCTTCCCTTCCCTTCCCTTCCCTTCCCTGTCCTTCCCTCCCCTTTCTTTTCCTTTCTCCTTTCCCCCTCCCCGCCCGTCCTCTTCCCCTCCCCGCCCGTCCTCGCGAGCGCGAGTGTGCACACTGTTGCCGAGCGTGCACGCCGTTGGCCGGTACACCATGCTCGCTCGGCAACAGTGTGCACGCTCGGGGGCGGGGGAAGGAGGGAGGAAGTGGGGAGGGGGAAGTGGGGAGGGGGAAGGGGAACGGCAAGGGAAAGAGGTAGTGCAGGCAGAGGGCCGAGACAGCCCGTTACAGTTGAGACATCGCACGGGCGCGGCCGATCCTCGCCCGAAGCACAGAGACGGAAGGACGCGCGCATGGCCGGAAGCTTCTTCGCACTGCTCGACGACATCGCCGTGCTCGCCAAGGCCGCGGCCGCCTCGATCGACGATGTCGCAGCAGGCGCGGCGAAGGCCTCGGCGAAGGCGGCCGGCGTCGTGATCGACGACGCTGCGGTGAGCCCGCAGTACGTGCGGGGCATCAGCCCGAAGCGGGAGCTGCCGGTGGTATGGCGCATCACCAAGGGATCCCTGACCAACAAGGCGATCATCATCGTCGGCATCATGCTGCTGAGCGTGTGGGCGCCGTGGGTCTTCCCGTGGCTGCTGCTCGTCGGAGGCACCTACCTCGCCTACGAGGGCGCGGAGAAGGTGTGGCATTGGATCGGCTCCCGTCATCACGAGCCGAGCGTCGAGCAGGTGGTTAAGCGCACCGAGACCTCCGAGAAGCAGATCGTGGGCAGCGCCGTGCGCACCGACCTCGTGCTCTCGATCGAGATCATGCTCATCTCGCTCGCGAACATCGAAGCCGATACCTGGGGCATGCAACTCGCGATCCTCGTGGTGGTCGGCATCGTGATGACGGCAGCCGTCTACGGCACGGTGGCCCTGCTCGTGAAGATGGACGATGTGGGCATCTGGCTGCGCCGCCGCCCGCCCCGGGGGGCCAAGGTGCTGGGCACCTGGATAGTGAAGGCGATGCCCGGGGTGTTCAAGGGTCTGAGCGTGATCGGCGTGGTCGCGATGCTGTGGGTCGGCGGTCATATCCTGCTCGCGAACCTCGCTGAGGTCGGGGTGCCCTGGCCGTACGGCCTGCTGCACGACATCACGCATGCCGTGCACGCGCCGGGATTCGTCGTCTGGCTGATCGACAGCGGCATCTCGGCGGTGTTCGGCCTCGCCTGGGGCGCGGTGGTCGTGGGGGTGCTCGCCCTCGTGGCGAGGCTCCGCTTCAAGGCTTCGTCGGCGCACTGAGGGCGAGGATCGGCCGATCCTCGCCGGTCCGAGCGCAGCTGCCCGGTGGTGAGAACCGTCGGGCCGACCCGCCGACTACTTCTTCTTGAAGAGGTTGCGCAGGAACTCGTTGACGATGGTGCGGGCGCCGGACGTGACGACGGAGCCGACCCGATCCGCGGTCTTCTTCACGGCGGCGTTGCGCTCGCGCTCGCGGCGCGCCTCCTCCTGCTCCCTCTTGCGGGCAGCGGCGACGACCTCGCGCTCGG
Organism: Leucobacter soli; assembly: GCA_040393965.1. Lineage (GTDB taxonomy): Bacteria > Actinomycetota > Actinomycetes > Actinomycetales > Microbacteriaceae > Leucobacter > Leucobacter soli_C. Next base: position 3,603 of record JBEBTD010000027.1, on the reverse strand, counting down.
CCTGTTTCGCGGCGGCGGCCGCAGCCTTTTCGGCCTCCTTCGCCGCGATGGCGGCCTGGCGCTCGGCTTCTGCCGCAAGCTCCGCCTCCTCGCGGGCCGCAGCGGCGGCGGCCTCTCGCTCCGCCAGCAGCTCCGAGGCCGACTGCTCGTCGACCGCCTCGCCGTACTTCGCGTTCAACGGGGAGACGAGCACGGTGGCCTGCATGGTGACGGGCTCGACGGGTTCCATCGACCCTCGTGGCGCGCGCAGCCTCGTCCACGCGACCGGCGTCGGCGCACCCTTCTCGCCCATCACCGTGACGATCGCCTCGCCCGTGCCGAGCCCCTGCAGCACCTCGGCGAGGTCGTAGCCGGACTTGGGATAGGTCGAGACGGTCGCCTTGAGCGCCTTCGCATCGTCGGGGGTGTGGGCGCGCAGGGCGTGCTGCACGCGGGAGCCGAGCTGGGCGAGCACGTCGCCCGGCACGTCCTTCGGGGTCTGGGTGACGAAGAAGACGCCGACGCCCTTCGACCGGATGAGCCGCACGGTCTGCGTGATCTGCTGCAGAAAGGCCTTGGAGGCGTCAGCGAAGAGCAGGTGCGCCTCGTCGAAGAAGAACACGAGCTTCGGCTTGTCCTGGTCGCCGACCTCGGGCAGAGTGCGGAAGAGTTCGCCGAGCAGGTACATGAGGAAGGTCGAGAAGAGCGCCGGCTGGTCTTGCACGCCCGGCACCTCGAGCAGGCTCACGATGCCGCGGCCGTCGGAGGCGGTGCGCAGCAGCTCGGCCGGATCGAAGGCGGGCTCGCCGAAGAAGGAATCGGCGCCCTGGGCTGCGAAGGCGATCACATTGCGCTGGATCACGCCGACCGTCTGCTTCGAGAGGCCGCCGATCCGAGCGATCTCGACCTTGCCCTCGTCGCTCACGAGGTAGGCGAGCACCGCCTGCAGGTCTTTGAGGTCGATCAGCGGCAGCCCCTGCTCGCTCGCATAGTGGAAGATGAGGCCGAGACTCGACTCCTGCGTCTGGTTGAGATCGAGCACCTTCGAGAGCATGACGGGCCCGAACGACTCGATCGTCGCGCGGATGGGCACACCGACGCCCTTGCCGCCGAGCGTGAAGAACTCGACAGGCGTCGCGGCCGGCTGCCACTCCTGGCCGATGCCGGCCGTGCGCGCGAGCAGCTTCTCGCTCGAAGCGCCGGGAGCGGCCATGCCCGAGAGGTCGCCCTTGATGTCAGCGGCGAAGACGGGCACGCCCTCGGCCGCGATCTGCTCGGCGAGCACCTGCAGGGTGCGGGTCTTGCCCGTGCCGGTCGCACCCGCGATGAGGCCGTGCCGGTTCAGCATGCCCAGCGGAATCGCGATCTGCACATCGGGCCGAGCCGGGCCGTTGACGAGCGCACCGAGCGGCAGCAGCGTAGGGCCGCCCTCCGCCTCGGCGGGATAGCCGGCGCGCACCTCGTCGAGCTGTGCCTCGCTCAGCGGGCCCACGGGCGCCTCGACCTGCGGGGCGGGGCCCTGATCCTCGTCGGCCATACTGTCGCTCCTTCGTCGGGTGCTCGGTGACGGTATTCACATTACCGCCAGCCTCCGACATTCACCGGACGAGGATCGCGGGCTGCGCCCGTCGCCTCCGGCCTGCTAGGTTCGGGAGCCATGAGCGAGGCGAACTCCCACGAGCACCCCCTCTCGGCGGTGATCCGGGAGCACCCGTTCCTGATGCATCTGTACCGTCGCGAGAGAGTCTTCCTGCAGGGTGATCGGCCCTCGCAGCAGCCGATCTTCCACCTGATCAGCGGCGACACCGAACTCTGGGTGAGCGAGACCGGCCCCGAGCTGTACGAGGGCTGGGGCTCCGAACGCGGACAGCGGCGGTTGCGGTATCGCAGCAATAGCATGGCCGGGGTCGTCGCCGCGCTGATCCTCGACTCCACCGCCGCACTCGTCTTCGACCTGACCCCGGGCTGCCCCTACCACCAGGCCCCGCCGAGGATCGCCTTCGAAAGCACGGGCGAGCACGCCACCCAGGCGATCTGGCTCGACGAGGAGGGAACGGAGCGGTGGATCGAGTTCGCGGGCCACGCCTCACTCGCTGCCGCACTCGAATTCGCGAGGATCCTCGTCGCCCCCGCCGGCACGCTGCAAGTGCGCGCGCTCCTCGCGGCATCGCGCGCCGACGGGCACAGCACGCGCAGCATCTGCGGGCCGCGGATCGTCGACGCCACCGTCCGGCAGTGGCGGAACTGGCTCGCGACCGAGCCGCCGTGCACGTGGCAGGGGCCGAAACCCGTCACCGAGCCGTTGCGGCGCTGAACACTGCGGGAGATCCGGCACTGCCGTAGCCTGAACACATGGCCACCTACTACTACACGGCATCGACGCTCGACGGGTTCCTCGCCACCCCCGAGCACTCGCTCAAGTGGCTGTTCGAGCAGGACTTCGACCTCGAAGGCCCCATGGCCTACCCGGCCTTCGCCGAGCGGATCGGGGCCCACGCCATGGGCGCCTCGAGCTACGAATGGCTGCTGCGCAACAGCGACGGCTGGGATTACGAGGGCCCCACCTGGGTCTTCACTCATCGGGAGCTCGACGTGCCCGCGGGAGCCGATGTGCGCTTCGTCCGAGGCGACGTCACCGGGGCGCATGCCGAGATGGTCGCCGCCGCGGGCGAGCAGGACATCTGGGTGATGGGCGGCGGAGACCTCGCCGGCCAGTTCGCCGACGCCGGCCTGCTCGACGAGGTGTGGGTGCAGTTCGCCCCCGTCACGCTCGGTGCCGGCGCGCCTCTGCTGCCTCGCGACCTCCGGCTCGAACTGCTCGACGTGGCGCGCAACCGCGACTTCGTCTGCACGCGATACCGGGTGCTTCCCCGTTCCTAGAACTGCTCCGGCCCGCCCCGCTGCGACGGATGGTCGCTGCGACCACGCCGGATCCGTCAGATGAGCGCGGCAGCGCTGTAGAAGTTGACGATTAGGAGCACGACCCCCGCGAGCGGCACGACCCACCCCGACCTGCCCCGCTGCAGAAGAAACGCGCCGGCGCCGATGGCGAGCAGGGTGATGACGAACGGGCCGTACACCGCCAGGCCCATGACGGCGTTCATCTCGGCGGTGCTCTTGTCGGTTCCGACCGCACCGTAGCTGAGGAAGCGTCCGAGGAACGAAGCGGCGAAGGCGGCAGCGATCAGCACGGCCGAGGAGACGACCAGGGCGACGGTTCGCCCCGGCCCCGCCTCCGGCGCCCGTTTGCTGCCCGTTTCGCTCATATCCTTAGATGCTAGTGGCGAAAGGCAGGCCAAAGCCGCCAGCACACGGGAAAGAACCCCCGAAAACTGTTGATTTCTCAACGATCTTCGGGGGTTCTTGCTGGCGGTGACGGTGGGATTTGAAACTATATCGAGGTCAGCCATAGGGCCAAACTTCGGCATATTTACGCCATTTCTTGCCCCACAGTTCCCGCACATTCCCGTCCGTGCCCACAAGAATGTGGGCAAAAATCGCCCCCTTTCCAACCTCCCGGATACTGGTAACCGCCCATGTGCGGAGTGACCAAGTGCCCCCGCGAGAGGCCGCGCAGAAGATGAACATGCGGTAAAGCCGCGCCGTTCAACTTGCTTGCTGTTT
>JBEBTD010000026.1:0-16062 GCA_040393965.1 Leucobacter soli | reverse complement strand
ACATGTCGACGCTCGGCGTGGCCGAGGCGACCGAGTGGAGCGACTGCTGGACGACGTTCGTCGCGAGTGAGAAGTCGTGGGCCTACCGCCAGGATCAGCTGCCCTCGACGCATCCGATCGTCGCCGAGATCCGCGATCTCGAGGACGTCATGGTCAACTTCGACGGCATCACCTACGCGAAGGGCGCCTCGGTGCTCAAGCAGCTCGTCGCCTGGGTCGGCCGCGAGCCGTTCATGCGCGGCGTGCACGACTACTTCGTGAAGCACCAGTATTCGAACACCGAGCTTCCCGACCTGCTGGGCGAGCTCGAGGCGCAGAGCGGCCGCGACCTCGGCGACTGGTCGAAGAAGTGGCTCGAGACCGCCGGCGTGAACACCCTCCGCCCGGTCTTCGAGCTCGACGAGGAGGGCCGCTACACGAGCTTCTCCATCGAGCAGACGGCGAACGAGGAGTACCCGACGCTCCGCCCGCATCGCATCGCGATCGGCTTCTACGACGAGGATCGCGGCGCGCTGCGCCGCAGCCGCCGGGTCGAGCTCGATGTGGACGGGCCCTCGACTCCGGTACCGGAGCTCGTCGGGCTCGCGCAGCCCGATCTGCTGCTGCTGAACGACGACGACCTCAGCTATGCGAAGATCCGGCTCGACGCGCGCTCGCTCCAGACCGCGACCGAGCACCTCGGCGGGTTCGAGAGCTCGCTGGCCCGTTCGCTCACCTGGGGCACGCTGTGGGATCAGACCCGCGACGGGGAGCTGCCGGCGAGCCGTTTCGTCGATGTCGTGCTCGCCCACCTGGCGAGCGAGACGAACTCGACGGTGCTCCGCACGCTCATTCAGCAGCTCTTGCTGGCTGCTTCGAGCTACGTCGCCCCCGAGCGGCGCACGGCGACGCTGGAGCGGGTCGCCGACGCGCTGTGGCGCCTCGCCACGCAGGCCGAAGCGGGCAGCGATCTGCAGTTCCAGCTGGTGAAGGCCTTCGCGCAGCTCGCCTCGACCGAGACGCAGCTCGACACCGTGCTCGAGATCCTCGAGGAGCGCTCCCCGCTCCAGGGGCTCGACATCGATACCGATCTCGGCTGGGAGCTGCTCATCTCGCTCGCCGCGGGCGGACGTGCCACTGCGGAGGAGATCGAGGCGGCGCTCGCCGACGATCGCACCGCGAGCGGCCAGCAGTCGGCCGCCCATGCCCGCGCAGCTCTGCCGACCGCCGATGACAAGGCCCTCGCCTGGGCGTCCGTCTTCGACGAGGCCGGTCTGCCGAACGCGATCGTGCGCGCCAGCGGTCTCGGCTTCCTGCGCGCGCACGATCGCACGCTGCTCGAGCCCTACGTGGAGCGCTTCTTCGACTCGCTGCTCGATATCTGGGCGTCGCGCAGCCATGCGATCGTCGAGGAGATCGTCGACGGCTTCTACCCCTCGCCCCTCGCGGACGAGCGGTTGCGCAACGCGACCGCCGCATGGCTCGACGAGAATGCCGAGGCGGCGCCCGCGCTGCGCCGCATGGTCGTCGAGCACCTCGCCGGCGTGGAGCGCGCGCTCGCGGCCCAGGCGGCGGACACGGAGGCGTAGCGGATGGCGGAGTTCTGGGCGTCGGTGAGCGCGTTCTTCGCCGAGTACGAGACGCTCTGGCGCATCCTCGTGATCCTCGTCGCGTGTCTGCTCGCGAACTGGGTGCTGCGGATGGCGCTCAACCGGGCCGTGCACGGGGTGGTTCAGGGGGTGAAGCGCTCCCAGGCCGTCGACTCGACCCAGGAGCTGATCGCCGGACCGCATCTGAACGCCCGCGCCGTGCAGCGCACCCGCACGCTCGGTTCGCTCGGCCGCAACATCATCAACTGGATCACGGTGATCGTCGGCTTCGTGCTGATCCTCGCCCAGTTCGACGTCAACCTCACCGCGGTGATCGCATCGGCGGGCGTCGTCGCCGCGGGCCTCGCCTTCGGCGCCCAGAACATCGTCAAGGACATCCTGAACGGCGTGTTCATGGCGTTCGAGGATCAGATGGGCGTGGGCGACTGGGTCACCATCGGCCAGGTGAGCGGCACGGTGGAGGACGTCGGCATCCGCGTGACGCGCGTGCGCGCCATCGACGGCACCCTCTGGTTCGTCCGCAACGGCGAGATCCTCACCCTCGGCAACGCCTCGCAGGGCTGGGGCCGGGCGCTCATAGACATCACGGTGGAGGCGGACGCCGACCTCGACGAGGTCGAACGGGTGACCCTCGCCGCCGCGAGCGAGGTGATCCACGCCCCCGAGACGGCGCGCAAAGTCACCGGGGAGCCCGAGGTCTGGGGCGTCGAGAGCGCCTTCGGCGATCGCGTCACCCTCCGCCTCGCCCTGCGGACCCGGCCCGAGGCCCAGTGGGCGGTGCAACGGGCGCTCCGGCCCGTGCTCGTGCGCCGCTTCAAGGAGGCCGGCATCAATCTCGCGACCGAGCTGCCGAAGCTCACAGGAGGCACCGCATGAACGAGCAATCCCGACCGGCTCCGCGGCTCACGCTGCGGCGCGGCGAGACGGGAGAGGCGGTGAACGACACGGTCTGGTCGCAGGTCGGCGGCACTCCCACCTTCGAACTCATCGCGCGCGCCTTCTATCGGGGCGTGAAGGAGGATCCGCTGCTCGCGCCCATGTACCCCGATGCCGACTGGGAGGGGGCCACCTGGCGACTGCAGGCCTTCCTCGAGCAGTACTGGGGCGGGCCCACGACGTACTCGGAGCAGCGGGGCCATCCCAGACTGCGCATGCGGCACATGCCCTTCCCGGTGACGCCGGAGGCGAAGGAGCACTGGCTGCAGCACATGCACGCCGCGCTCGACGAGGCCCGGCTGCCGCCCATGCACGATGCGGCGTTCCGCGAGTACATCGAACGGGCGGCGCTCGCCCTCGTCAACCGTTTCGAATAGCCGCGAGCAGCGCGAGCGTCGCCTGCTCGTCGACGCCCAAATGGCGCCGACCCCGCATCCGGGCACGCGATCCGCGCACCCGTGCGAGCACTCTCGGGTGCTCAGCCGCGCCGAGCACCCGAGGATCGACGTAGGACGATCTCGTCACCGCGGGCGTGTTGCCGAGCATCTCGGCGGCCGTCCTCACCGCATCGCGCACTGCGACGGCGCGCTGCTTCTGGCTGGCGAGCTCGCCTGCCTCGAGGTCGAGCAGGGCACTTGCGACGAGTACCGTCGCGCCCCAGGTGCGGAAGTCCTTGGCGGTGAAGCCCTTGCCCATGTGCCGCTTGAGGTAAGCGTTGACGTCATCGCTGCGGAGCGGACGCACGGCGTCCGCATCGTCGAGGTAGGCGAACAGTTCGGGGCCGGGGAGCCCGTCGTGCAGCCTTGACAGGAGCCGCGCGACCCGTGCGTCCCGCACCCGGCGCCGATGGCGTTTACCGCTCTTGCCCTCGAAATCGAAGATCGCCGCCTCTCCCGAGAGCTCGATGTGCTCGCGCCGCAGCGTCGTCACCCCGTAGCTGCGGTGGGCCTCGGCGTACCGGGCGTTCCCGACTCGGAAGAGCTGCAGATCGATGAGCCGCACGGCGCACGCGGTCACCCGATCCCGGCCGAGCCGTCGTCGTCGCAGGTCGCGGTCGACCTGCGCGCGCAGCCTCGGCAGCGCGCGCCCGAAGCGTTCGAGGCGCTCGTACTTGCGACGGTCCTGGCGCTTCCGGAACGAAGGGTGATAGACGGCCTGCACGCGACCGGCGGCATCGATGCCGCGAGCGAGCACCTTCGCCGACGGCGAGCGCGATATCTCCACCTCGCTCCACGCAGGCGGGATGGCGAGCGCCTCGATGCGTTCGAGCTCCGATCGCCTGACGATCTTGCGGCCCCGATCGCGATAGACGAACTCGCCGTCGACGAGCTCGCGGGTAATCGCCAGACGTCGGCGACGGCCGCGTCGACTGCTCGCCTGCTCCCGCTGCACGCTCATCCCGCTACGCCGAGCGGTCGTCACCCGCGGCGGTCTCCGGATCCTCGTGCCCCCGTCGGGCCGGCGAAGAGGCGACGTCCTCGCCCAGTACCTCGAGCGCGGATCGAGGATCGCCCTCGCGGAGCTGCTCGTCGGGCACTTCCTCCGCTGCCGCGGACTCCCCCTCGAAGCCCAGCGGTAGGGGATCCTCGGGCGCATCCCGATGATCGGTGACGACGAGCTCCTCCTCCTCGCTCTTCTCCTCGTTCTGCTTCCAGCTGTCGGCCATGGCAGCGCTCCTTCCCGTTCGGCGGTCGGACTCCACGGTAGGCGGCACGGCCGGTGACGGGACATCCCCTCGACAGCGGCGGGGGCAAGGTGCTAGTGAGGCAGAGCTCGCGCGGGAGAGGCTATCGGTGCCCCCGGTAGGATTCGAACCTACGACCGGCGGATTAGAAGGCCGCTGCTCTATCCCCTGAGCTACGGAGGCGCAGCCTCAAGCGTAGCGCAATGGTCGGGGGCTCAATGCGCGGCGCCGGTCACGTCGGTGCCCTTGGGCGTGAGCAGGAAGACGAGCAGCGCGACTCCGAGCATGACGGCCCCGCCGACGAGCCCGGCCACCTGCAGGGAGCGGTTGAACGCCTCCCCCGCCTGCGCCGCGAGCTCGGGCGCGCCCGCCTGCTGCGAGAGCGCGACGGCGGCGCCGAGCGACTCCTGCGCCTGGCCGAGCATCTCCGGATCGAGCTGCTGCATCGCGGGATCGACGGAGAGCCGGAAGCGGTAGATGATGGCCGAGACGGAGCCCAGGATCGCCACGCCGAGGGTGCCGCCGAGCTCGTAGGAGGTCTCTTCGAGTGCGCCCGCGTTGCCTGCCTTCTCCTCGGGTGAGCCGGCCATGATCATCGCCGAGCCGATCGCGAGCGAGCCGGTGCCCGCGCCCACGAGTGCGAGGGAGAGCAGCACGCCGGGCAGCGCGAGGCCGTCGCCCGCCGTGCCGAGCAGCAGCATGCCGATGGCTGCGACGGCGAGGCCCCCGGCGAGCACGGCTCTGGCGCCGATCGCGCGGGCGAGGACGGGCGCGAGTATCGAGGAGATCGCGCTCGCAATGGCGACGGGCATGAGCCTGATGCCCGCCTCGATGGGGCTCGCACCGTCGATGAGCTGCAGCCACTGGGCGACGAGCAGCAGCGCTGCGACCATCGAGAACGTCGTGCCGAGCGCGGCGATGATGCCGGCCGAGAAGGGGCGGTTGCGGAACAGCCGCAGATCGAGCAGCGGGTGCTCCCGGCGCAGACAACGTCGTACGAACCAGCCGAGAGCGACTCCGCTGAGTGTGACGGCGACCCAGGCCTCGGGCACGGCGAAGCTCGCCTGCTCGCCGAACTGCTTGATGGCCCACACGAGCAGGGTCATGCCGAGGAACGAGGCGAGGGCGGCCAGCGCGTCCCAGGGGCCCGGATTCGCGACACGCGACTCCGGCAGCACGAGCAGCCCCGCGATGATTCCGAGCAGCATGAGCGGCACGTTGATGAGGAAGGCTGCGTGCCAGGAGAAGTGCTCGAGCAGCAGCCCTCCGACGAGCGGGCCGACGGCGGCGCCGAGACCCGACACGGCCGCCCAGATGCCGAGGGCGGTCGCCCGCTCCTTGGGGTCGGTGAAGATGACGCGGATCAGTGAGAGGGTCGTCGGCATGATCATGGCCCCGCCGACGCCGAGGAAGGCTCGGATGGCGATGACGGCGGGAGCGCTGTCGGCGATGAGCACGAGCAGCGATGCCGCCGCGAAGATCGAGTAGCCGAGCATGAGCATGCGGCGTCGGCCCCAGCGGTCGGCGATCGCGGCCCACGACACCAGCAGGCCGGCGAGCACGAGCGAGTAGACGTCGACGATCCACAGCTGATCGTTCGCGGTCGGCTGCAGTTCGGCGGCGATGTCGGGCAGCGCGATGTTCAGGATGGTCATGTCCATCGTGATGACGAGCAGGCTCGCGCTGAGCACGGCGACGGCGCCCCAGCGGCGCGCGGGCGAGAGCGTCTTCACGGCAGCGCCGGTATCAGGGGCGTGCGTACTCAATGGGATCCTCCGGAAAGATCAATACGGTACATTTGTACCATATTAGGATGGAGGATGTGACTGCAAACGGCATCGTGCATCGCACGAACGAAGAGGGTACGAGCGGGGCGAGTCCGGTTCCCACCGGCAGACACGACCCCGAAGGCCGGCGCCGCCAGATCGTGCTCGCCGCGGCCGAGTTGATCCCCGAAGTGGGCCTCGCGAAGCTCACGCACCGTCTGGTCGCGCAACGGGCGGGCGTCTCGCTCGGCGCCACGACCCGCTACTTCGCCTCACTCGACGAGCTCCGCAGCGAGGCGCTCCGCGTCATGGCGGAGGTGCTCGAAGCAGAGCTCGCGGCGACGCGAGCGCTACTCGAGGACGAGGGCTTCACGCCCAGGAGCCTCACGAAGGATCTCATGGCGTTTCTGCACGATCGGGAGCTCGTGCGCATCGGGATCGAGCTCGTCTTCGCCGCGAACGCCGATCCCGTGCTGCGCCCGCTCGCCAATCTCTGGACCGAGGGCCTCGTCGAGTTGCTCGCCCCCGCACTCGGCCCCGTCGCGGCCCGAGGTGCCGCGCTGGTCATGGATGGTGCGGCGATGCACGCCTCGATCAACGACGAACCGCTCGACGAGGCGCTCATCGAGCAGATCCTCGGCACCCTCATGCGGAGCGGCTTCCCCGACGATCCCCCCGAGTAGACTCGTCTGATGCCGAACGCCTCGAAGACCCGTCTGCCCTTCGAGGTATGGGCGCTCGTCGCCGGCGGCTTCGCCGTCGCCCTCGGCTACGGAGTGGTGGCCCCGGCGATCCCCCAATTCGCGCTCGAGTTCGGGGTCTCGAACTTCGCCGCCTCCGCCATCGTCAGCTCCTTCGCACTCATGCGGCTCGTCTCCGCCCCCCTCGCGGGCTGGGTGGTCGCACGCCTCGGAGAGCGCCGCACCTACACGATGGGCATCCTCATCGTCGCGATCACGACCGGCGCCTCCGCGCTCGCGATGAGCTACCCGCAGTTCGTCGCGCTCCGCGGAGCCGGAGGCATCGGCTCGTCGATGTTCACGATCGCAGCCACGGCGCTGCTCGCCAAGGTCAGCCCGCCGCACGCCCGCGGACGAGTGGCCAGCCTCAACTCCGCAGGCTTCCTGCTCGGCGGTCTGCTCGGACCGGTGCTCGGCGGCGTCGTCGCCGTCTTCGGCTTGCGCGCCCCCTTCGTCTTCTACGCGTTCACGCTGCTGATCGCGGCGACGGTCGTCGCGGTCTCGCTCCGAGGGTCGCAGGCCGCGAAGTCGAGCTGGCAGGCCCGGGGCGCGGCCGGTGCATCGGCAACCGCAGAGGAGAGCCTCGGCCTCGCAGAAGCCTTGCGCCTTCCGCAGTACCGCGCACTGCTGATCTCGGCATTCTCTTTCGGCTGGGCCTCCTTCGGCGTGCGCGTCTCGCTTATCCCGATCATGGTCGCGGTCGCCTTCGGCGGCGATGCGACCGCGGCCGCGTGGATCCTCGCCGCCTACGCCGCAGGCAACGCGGCCTTCATCTTCCCCTCGGGCCGCTGGAACGACACGATCGGCCGCAAGCCCATGCTCATCGCGGGCATGGCCCTGCTCGCCGTGAGCTACGCCCTGATCCCGATGGCCCCGTCGCTCTGGCTGCTCGCGGCCGTGATGGTGGCCTCGGGCGTCGGCTCGGCGCTCGCGAACCCCGGCCATCAGGCGGTGCTCGCCGACGTGCTCGCGCGGCGGCGCGGCGGCAATGTGGTCGCCGCCTACTCGATGGCGAGCGATCTCGGCGGGGTGCTCGGGCCGGCCGTCGCGGGCATCGCAGTAGATCTGGCCGGCTTCGGCTGGGGCTTCGGCCTCACCGCCGTACTGCTCGCGGTTCCCGTGCTCGCCTGGGCGCTGACCACCGACAGCCGCCGGCCGACCATGGTCTGAGGCGCCGGCTCAGCCCTCGAGATCGTCGACGCCGGGCACCCAGCTGAGCCCCGGCTTGCCCCAGCCGTTCTTGCGCTCGGCCTTCTGCGCGCCGCGGTTCTCGGGATGGACGAGGCGATCGACGTAGAGCAGGCCCAGCAGATGATCGAACTCGTGCTGCATGATACGGGCGAACCAGCCGCTCGCCTCGACCTCGAACGGCTTTCCGTCGATGTCCTGCGCCCGGAGCAGCGCGCGCTCCGAGCGGCGCAGCGCGAAGCGCTCGCCGGGGAACGAGAGGCAGCCCTCGATCTCGTCCTCACCCGGCAGCCCGGGCTCCATCGGGGCGATCCAGAGCTCGGGGTTGACGGCGACACCCCGCGCGGGCGCCTCGTCCTGATCCTCGTACATCCACACGAAGATCCGTTTGCCCACGCCGACCTGGGGAGCGGCCAAGCCGACGCCCGGAGCGGCCTCGCAGGTCTCGAACATGTCGTCGACGAGAGTGCGCAGGGCGTCATCGAACTCGGTCACGGCTTCTGCGGGGCGGTGCAGCACGGGCTCGCCGCAGATCACGATGGGAAGAATGGCCATGGGCGACAAGTCTACCGGCCGGTTTCGGCACGGATACCGCCGCCCGGCTCCCCGACGCCGGCGAACGCCGGGAGCGGGCCCGACCTCTCAGAGCACGGAGGCCAGGTGCCGGCTCAGACGGCCGCGGCCGACGCCCGCATCGATCCAGGCGAGCAGGGCGGTCAGCACCAGGCCGGTCAGCGCGGCTGCCTCACCGTGCAGCACGACCCGGTCGGCACGATCCTCGCCGCCCTGCAGGTAGCGCTGGAACAGGCGGTTGATGCCGAGCACGCGACTCGCGCCGCTCGCGACGAGGTCGTCAGCTGCCTCGAGCAGCCGGTAGTTCTGCAGCGCCCAGGGAATCGCGGCGCTGTCGAGGGTATCGGCGTACACGAGCAGCGCCTCCCGCAGGGTCGGCGGTTCGGGTTCGGCGAGCCGCCCCTCGAGAAACTCGCGCAGCGAGTCGATCAGGGCATCGGTCTCGACCCAGAACAGCTCGGCCTTCGACGAGAAGAAGTTGAAGAAGGTGGCGCGGCTGAAGCCCGCGGTCTTCGCGATCTGCTCGACGCTCGTGCGCCGATAGCCGCGCAGTTGGAAGAGCTCGAAGGCGGCTTCCTGCAGCAGTTCCTGCGAGGCGAGGCGGGGCCGGCCGGGCGACGGGGTCATGGGCATCCTCTGATTTGCTCGAAACTCTTTATTAGACTCAGTCTAATAATATATGATTGCTGCTTGTGACTCTCTCGAACGAACACACATCCACCAAGACTGCCCTCGCCACGGGAGCCGCGCTGCTGGCGCTCGTGCTGCCCCTCACCGCCTGCGCCTCGGGCGACTCCCCCGGCGGCCAGGCCGAGGGCCAGGCCCGCAGCACACTCGTCTACGCGACCGGCGACGCCGAGCCGGACTGCCTCGACCCCCACGTCGGCGGCAACTTCCCGCAGGCACTGCTCGCCACTCAGGTGCTCGAATCGCTCGTCTCGCTCGACGAATCGGGTGCGATCGTGCCCTGGCTCGCGACCGAGTGGGAGTCCAGCGAAGACGGCCTCACGTGGGAGTTCGCGCTCGACCCCGACGCGAGGTTCAGCGACGGCACCCCTGTCGACGCGGCCGCGGTCAAGGCGAACATCGAGCACCTGCAAGACCCCGACACCGGTTCGTCGACCGGCTACCTCGCCGTGCAGCAGATCGCCGAGGTCGAGGTCGTCGATGCGACGACCGCCCGCTTCCACCTCGTTCGGCCCGACGCCGCCCTGCTGGAGTCGCTGGCTCAGCCGTGGGTCGCGATCCAGGCGCCGTCCGGCCTCAAACGCGGCAAGGATGCGAACTGCCTCTCCCCGATCGGCTCCGGCCCCTTCGTCGTGAGCGAGTGGGCGAAGCAGGATCGCATCGTGCTCGACCGCAACGAAGACTACGCCACGCCGCCCGAGGGCTTCGAGGCCGCCGGCGACGACGCCCCCGATCAGCTCGTGTGGCGCTTCATCCCCGACGCCACGGCCCGCTTCGCGGCGCTCCAGGGCGGCGAGGTCGATGTGATCGACAACCCGCTGCCCGAGCAGATCACGACCGCCGAGAACGACGACTCCCTCGCCCACCTCGACGCGCCACGGCCCGGCGCGAGCAACCGCATCGAGCTGAACAGCGGCCAGGCGCCCTTCGACGACCCGAAGGTGCGCGAGGCGTTCATCGCCGCGGTCGAGGTCGACGCGGGCATCGAGTCGCTCTTCGAGGGCACCGCCGAGCGCTCCTACAGCGCGCTGTCGAGCGTCGAGCCGCTCGGGCTGCAGTCGCCCGAGGTCTACGAGACCGACCTCGAGCGCGCGAACGAACTGCTCGACGAGGCCGGGTGGACGGAGAGGAACGCGGACGGCATCCGCACCAAGGCCGGCGAGGCCCTCGTCCTGCGCTTCCCCGTGACCGGCGCCCAATCGACCCAGGCCGAGCAGGCACTGTTCGAGCAGATCCAGGCGACCGCCCGCGAAGCAGGCTTCGACGTGCAGATCTCGCTGCTCGACCTCGGCGGCTGGTACGGCGCGCTCGGCGCGCACGAGTACGAGCTCGTCAGCGCCCCGTACACGAAGATCGGCCCCGACGTCCTGCGCTTCCTGTTCCACAGCGACGCCACGGTGCCCGCCCCCAGCGGCTACTTCGCCAACCACTCGATGGTCGCCGATCCCGAGCTCGATGCTCTGCTCGACGCGATCGGCAGCGAGCAGGACGCCGACGTCCGGGCGAAGGCCGCGGAGGATGCGCAGCGCTTCATCGCCGAGCGGCACCTGATCCTGCCGATCTACGATCAGCAGAACCACTTCCTGTACCGCGCCGATCTCGACGGTTTCCGCGCCCTGCCGACCGTGAACACGCCGTGGCTCGGCGAGGTCGTCGCCGGCTGAGCGAAGCCATGCCGTCCTGGATGATCCGCTTCGCGAAGCGGGTGCTCGGCGCCGCGGCGGTGATGCTCACCGTCGCGACGCTGGCGTTCATCGCGCTGCAGTTCATCCCGGGGGATCCTGCGGAGGCGGCCCTCGGCGGCCCGGGCAGCCAGGCGAGCGCCGCGGCACTCGAGGCGGCCCGGGCGGAGTTCGGCCTCGACCGCCCGGTGCTCGTGCAGTACCTGGACTTCCTCGGGCGACTGCTCCGCGGCGACCTCGGACTCTCCTATGCGCAGCGCGTTCCGGTGCTTCAGGTGCTGACGAGCGCGGTCGGCCCCACGTTCACGCTCGCGGCCCTCGCCCTCGCCATCGCCTGGGTGCTCGCGCTCGTGAGCGTGTTCGCCGCGAGCGGCCGCTCCCGCCTCGCCCGGGCGGTCGCCTCGGCGCTCGACCTCTCGGCGGCGGCCATGCCGAACTTCTGGCTCGCGAGCCTGCTCGTGCTGCTGTTCACCGGCGTGCTGGGCTGGCTCCCTGCCGTGAGCAACGGCACGCTCAGCGGCATCGTGCTGCCGGCGCTCGCACTCGCCATTCCGACCGCCGGCTTCATCGCGCAGGTCTGCCGGGCGGGCATTGACGACGCCAGGCAGGCACCGTTCATCGAGAGCGCGCGGGCCCGGGGTGAGACCGAGGCGGGCGTGCGCCTGCGCCACGTGCTGCGGCACGGGGTCGTGCCGGGGCTCAACATGACGGCCTGGGCGCTCGGCTCGCTGCTCGGAGGGGCCGCCGTGATCGAGGTCATCTTCGCGAGGCCGGGCCTCGGGCGCGCGCTCGTAAGCGCGGTGGTCGTACGCGACATCCCCGTCGTGCTCGGAGTCGTGCTCTTCGCAGCGCTCGCCTATGTCGTCGTGGCGCTCGTCACGGATCTCACGATCGCGCGGGTCGATCCGCGCACCGAGGCCCGGCTGGAGCAGGCGGTGCCGCTTGTCTAGCCGCTCCCTCGGCCCCGCCGGCTGGCTCTCGCTCGTCTGCCTCGCCGTGCTCGCGCTCTGCGCACTGGCACCCGGTGTTCTCGCCCCGCACGATCCCCTCGCGATCGACCCCCGGAACGCGTTCCTGCCCCCCTCGGCCGAACACCCCTTCGGCACCGACGACTCGGGGCGCGACGTGCTGAGCCGCGTGATCCACGGCGCCCGGGACTCTCTCACGATCGGCGTGATCGCGACGATCGCCGGTCTCGCAGCGGGCACGGCGCTCGGGGCGGTCGCGGGCGGCAGCCGGAGCCGGGCGCTCGGGCCGGTGCGCTTCGCCGCCGATCGCCTGATCGAGGCGCTGTTCGCGTTCCCCGGGCTGCTGCTCGCGCTGCTGCTGATCTCGGTGCGGGGCCCGGGCGTCGCCTCGGTCGTGATCGCGGTGGCCGTCTCCACGGCGCCGGGTTACGCCCGGATGGTGCGCGGCGGGGTGCGTCAGCAGCTCGGCGCGGGGGCGGTCGAGGCCGCCCGCCTCCAGGGCGACCGCCCGCTGCGGGTGTGGTCGACGCTCGTTCTTCCCGAGACCATGCGACCCGTGCTCGTGCTCGCGACGCTCGGAGTCGGTCACGCCGTGATCCTGGCCGCGGCGCTCGGCTTCCTGGGCCTGGGCACGCCTCCGCCGGCTCCCGAGTGGGGCGCGATGCTGAACGCGGGTCGGCCGTATCTGACGAAGGCCTGGTGGCTGACCTTCTTCCCCGGCCTCGCGATCCTCGTCGTCGGCATCGCCTGCACGATGCTCGGTCGCGCGCTCGAACGAAGGGAGCGCTTCGCATGAGAGCCGCAGCCACGAGCAACGGATCAGAAGGCCCCCTCCCCGAAGCTCCGCTCGCACGCATCGAGGGCTTGACGGTCTCCTTCCCCGGCCGCGAGGCACCCGCGGTGGACGACGTCTCC
The DNA here is from genome assembly GCA_040393965.1 of Leucobacter soli. Taxonomy (GTDB): domain Bacteria; phylum Actinomycetota; class Actinomycetes; order Actinomycetales; family Microbacteriaceae; genus Leucobacter; species Leucobacter soli_C. The sequence continues at coordinate 3,334 of JBEBTD010000026.1, read as the reverse complement.
CTCGAGATTCTGCCGGGGCAGTGCGTCGCACTCGTCGGCGAGAGCGGCTCCGGCAAGTCGCTCACCGCCCGCGCACTGCTGGGGCTGCTGCCGTCGACGGCCACCGTCGCCGGTCTGGTGCGGCTCGGCGAGTCCGGCTCGGCGGAGGCGGGCGTCGAGCCGCCTCCCGCACCGGCGAACGGCTCCGCCGCCTGGCATCGCATCCGAGGATCGCGCGCAGCGCTCGTGCCGCAGAACGCGCTGGGCGGGCTCGACCCGCTGCGCCGCATCGAGCACGAAGTCGGCGACGCCCTGCGACTGCACCGGCTGGCCGCGGGTCGCGCACGGCGCGAGCGCGTCGTGCTGGCACTCGCCGAGGCGGGCATGCCGCAGCCGAAATCGCAGCTGCGGCGGCGCTCGGACGAGCTCTCCGGCGGCCTGCGCCAGCGAGCGCTCGTCGCGTCGGCGCTGATCGCCGATCCCGAACTGATCGTCGCGGACGAGCCGACCACCGCGCTCGACGCCGGGCACCGCGGTCGCGTGCTCGCCGAACTTCGCCGGCGGGTCGAGGCCGGCGCGGGCGCGCTGCTCGTCAGCCACGACCTCGCGAGTGTGGGGGATGTGGCCGACCTCGTGCTCGTCATGCGCGACGGCCGCATCGTGGAGCGGGGCGATCCTCGCGCCGTCTTCGCGGCCCCGCAGCACGTCTTCACCCGAGAGCTCATCGCCGCCTCCCCCGCAGGCAAGCCGCGCGGCAGCCGTTTGAGCCTCGGCGAGCGCCGCCGGAGCGCCACCGATGCCGAGCCCCCGAGCGCGCAGTCGCCGTCTTCGCAGCCGCAGGAAGCGCGATCGGCCGGGACAGCGATCGGCACCAGCCCTCGTCTCGAGCTACGAGACGTCGTCGCCGGCTTCGGCCGAGGCGCGGCGGCGCGCGACGTGCTGCGCGGCGTCGATCTCGAGGTGCGGGCCGGCGAGACGGTGGGGCTGATCGGCGAGAGCGGCTCGGGCAAGACCACCCTGCTGCGCCTTGCACTGGGACTGCAACTGCCGGAACGCGGCGAGATTCTCGTCGACGGCGTCGAGCGCTCCTCCGCGACGAGGGAGCAACGCCGGGCCATCCGCCGACGTCTGGCTCTCGTGCCGCAGGATCCGCTCGAGTCGTTTCCCCGCGCCGCGACCGGGGCGGCGATCCTCGTCGATGCGCTGCGCGCGGCGGGCGTCCCCCGCGAACGGCGCCGGGAGCGCGCGATCGCACTCGCCGCCGAGGTCGGGCTGGAGGCCGAGCTGCTCCCCCGACCCGCCGCCACCCTCTCCGGCGGCCAGCGCCAGCGCCTCGCGATCGCCCGGGCGCTCGCGCGCGAGCCCGAGCTGCTGCTGCTCGACGAGCCCGTCTCCGCCCTCGACATCACAGTGCAAGCCCGGGTGCTCGACCTGCTCGACGAACTGCAGCTGCGGCATCGCACCGCTTACCTGCTGGTCTCGCACGACGCCGACGTGATCGAGCACATGAGCGACCGCGTGCTGCGCCTGCACGAGGGCATGATCACCGGGTCGCGCGCCCGGCAGTAGACTGAGTCGGTCAACCGCCCGAGGAGGAAGCCATGTCGAACGTCCCCGCAGCCCAGCTGGTCTGGATCGACTGCGAGATGACCGGGCTCGACGTCGACCGCGACGGCCTCTGCGAGATCGCCGTGATCGTCACCGACTTCGAGCTGCGCCCGCTGCACCCGGGCCTCGAGATCGTCGTCAACCCGGGCCCCGAGGCGCTCGCGAACATGGGCGACTTCGTGCGCGGCATGCACGAGACCTCAGGCCTGCTGCCCCGCATCGCGCAGGGCGCGGCCGTCGCCGACGCCGAGCAGCAGGTGCTCGACTACCTGGCGGAGCATGTGAGCCCCGGCCGCCGCCCCATCGTCGCCGGCAACACGATCGGCATGGATCGACGCTTCATCGCGAAGTACATGCCGAAGCTCGAGGAGCGGCTGCACTATCGCAGCATCGATGTCTCCACCATCAAGGAGCTCTCCCGGCAGTGGTACCCGGCCGCGTTCTTCGGCGCGCCGGAGAAGCGAGGCGGCCACCGCGCACTCGCAGACATCGCCGAATCGATCCAGGAGCTGGCCTACTTCCGAGGGGCCGTGCTCGTCGCCGGGCCGGGTCCCGACAAGGCCTCGAGCGAAGAGCTCGCCGCGCGCATCAGCGAGGTCTACGCCCCGCTCATCGACGGCGACGCCTGAGGCGCGGCCGCCCGCCCGCCCGCGCCTCGCAGACGAAGCTGGCCCTCTGGCTGCTGGGCGTCTTCGTCGCAGGCTCCGTCGCCTCCGCGCTCGCCCCGGGCTTCGAGCTGCTCGCCGCGGCGTGATTCCTCTCGGGGCTTCCCCATGCGACCTTCGTCGGGCAGACCATCGGATGGCGCTGGGCTTACGGGCTCGTCGCCGCGCTGTTCGCCCTGACGCTGCTGCTCGCCCTTCGGCTGCTGCCCCGCGTGCCGGGCGACGCGGCCCTGAATCCGCGCGGCAGCCTGTCCGGCTTCTCCAATGTGCGGGTGTGGCTCATGATCGGGGTCGCCGCGGTCGGTTTCGGCGGGTTCTTCGCCGTGTACTCCTACATCGCCGAGGTCGTCACGAGGGTTGCCGAACTGCCTGCGGGAGCGGTGCCGTGGCACTCGCGGCGATCGGCACGGGCATGACCATCGGCACCTTCGTGGGTGGCTGGGGAGCCGATCGGAACGCGCCGCGTACCATGATCACGAGCTTCGTCGCGCTCATCCTCACGCTCGCGGTCTACCTCGCGGTCTACCTCGCGGTCGCCTCGAGCCCGGCCGGGCTCTTCGCTTCGGTGCTCCTGGTGGGCTTCTGGTTCTCGGCCATGAACCCGCCCATCCAGGCGCGCTTCATCCACATCACCCGCGAAGCCGAGCTGATGGGGGCGGCGGTCAGCCACGCCGCCTTCAACATCGGCAACGCGCTGGGCGCCTTCACCGGCGGGCTCCTGATCGCCGCCGGCTTCGGCTACCTCGCCCCGGGCGCCGTCGCCATCCTGCTGACCGCGGGCGGGCTCGCGTTCACGCTGGCGAGCCTCGCGCTCTCGCGCAGGGATCGCCTCCGCGGGGTCGACACGACCGGCGTCCGGGTGCCCTGAGCCACTGGCTCTGCCCGAACAGCTCGAACGTAGATCGCTTGCGGAAGCATGGAGGCCGATGGCAGGGCTCGGGCCGGGACGAGGATCCGAGTTGGGGTCGCTTCGGCCTGCTTCAGCCGCCGCGAAGGCGTCCGAACCGCCTCCAAATCACACTCCCGGCCTTATCTTCGATTGCAGGGGCCGGAAGAGTCGTGGCTATAACCCGAAAGTGAAG
>JBEBTD010000025.1:0-16214 GCA_040393965.1 Leucobacter soli | reverse complement strand
GCACGAAGGCGTTCTGAGCGCCGATCGCGACGATCAGGGAGAGGCCGGTGCCGAAACCGACGAGCATGGGGGTGAGCATGCCTACGACGCTAGCGCCGCCTCCCTGCTCATCTCCACTTGAGCAGGCCTAAAGATACTGATGCAAGTGAAGCATCACTTAATGTATCTATATGGATCTGCCGGTCGAGCACCTCGCCACCTTCGCCGCCATCATCGACGAGGGCAGTTTCGAGGGCGCCGCGCGCCGCCTGCACATCACTCCCTCGGCGGTGAGCCAGCGCGTCAAGTCGATGGAGCAGCGCGTCGGCTCAGTGCTGCTGCGGCGCACGCGCCCCGTCGAGCTCACCTCGGCGGGCACCACGATGCTGCGCGTCGCCCGTCAGCTCGACCGGCTCGCCGACGACGCCGCGCGCGAGCTCGGTCTCGGGCCGGGCGGCGGCACCGTGATGCCGATCGTCGTCAACGCCGACTCCCTTGCCACCTGGTTCGTGCCCGCACTCGCGCGGGCGGCCCGGGAGACCGGCGGGCGCTTCGAGGTGATCCGCGCCGACGAGACCATGAGCACCGAGCGCCTGCGCAGCGGGGAGGCCGTCGCCGCTCTCACCGCCACACGCGAGCCGGTTCCCGGCTGCACGAGCACCCGCATCGGCGTCGACCGGTACCGTGCGGTGGCCTCACCCGAGTTCGCCGACCGGTTCTTCACCGACGGGATCACCGCAGACGCCCTGCGCGCGGCTCCCATGATCGAGTTCGACCGGCACGACGGCTTCCAGCAGCGTTTCATCCGGCGTGTCACCCGGGCCCGTATCGAGCCGTCCCGGCACTTCGTGCCCTCCTCGCACGAGTTCGCCCTCGCGATCGAGCTCGGCATGGGGTGGGGCATGCTGCCCGAGCTGCAGTGCATCGGCCCGCTCGCCGACGGGCGCCTCGTCGAGCTGCGCCCCGGCGAGTCCCTCGAGATGCCCCTCTACTGGCAGCGCTGGAACCTGCCCTCCCCGCTGGTCGACGAGCTCTCGCGCATCATCGCCGAGGAGGCCGCGCTCGCCCTCGGCGCGGCCTGATCCTCGCCGGAAACCCCGCGTCGCGCGAGGAGTAGGCTCGTAACGACGAAAGGGGAGCCGCCGATGCTCGGAGTGCTGCAGGGCTTCGCGGTGATCCTCGGCATCATCGGAGCCGGGTACCTCACGGCGGCGTTCGGAGTCGTGAAGGGCGAGCAGCGCCGCGTGCTCAACAACGTCGCGTTCTACGTCGCGACCCCGGCTCTGCTCTTCGAAGTGCTTCGCAGCAGCGATCCGAGCGTCCTGCTCTCCCCCGTGATCCTCGTGACGAGCGCTACCGCCCTCGTCGTCGCCGCGCTCTTCGTGCTCGCCTCGCGGCTCTTCTTCAAGCGCGACCTCGCCGAGACCACCCTCGGTGCGACCTGCTCGGGCTATGTGAACTCGAACAACCTGGGCCTGCCGGTCGCGGTCTACATCCTCGGCGACGCGGCCTACGTCGCCCCGCTGCTGCTCGTGCAACTGCTGATCTTCGCGCCCGTCATCCTGGCGATCCTCGAGGCGAAGAGAACGGGTGGCGCGAGAGCGCTCAGCGCTGGAGCAACCCGTCGTGCCGCGCACGGCGGCAGAGCGAGGCGCGGCGCCCTCGTCGCGCTCGGCCGGGCGGCGTCGAACCCCATCATCCTCGCGTCGCTCGCCGGGCTGCTGTTCGCGCTGTTCGACATCCCGGTGCCCGACATCGTGGTCGAGCCGGTCGCGATGCTCGGCGCGGCGGCCATTCCGATGGTGCTGCTGAGCTTCGGCATCTCGCTGCGCGGCCAGCGCGCCCTGCAGCGCGGCACCGGTCGCATCGCCGTGTTCACCGCCTCGGCCCTCAAGGTGCTGGCGATGCCGCTCATCGCCTGGGCGATCGCGGCCGCCGTCGGGCTCGGCCCCCACGAGACCTTCGTCGCCGTCACGATCGCCGCGCTGCCCACGGCGCAGAACGTCTACAACTATGCCGCCACGTACCAGCGCGGGGAGATCATGGTGCGCGACACCGTGTTCCTCACCACATTCGCCTCGCTGCCCGTGATCGCCGCGGTCTCGCTGCTGCTCGGCGGCGGCTGAACGAGTCCGTCGGATCGCCTCCCGGTTCGGGCTCCGCTTCAGAGACGAGGATCGGCGCCGGCCTCCGGCAGCCCGTCGCGCCAGGGCGAGAGCACCTCTGCGGCGGCCGGAGGCACGAACATCGCGGCGACCGCGGTCGTGATCGGCACCGAGAGCACGAGACCGATGCTGCCCGCCATCGTGCGCACGATCTCGATCGCGATGTCCTCCTGGGTGAGCAGCGAGAGCACGGGACGGTTGTAGAGATAGAGCACGATGAGCGTGCTGATCGCAGCACCGGCGTAGGCGAAGAAGACCGTGTACACCGTGGAGGCGATGTGGTCGCGGCCGATGCGCATGGCGCGGAGGTAGATCTCGCGGCGGGTCATCTCCGGCGCCGCGGCGCGCAGCTCCCACACCGAGGATGCCTGGGTGATCGTGACGTCGTTGAGCACGCCGAGGCCCGCGATCAGGATGGAGCAGGTGAGCAGGCCCCGGAAGTCGATCTCGGCCACCATGCCGGAGAGCATGCCCGAGGACTCGTCGCCGAGGCCGCTCAGTCGCGTCACGCGCACCGAGACCCAAGAGACGCCCGAGATGATGAGGATGCCGGCCAGCGTGCCGATGAGCGCGGAGGTCGTTCGCAGATTCGGGCCGTGCACGAAGAAGAGGGTGACGAGCATGATGGCGCTCGAGCCGACGAGGCCGATGAGTAGGGCCGGGCCGCCGGCGATGAGCGCCGGCAGCACGAAGCCGAGCAGCACGAAGGCCGCGACGCCGAGCGCGACGAGCGCGAAGAGACCGCGCAACCGGCCCACCGCGACGACCACCCCCGCGAACAGCAGCACGAGGATCGCGAGCGGCAGATGCCGCACGATGCCGCCGACCTCGTAGTCGTTCGCGAGGCGGTAGCCTTGACCGGCCGTGGTTCCGTCCGACCCGGGGAGCGCTTCCCGCGGGATCGCGGCGAGCTCGACCCGGTCGCCCTCGCTGAGGCCGGAGCCGGCGAGCGAGCCGCGCACGGTGAGTTCGACGAGCTGCCCCGCATCCGGCCCGCTGCGCACGCCGACGCTCAGAACCCGGCAGGCCGTCTGCGCTCCGGCGACCTCGTGGATCTCCTCGAGGCCGCCCGAGCCGGGCGCACCCGAGCCCCCGGGATCCCCTGTTGCAGGCGCCTCGCATTCCGAGACCGAGAGCACTTCCCCCTGCTCGTAGCCGGCGTCGACGGCCTGGTAGCTGGCGAGCTCAGCGGCCTCGCCGACCTTCGAGTAGTCCGGCCAGAGCCACACCAGACCCAGCACCGTCGAGACGGCGACGACGACGAGCAGGGCCGCGGTGGAGTAGCGGAGCAGCGGCGAGGTGCGCACGTTGGCCCCGGCCGATGCGAGCGAGTGCGAATGGCCGTGCGCGTGCGGAGGGGAGGCGGGGCTCGACGGCCGCTCGTGAGGGATGGGCTGCGTCACGCCGCCCTACTCCGCCGTGTCGAAGACCGCGCTCTCGCCCTCGAGGCGCAGAGCCTGGATGAGCTCGGCGGCGTGGTTGGTCGAGAGGATCACCCGTGCGAAGTCGTCGAACTCCGAGATCCAGCCGCGGTCGGCGGCTTCCTGCGGCGCGTCGTCGTCGGGCCGCTCGAAGTCGAGCACGATCGCGGGCCGGCCCGAACGGATCAGCGCGAAATCCCTGCCCCCCAGACCCCGCCAGGTGCCGAAGGCGAGCTTCGTAGGCAGGTGGGCGCCCGGCGAGCGAACGCCTCGCAGCCAGACCCAGGGATCGTCGGTGATGAGCGCCGAGCTGATCGCATCGCGACTCAGCACGACATCGCGGGTGCGCATCGCGAGTGCGCGCTCGGGTCTGCTGAGCTTGACCACCACCCGATCCGGGAACACCTCGACTCGCGCCATGCCTCTAGTCTGCCGCGAAGCGCGGCCGAGCGCGGCATACTCACCGAGAACTCAGCGAATCGTTACTCGGCCGAGCGGAGGTCTCCTATACCGAAGGCGGTCAGTCGAGCATGTCGCTCTGATCGATCGCCGATTCGACGGTTTCGATCAGTGCGCGCTTGGCGGCCTCGTTCGAGCCGCGCGGGTTATGGCGAAGGCCGGCCGCGACAGCCTCCTCATGGGTGTGCGGCCCGACGCAGGCGACGATCGTGTCCTCGGGCAGATGCGGGAACTGCGCCGCGACCTCGCGCCCGATGCGCGGGGAGGCGACCAGCAGCGCATTGATGCGGCCCGATTCGACGTCCTCGCGGATGTGCGCCGAGACCGGCACGCCGATCGTGCGGAACGCGACGACCTGGGTCACATCGTGGCCGCGATCGATGAGCCCCGAGGTGAGCACGGGCTTCGCGACGTCGGAGCGCAGGGTGAGCACTTTGAGCACCTCGCCGGTGTCGATCTCGGGCCACTGCTCGAGCAGGCCGGCGGTGCTGTTGTTCTCAGGGCCGGGCTTGCGGCTGACCTGGTACCCGGCGGCGATGAATGCCTGCTCGGTGGCCTCGCCGACGACGGCGACGCGCGTGCGCTCGTGGATCTTCGCCTCGTGATGGGCGAGCACGTCGACGACCGTGGCGCTCGTAGCCGTCATCCAGTCGTAGTAGCCCTCTTCGAGCCGGTGCAGAGCCCCGATCAGGCGATCCTCTTCGCTCGTGTGGGCGAAGTCGACCATCGGCGCGATCACGGTGTTGGCGCCCTGTTCGCGCAGCGCCTGAGCGACGATTTCGCCCCAGGTTCCGCCTCTGGGAACGAGCACGCGCAGACCGCTCAGTGGCTTCGACTCAGTCGACATAGACCCCACTCACTCATGCGGACATAAAACGGCCAACCCATCGAGACGCGGGTCATCCGTTGACTCCTGGTCTGGCCGGGAAGGCAGCGCCTCCGACGCCCCCTATTCTTACGCCGTTGCTCTCGCAACGCAAAACACAGGGGCGGGAAAGCGAAAACGCAACCGAAACGTGACCCTACGAGGGTCGGGGCCGCGACTTCTCAGTCGAACGCGCGCATCACCTTGTTCGCGACCGCCCATACCGCTACCCCTGCGGCCGCGGCGACGCCGATCACGGCCGCACCGAACAGCAGCGGGTTGTCGCGCTGCTCCTGGGCGAGGCGGCGCTTGGTGCGGGCCACGCTGTCGTCGATGCGCTGCGCGTAGTCGAGTCGGTCGCGCAGCTGGGCGAGCGTGTCGTAGAGCTCGATCCGGGCCCGGTCGGCCGCTGCGATGCCGGCGTCTTCGTGGTGCTCGTTCATCGCCAGTTCCCTCTCTCACCGTGCTGAGGCATGTGCGCGGACGCGTTGAACCGCACCTCGCTCATGGTCTGCAGATCGCCCTCGACCCGCTCGATCGTCGACTCGGGCACGGGCACTCCGCGCTTGATGAGTGCGATGCCCGCGAAGATCGCCCCCGCAGCAAGCAGCAGCAGACCGACGGCGACGACGAGCGCCGAGAGCCAGACCGGCCACACCACCGAGATGCCGGCGATGGCCGCGGTCACGAACGCCGCGATCGCGAAGAACAGGAAGAACAGGGCGATGATGATCGAGAGCAGCCCGATGCCGGCGCGCTTGGCCTTGCTCGTGATCTCGCGCTTGGCGTTCTCGAACTCGGCCTTGACCAGCGTGACGAACTGGTGCGGCAGCCGAGCGAGCAGCTCGAACGTGCCGGCCTGATCGCCGCGGCGGCTCATGACGAGGCCTTCTTCGAGGTGCTGCCCGAGCTCCGCTTGCTCGAGGGCTTGGGCTTGGGCTTCGTCCGGCCTTCGGTGCTCGCGTCGCCCGAAGCCTCGTCGCTATCGCTCTTCGCGGCAGCGGAGTCGGCTGCGGAGGCGCGGCCGCCGCCGGAGCCCGCGGGCCGCTCGCCCTGCGCACCGGCCTTGCTGGCGAAGTTCGCGAAGGCATCGGCCGAGGCCCGGCGCACGAAGGCCTTCACCTCGTCGACTCGGTCGTCGACGAGACCCTTCACGACGTCTACACCGCGCTGCACCGGCTCGGTCTGCCAGAGCGTCTCCGCGCCGCGCTTGATCTGCTCGTAGCGCTCGCGACCGGCTCGAGAGCCGAGCACGTAGCCCACGGCCGCGCCGACGACGAATGCGATCTTGCCTTTCATGATGCCTCCAGACCTCACGGGGTTTCGCAGCGACTACTTCGTACTCTCGTCAAGCCTATCGCGCGCGTTCAGATGGTCATATTCCAATTCCGAGATATTCAGCGCGCGTCGTCGAGACCGAGCAAGCGCCGGCGCAGTCCGACCGCCTGATCCCGCGCCCAGACCAGGGCGGCGCCGAGGTCGTCGCCGTGCAGTGCCCGACCCACGGGGAGCAGCGTGTCCCGCGAGAACACGGCGGTCTCGAGAGCGCTCACTGCTCCGTCGCGCTCGACGATGGTGGCGTAGGGCGCGGCGACGAGTTCGACAGCTCGCGGCTGCCAGTCGGCAGCGGACTGCGAGCTTCCCGCGATCGATTCCGCCAGCGCCTCGAGAGCCCAAGCCGGAACCTCGTTCGGTCGGCGACCCGGCTCCTCCGCATCGCGAAACGCCTCGGAGCCGAGACGCACCTCCACGGTCGGGCCGCTGCCATCGATGAGCCGCGCGCTCCAGCCGTCGACGCAGGCCAGAGCGGCGCACCCCTCTGCCAGCCACTCCGGCCGCGGGATCTCCATCTCGGCATATACCCGCGATCGCGCGGGGAGCAGCTCGGCGATGAACTCCGCCATCGGCCCGGGCGCTCTCGGCGAACGGCCTTGATCGAATACCACGGCGCGGGCCTCGAGATGCTGCTCCCCCTCGAGGATGGCGACCCAGCCCTCGAGCGTCTCCTCGAGCTCGAGCACGGGCGCGTCGAGCAGTTCGACGCCGTACAGCTCGAGCCTTTCCAGCATCGCCAGCCGCATGGCCTGGACTCCTCGAGTCGGAGCCACACGCGTTTCACGTGCAACATGCCGTTCGGAGTATGCGAGCGCGGCGGAACTCAGCGCGCCCGACCGCGAGAGCGCCTCGTTGAGGCCCGGCGCGGCGATCGCCGCATCGACCTCGTCGGCGCCGACACCGTACCGGTCGAAGACCTGCGGCTCGACGAGTCGATCGAGCACTGTCGCACCCATGCGCGTACGGACGAGACGCCCGAGCGCACGAGTCTTGCCGACCGTGAGCAGCGGCTTCACGCGATCGAGATAGGCGCGAGTCGCAGCTCCGCTTCCGATCAGCGCGATCGCTTCGGAAGCCATGGGAACCGCGGGGATGCCGAGCACCTCCGGCTCCGGCTGCGGCAGCCACTCCCCCTTCGGGCCGCGCAGCATGGGCGCCGCGGGCGGATGGCGAACCGGCTCAACACCGGAGTTCGCCGGCGCGTCGCTGCCGTCGATCGCCTGGGAGATCCTCGTCAGGAATGCGGCGAACACGCCTTCGGGATCGCGCTCCTCCACGGGATCCGTGCCTTCGGGCCCGCTCGGCGAGGCGACGGCGACGCGCAGGCCCACCTCGGCCAGGTCGAGCGCGGTCTGCAGGGCCGGGAGGCTCCTGCCGGTGACGAGTGCGTCTATCATGCGTCGTTCCCCGGGTTCGGGTCGGCGGGTGCCGCGGATCCGGCGGATCCGCGCTCGCCGTGTGCCGCGGGCCCGGCCGCAGCGGCGGCCGCAGGCGCCGGCGGCGCCGGACGCCGCGACTGCACGAGATCGATGCGAGTGCGCCGGCCGTCGAGTCGCGAGAAGTCGCGATCGACCCACCAGCAGAAGAGGGCCAGTCCCACGAGCTCACCGATCAGCATGCCCGGCCCGCCGCTGGTCTCGGTCTGCGCCGTCTGGCCGCCGAAGGCGAAGGCCATGAACCCGAAGGCGACGAGATTGTTCACGACGTGCAGCGAGATCGCGGCCTCGAGGCCGCCCGTGCGCCAGCTCAGCCAGCCCGCGGCGACGGCCATCGCGGTGACCGTCCAGAACCCCCACACATCGTAGATGTGCGAGAAGCCGAAGAGCAGCGCAGGCAGCAGAATGGGGATCCACGGGCCCCGCAGCAGCGAGCCGACCGCGCCCCGAGCGCGCACGCCGCCCAGCCAGGCGCCGAGGGTCTGCATGAAGAGTCCGCGGTAGACGAGCTCCTCGGCGGTGGCCTGCACCGGCACGAGCAGCAGCACGAGCGCGAGCGACCAGAGCGCGAGGGTCACGTCGATCCGCGGCGCCTGCTCAGCCGCGGCCGCGGCCGCCGGATCCTCGGGCAGCACCATCTGCAAGGCGATCCCGATGCCGTTCATCACGATCAGCACCACGATCGACTGCAGGGCGGTCCGCCAGATCCACCGCCAGCGGATGCGCAGCGCCACCGACCAGCCGCGACCGAACGGCGTGAGCCCGGTGCTGATCATCGCGAGCCAGACCGCGGGGATCATCAGCGCGATCGAACCGAGCGTCGAGAGGATCGACCAGGGCTTCTGCGTATCGGGCACGATCAGATCGTCGAGCATCTCGAGCGAGAACCCGCCGCCGAAGAGCGCGTAGAGCCCCATCACGACCAGCAGGAACATCACCTGCAGCGTCAGATAGTAGAGCGTCGCCAGCACGAGCGCGAGCAGCGGCTTGAACCACCGGTAGCGCGGGGCGCCGCGGAAGAGCTGGTGGTACTCGAGCGGCTCCGTCTGCTCCCAGCGGATCGGCGGGGGCGGAGGCACCGCCCACGCGGGTTGAGCGGGAGGCTGAGGGCCGGTGCCGAGTGTCATGCGGCCATTCTTTCAAATCAAGCTCTGGCGCGGCTGGGCGGAAGCGCGCGTTCCGTCGCTCGAACCGGCAAATGCAGCTAGAACCGGCGGAATTCGCCCGAACCGTCCGTTTGCCGTCGCGTCTGCCGGTTCTGATGACCGAGTACCCGGCCGCACCGCGCGAGCAGCCGGAGCGATGCTCCGGCCTTCGCTCACGCCACCTCTCGCTGCGCTCCGTAGGCTGCCGCTGTGAGGGTGTGACGCTCGAACCGCGCACGCATCGCGTGTGCGCGGAGCACCGCGGACTCCCCAGTTCGCCCGCGCGAGCAGCCGGAGCGATGCTCCGGCCTTCGCTCACGCGCCCCTGAGCCGCTCGGCCAGGTAGGCGTGCAGCTCGGCGCGGGGCACGCGCTGCTGCTGCATGGTGTCGCGCTCGCGCACGGTGACCGCGTCGTCGTCGAGCGAGTCGAAGTCGACGGTCACGCAGAACGGCGTGCCGATCTCGTCCTGACGGCGGTAGCGGCGGCCGATCGCGCCGGCGTCGTCGAAGTCGATGTTCCAATCGTCGCGCAGCTCCGCGGCGATCTCGCGCGCCAGCGGCGAGAGGCGCTCGTTGCGGCTGAGCGGCAGCACGGCGGCCTTGATGGGGGCGAGACGCGGGTCGAGGCCGAGCACGGTGCGCGTGTCGGTGCCTCCCTTCGCGTTCGGCACCTCCTCCTCGCGGTACGCGTCGACGAGGAAGGCCATGAGCGAGCGGGTGAGACCGGCGGCGGGCTCGATCACGTACGGCGTGTACCGCTCGTCGTTCGCCTGGTCGTAGAACGAGAGATCCTTGCCCGAGTGCTTCGAGTGGGTCGAGAGGTCGAAGTCGGTGCGGTTCGCGATGCCCTCGAGCTCGCCCCACTCGCTGCCGGTGAAGCCGAAGCGGTACTCGATGTCGGCGGTGCGCTTCGAGTAGTGCGACAGCTTCTCCTTCGGGTGCTCGTAGAAGCGCAGGTTCTCGGCGTCGATGCCGAGGTCGGTGTACCAGCGCATGCGCTCGGCCATCCAGTATTCCTGCCACTCCTCGTCCGTGCCCGGCTCGACGAAGAACTCCATCTCCATCTGCTCGAACTCGCGGGTGCGGAAGATGAAGTTGCCGGGCGTGATCTCGTTGCGGAAGCTCTTGCCGATCTGGGCGATGCCGAACGGGGGCTTCATGCGCGCCGACTGCAGCACGTTGGCGAAGTTCACGAAGATGCCCTGGGCGGTTTCGGGACGCAGGTAGTGCAGACCCGCCTCGTCGTCGACGGGGCCGAGGAAGGTCTTGAGCAGGCCCGAGAAGGCGCGGGGCTCGGTCCACTCGCCGCGGGTGCCGCAGTTCGTGCAGACAATCTCGGCGAGGCCGCCCTCGGGGGCACGGCCCTTCTTCTCCTCGAAGGCCTCGATCAGGTGATCCTCGCGCTGGCGCTTGTGGCAGCTCTTGCACTCGACGAGCGGGTCGCTGAACACCTCGACGTGCCCGGAGGCCTCCCATACCTGCTTCGGCAGGATGACGCTGGAGTCGATGCCGACGACATCGTCGCGGCGCTGCACCATGGTCTTCCACCACTGGCGCTTGATGTTCTCCTTGAGAGCGGTGCCGAGGGGGCCGTAGTCCCACGCGGAGCGCGAACCGCCGTAGATCTCACCGGCCTGGAAGACGAAGCCGCGGTGGCGGGCGAGGGCGATGACTTTGTCGAGGCGGGACTGTTCGGCCATGTCGAGTTTCACTCCAAGGGGCAAGCGGGGATCTTGGTTTGCGTATGTTGGCGTCACGAGGATCGCGCGCGCACTAAGGGTCAAGTCTAGCCCGGTTGCGCAGCACGAGGATCGGCCCGCCCGCGGCCGGCTAGATCGTCCTCGGAGCCTTGGGCTTCTTCGGCTTCGGTGCCGGCAGCGCCGCAGCGGTCGCGTCGATGAGGCCGGTCAGCCAGTCGCGGTCTTCCCAGCGATCGCCCGAGACGCGGAAGTACATCTTCGAGCCGGGGTAGGCGGGCGCCTCCTCGGGCTCGCCGATGTATGCGCGCCCCTCTTCGGTCGGCTTCACGAAGAGCTCGTCGTCGCACACGAAGGCGACGGGCTTCTCGTCGTAGTAGAGGCAGTACTCGCCGAACATCTTCCGCGTGCGGATGCCGGGCAGCGCCGCCAACTGGTCGACGAGAAACTCGACCGTCTCCGCTCTTGTGCTCATGCACTCAGCCTACGCCGGGCGGAGGGTCGGCACGCCGCAGCGGACGGGCGATGCTACGGCACGAGGATCAGCTTGCCGGTCGTTCCGCGCCCGGCAAGCGCCCGGTGGGCATCGGCCGCATCCGCGAGGGCGAAGCGCTCGCCGATCCTCGCTCGGAGCGAGCCGTTCTGCAGCGCGCCGAACAGCTCCCGATAGCGCCACTCGCGCTCCTCCGGCGTGCGCATGAAGTGCACGAGCGAGGGCCGCGTCACCGACAGGGATCCGGCGGCGTTGAGCCGCTGCAGCTCGAAGGGAGGCACCTGGCCGCTCGCGCCGCCGAACAGCACGAGCTCCCCGCGCACCCGCAGCGATCGCAGTGATTCGTCGAAGGTGTCCTTGCCGACGCCGTCGTAGACCACCGCGACGCCATCGCCGCCGCTCAGCTCGCGCACCCGATCGGCGAAGCCGTCGTAATCGAACGATTCCGAGGCGCCCGCCTCGAGGCTGAGACGCCGCTTCTCGTCGGTCGACGCGGTCGTGAGGACGCGCACCCCGCGGGCGGCGAGCAGCTGGGTGAGCAGCAGGCCGACGCCGCCGGCGCCCGCATGCACGAGCACGGTGTCGCCTGGCTGGGGGTTCGCGGCCGAGGTCGCGAGGTAGTGGGCGGTGCAGCCCTGCAGCGGCAGCGCGCCCGCGGTCTCGAGGTCGACGCCCTCCGGCACCGCGGCGGCCTCTTCAGCCGACACGAGGAACCGCTCGGCGTAGGTGGCGCTCGCCCCCGCAGTCGCGACGCGGTCGCCGGGCGAGAAGGCGGTCACGCCCTCGCCCACCGCGAGCACGGTGCCCGAAGCCTCGCTGCCGGGCGTGAACGGGAAGTCGACCTGGTAGACGCCGCTGCGCTGGTAGATCTCGATGAAGTTGACGCCGGTCGCCGCCGTCTCGACGAGCAGCTCGCCCGGGGCAGGGCGCGGATCCTCGACCTCTTCCAGCCGCAGCACCTCCGGCCTGCCGGCCTCCTTCGCAACGATCGCCCTCATGATCCGCCCCTCTCGCGCGCCTCGTTCTTCCCTCTGCACGTTACTACGGAACACGCGCATAGATGCGGAGAGTGTCGCCGGATGTCTCCGTCGTCGCGCACGCCCTCCGCCGTAGGGTGCCGGCGGGGTGCGGGGTGACGCGGAGCTTACGGGACGAGGATCGCGCGCAGCCCCTCGACGAGCGCGTCGATCGTGGCCTGCGCGTCCCGCGTCGCTGCGGCGTCCGCCTCGGGCCGATTGAGGTACCCGTGCACGGTACCGGGCTGCACGCGCTCGGTCACCGGCACGCCGGCCTCGCGCAGCTGTTCGGCGAACTGCTCCGCCGAAGCCCGCAGGTCGTCGGCCTCCGCGTTCACGACGACGACGGGCGGCAGCACGGCGAGGCGAGAGGCGGGCAGCTCGCCCACGACCTCGGCGGTCGGATCGGCGGCGACCCCCGGAGCGGCCTCGGTGCCCAGGTAGAACTCGTACATCTCGGCGATGCGGGCGGCGCTGAAGCGCCGCTGCTCGGGCAGGCCCTCGGTCAGTGCGGAGATCTCGGGGGTGGGGCGCTGCACGCGGTGCAGGGTGGGGTAGACGAGCGCGAGCGCCGCGGGCCGCAGCAGAGCTTCTCCCGACTCCTCTGCGCGGGCCGCCTGCGCGAGCGCGGCAGCGACGGCGAGGTGCGCACCTGCGCTCGCACCGCCGACGAGGATCGCCCCGTCATGACGCGAGGCGGCCTCACGCAGCACCGCGGCCACATCGGCGGCCGGGGCAGGAGCCTTGACCGTGTCGCTCGCGAGCGCGTAGTCGACGGAGTAGACGCGCAACCCGGCCGCGGCGAGGCGCCGCGAGGCCCAGTCGGCCTCGGGCCAGTCGAGGTCGCCGCGCACGAATGAGCCGCCGTGCGCCCACACGAGGGTG
Source organism: Leucobacter soli (assembly GCA_040393965.1). GTDB lineage: Bacteria > Actinomycetota > Actinomycetes > Actinomycetales > Microbacteriaceae > Leucobacter > Leucobacter soli_C. The sequence continues at coordinate 3,317 of JBEBTD010000025.1, read as the reverse complement.
GCCCAGGGCTCCTCAGCGTCGGGCCCCGGCTCGTACACGCGCACGGGCACCCGGGCGGAGCCGACGCGGTTCGGATGCTCGGCGCCGGTCGGGAACGCCGGCATCCCGGCGGCCGGCCCGGGGACGGTCTGCTCAGTCACTCGGAGCTCTGGCATGGGGCTCTCCTCTGCGGTGGGGTCTGCGCTGGCGGCGCCTGAGACAGTGCCGCCTGCGACGGCGGGCTCTGCGACGGCGCAGCCGACGGCCGAGAGCGCGAGGGAGGCGCAGACGCCGAGGCCTGCGCCGATGCCGAGCAGTCTCGCGCGCACCGGGCGGCTCGTCGGGAAACGCCGCGCCCACTGCCTGATCCTGCGAGCCATGCGAGTCATCCGACCACCCTCGAGATCCTACGGTTGCATCGAGATCCTACAGTTTTCAGGGCGAGAAGCGTGTGATCTCGGCGCGAACGTAGGATCTCGGCGAAAGCGCGAGAGAGGGCTCAGAGCGCGACGAGGTTCTCGGGCGTCTCGCCCGCCCTCAGATGTTCGATCTGGCGGTGGATGAGCGCCGCCATGCGCGGCAGCATGGCCGAGGAGTCGCCGCCGGCGTGCGGCGTGATCAGCAGGCCTGGGCAATCCCAGAGCGGGTGATCGGCGGGCAGCGGCTCCGGGTCGGTGACGTCGAGCGCGGCGCGCAGACGACCGGCACGCAGTTCGGCGACGAGCGCGTCGGTGTCGACGACGGGGCCCCGGGCCACGTTGACGAGCAGCGCGCCGTCGGGCATGGCGGCGAGCGCCGCGGCATCGATCAGGCCCCGCGTCTGCTCGGTGAGGGGCACCGCGAGGATCACGACCTCCGCCTCGGCGAGCGCATCGTGCAGCCGCTCGAAGCCGAGCACGGGCACCTCGGCGCCCGCCGAATCGCGTTCGATCCTCGAGCTGCGGGCGATCCTCGTCACCGACACTTCGAAGCCGGCGAGCCGCGCCTCGATCGCCTTGCCGACGCCGCCGTAGCCGATGAGCAGCACCCGGCGATCGGCGAGGCTCGGGAAGGTGCGCAAGTCCCAGACGCGGCGCTCGTTCTCGCGGGCGAACTCGGCGAGGCCGCGCTGGCCGGCGATCGCGAGGCCGACGGCGAGTTCGGCGGTCGAGGTCTCGTGCACGGTGGCGGCGTTCGCGAACGGCACGCCCTCGGGCAAGTGCTTCTGCACGCCGTTGTAGCCGATCGACTGCCACTGCACGAGCGCCGTCTCGACCTCGGCGATCGCGGCGAGCAGGCGATTGCCTCCCCAGTACGGGGGCACGACGATGTCGATGCGCTCGCGGGGCGGCGGGCCGTCCAGGTTCCATGTCACGAACTCGACACCGGGCACCTCCCCGACCGCGCCGCGCAGGCCGGGATCCTCGGGCAGCGACACTACGAATTCAGCCATAGACCGAGTCTATTGCGACGCCGGAACGGACACCCGCCGAGACCAGTTCGATCGCAGGCCGCAATCGGTCCGGAAGACGGCAGAATAGAGCAATGAGCACCGAGACCGCCTACACCCAGTTCGACTACACGGACGCGCACGGCATCGCCATCCGCGCCTACGTCTGGCTGCCCGGTGCCGCCGGCACGAGCAACGACACCGACGTGGTCGCGAGCGCCGAGGTCGGTTCGGAGCCGCACGCCGTCGTGCAGATCGCGCACGGGGTCGGCGAGCACGCGCTGCGCTACGACGCCTTCGCGCGAGTGCTCGCCGCCAACGGATTCGCGGTGTACGCCGACGACCATCGCGGCCACGGCGAGACGGGGCGCAGGCAGCACGGCGGCGACCTCTCGAAGCTCGGGCGGCTCGGGCCGGGCGGGCTGCGCGCGACGGAGAAGGCGATCCTGCAGCTCACCGATATCGCGCGCGTGCGGCATCCGGGCCTGCCGGTGATCATGTTCGGGCACTCCTGGGGCTCGCTCATGGTGCAGCGCATCATCAATCGAGAGAGTCCCTTCGATGCGGTCGTGCTCTCGGGCAGCGCCTACCGCACCCCGGCCGCGATGGAGTCGGGCGAGCTCAACAAGCGCTGGAAGGCCGCCGACGCGAACGGCTTCGAGTGGCTGAGCCGCGATCCTCGCACCGCGGAGGCCTTCATCGCCGACGAGCTGTGCTTCGCCGCCGACATCCCCAAGCTGTTCGGTCTCGGCGAGGCGATGAAGCTCTACGGCACCCCGGCGAAGGGGGTCGCCGACGTGCCCATGCTGATCGTGGCCGGCGGCGACGACCCGCTGAGCCGAGGCGACGGCCTGCGCCGGCTCGCCGCCGCCTACCGCAGGCGCGGGGTGCGCGATGTGACGCTGCGCATCTTCGAGGGCGCCCGTCACGAGCTCATCAACGAGACCGTACGCGAGAAGGCGATCGCCGAGATCGTCACCTGGATGCTCGACCGCTTCCCCGGCGAGGTGTAGCCGGGGTTCGCTGGGTACGCTGGAGTCCATGAGCACGCATCACGGCGAGTACAAGGTTCCCGGCGGCAAGCTCGTGATCGTCGACTTCGAGCTCGAGGGCGACGAGGATCACGGCACGATCTCGGGCTTCAAGCTCTCCGGCGACTTCTTCCTCGAGCCCGACGACGCCCTGCCGCTCATCAATGCCGCCGTCGAGGGGCTGCCCGCCGACGCCGATGTGGAGCAGGTGGGCGCCGCGATCATGCGCGCCCTGCCCGAGGGCACGCACCTGATCGGCTTCTCGGCCGAGGCCGTCGGTGTCGCGGTGCGCCGGGCGATCACGGGTGCGGCGCAGTGGCGCGACTACGACTGGAGCATCCTGCACGAGCCCGCCGTGTCTCCCATGATGAACGCGGCCCTCGACGAGGTCCTCACCGCAGCGGTCGGCGAGGGGCGGCGCGGGCCGACGCTGCGCATCTGGGAGTGGGACGAGCCGGCGGTCATCATCGGCAGCTTCCAGTCGGTCGTCAACGAGGTCGACGAGGATCAGCTCGCCGCGCGCGGCGCGCAGCTCGTCCGGCGCATCTCGGGCGGCGGGGCCATGTACATGGAGCCCGCGAACTGCATCACCTATGCGCTCTACGCTCCCGAGGAGCTGGTGCGCGGCATGAGCTTCGCCGACTCGTACGCCTTTCTCGACGACTGGGTGCTCGAGGCCCTGCGCTCGGTCGGCATCGATGCCGTCTACAAGCCGCTCAACGACATCACGAGCCCGGCGGGCAAGATCGGGGGCGCCGCGCAGAAGCGGCTCGCGAGCGGCGCAGTGCTGCACCACGTCACCATGGCCTACGACATGGATGCCGAGGCGATGACGCAGGTGCTGCGCATCGGCCGCGAGAAGCTGAGCGACAAGGGCA